>JBEGVI010000215.1:0-19205 GCA_041178485.1 Bacteroidota bacterium | reverse complement strand
TACTCCTTCAACCAAACCGAAGAAACCTTTCCTCCCTTTGTGGAAAATTCTACGATCAATTTATTGTTTTCCAGACGGATTAACTCTTCCTTACGGACTCTGGTTTGAATGGATTTCGCTGATTTTTCTGAAGATTTTGCTTTTGAAACCACAGCATCTTTCTTTTTCGATGCAGCTTCGAGTTCTTTCTTTCTAGTTTCAGCCAGTTCTTGTTCCTGCTTGCGCAATTCTTCCTCTGTCGGTTGGTTGATAATGGCAAAAACTGAAAGGATCAAACCGATCAGAACTAAACCTATGAGTGAATTTCTATCCATCATTGTTTCTTATATTTTAATGCAGCGGCAATAAATGCCACGAAAAGTGGATGAGGCTTTGCGACCGTACTTTTGTACTCAGGATGGAACTGGGCACCCACAAACCAAGGATGGTTTTCCAGTTCGACTACTTCTACCAGTCCTGTTTCAGGATTCTTTCCTGTAGGAATCATTCCTGCCTTCTCAAATTCTTCCAAATAGACATTGTTGAATTCATACCGGTGTCTGTGACGCTCTGAAATACGGTCTGTATTGTAGGCTTTTGACACATGAGATCCGGATCTCAATTGACAATTGTAAGCCCCCAAACGCATGGTTCCTCCTTTTTCTTCAATGTTTTTCTGCTCTTCCATCATGCTGATAACGGGATGTTTGCAATCTTCAGAAATCTCAGTAGTATGGGCATCCTTTAATTTAAGTACGTGTCTTGCGAATTCAATAACTGCGCACTGCATTCCCAAACAGATACCAAAGAAAGGAATCTTATTTTCCCTCGCGAATTTTACTGCTTCGATCTTTCCTGAAATCCCTCGTGAACCAAACCCTGGGGCAACAAGAATTCCATCCAGGTCTTTTAATTCTTCATCGATGTTAGAATTGCTTAATTTCTCTGAATGAATCCATTTTACATTCACCCTGACCTCATTGGCTACTCCGGCATGAATAAATGATTCGCTGATGGATTTGTAGGAATCTTTCAATTCCACGTATTTCCCAACAAGACCAATATTTACCTCTTGTTTCGGATTTTTCAATCGATTCAAAAATTCCTTCCACTGGTCCAGTTTTGGAGAAGACTTTGCTGGCAATCCAAGTTTTTGCAACACAACCTTGTCAAGCTCTTCGGCTTGCATTAGGATCGGAACATCATAAATCGATTCCGCATCTCTTGATTCAATAACCGCATTCATGCTGACATTACAAAATTTGGCAATCTTCTTTCGCAATGTCAGATCCAGTTCATGTTCTGTTCGGCAACATAGAATATCAGGCTGAACGCCTAGTTCCAGCAATTGTTTTACCGAATGTTGTGTTGGTTTTGTCTTCAATTCTCCGGCAGCAGCGAGGTAAGGTACAAGTGTAAGGTGAACAACGATGCAGTCGTTTTCGAATTCCCAGAGCATTTGTCGCACAGCCTCCACATAGGGCAGGGATTCTATATCGCCTA
Organism: Bacteroidota bacterium; assembly: GCA_041178485.1. Lineage (GTDB taxonomy): Bacteria > Bacteroidota > Bacteroidia > Flavobacteriales_D > Crocinitomicaceae > M0103. Next base: position 17,723 of record JBEGVI010000215.1, on the reverse strand, counting down.
CGGTACCACCAATTTCAGTAATGACAATGTCAAACTGTCCGCTTTTACCGAGAATTTGAATTCTGTTTTTGATTTCATCTGTGATGTGCGGGATGACTTGAACAGTTTTTCCAAGAAACTCTCCTCTACGTTCCTTTTCAATAACAGATTGATAAATCCGTCCGGTTGTTACATTGTTCGCTTGGGAGGTGGGTACGTTCAAAAAGCGCTCGTAGTGACCAAGGTCCAAATCTGTCTCGGCGCCATCGTCGGTCACGAAACATTCCCCATGTTCGTATGGATTCAGGGTCCCCGGATCGATATTTATGTATGGGTCAAGTTTTTGAATTGTTGCGGAGTAACCTCGGGCCTGAAGCAATTTAGCAAGAGAAGCCGAAATAATGCCTTTCCCAAGAGAAGACGTGACACCCCCGGTTACAAAGACATATTTTGTGGAATTAGACATAGGAAAATACTGTAACTACGGGATGCAAAGTTAGTAGAATCAACTCAAGAGCAACCGAAAAAATGACTGAATTGTAAAAATAATATTCACAATTCAGTAAGACCAATTGTCGTTTAGTCCTCCATGGAAATACAGGAGGGATGGCCTTGCATCTTTCAGCCTGAAAACAGGGCAGCCATTCTGATCTAGAATTGGATAGTGTGGAGTATTTCTCTTAATCTTTTTCGGAAGCCAGACAAGGTCATGCATTGCACGATTTTGAAGTCGGTGCCTCAATTTTTCACTGTCTATGCCCAACTTATAGCCAAGGTGCCCGTAATTCCCTAATTTATAATCAAAACCCATGTAAGCAAGGCCGTGACTTGTATTTCCGAATGGTCGGTCTTCAAGGATTCGGAAGCCATTCGGACAGCCATCGTATGACACCTTTGTCCAGTTTGTACCCGCGGTTTCTCCGGTCCAGATAGAAAATCCTGCAGAATATTTCCACGAACTCATTCGATAAGTAAGCGCAAAATGACCTGTACGAAACCTGTCTTTGCCTTGCCCGCCGAAGAAATCGTTTTCAAATAGAAAGGCCAAATTCTTTACATGAACTCCCCAGCCTCCGGAACGTTGCGAAGTGCCAACATTGTCATGGTACCAAAGATAATTGTATGCAAGCCCCAGATTTCGTTTCGTGTTGTGAAAGAGTCCGTTCAGCTGGAAATCTTCAAAAGCGTTTTCTTTTCCTGTTAACAAAACCAATCCCGTTGAGATTCTTGATTGAAAAAAACGTTGACGACCTCCAAGATCTGCCAATCTGAATGTCAATTGTTCTCCAACGTTTAACTGATAAAATCTATCTGCAAAGAAGGCGTTAAAATGAATTCCAAAATTGTTCGTATGTGTGCCAAACTGAAAAGTGGCTCCGGCCTTCCATCCAAATTTTGGATGATCAGTTAATTGCGTAAAAGATAGAAAGGGGAGGAGTACAAGAAACAGGAATCGCCATTGCATAAAACAAAAATGCCAAAAAACATTCCAAACAGGAAAAGTTCCATCAAAAGAAATCCATGGCCGGCCCTGTAAAGAAGAAGAAAGAGTGAACAAAAGGAAGTATTTTTGTTAGAATGAGTAATTCTACAAGGCTTTATTGGGGCGCTCAAATCATAGGTTGGTTTTCCTATGGGCTTCTGGTCTTTTTAGCTACCTATGCGGAGTCTCCCGAGAAAATCGATGTTTCTTTTTTAATCAACATTTCTTCGCTTTTGTTCTTTGGGATAGGTTGCACACACCTCATGAGAACCTATTTTCTCAAAACCCAATGGCTGGATGTACGCCTGTTCCCGCTGATCCCGAGAGTTCTTCTTATTTCCTTTATTTGTTCAGTGTGCATTGGTCTCGGAACAGAAATGGCCGGAATTCTCTCATCAACGAAGCAGCAACCCTTTAATTTACTTGATTGGTTAATCACAGTGTTTGCCCTGCTTATCCTTGTGATTTTCTGGAATTCAGTGTATTTCACTTTTCATTTTTTTCAGAAATCACGGCAACAGGAATTAAACAATATTTCTCTGGAGGCAAGCCGAAATGAAATTGAGTTGAAAAACCTGCTCTCTCAATTGAATCCACATTTTCTTTTTAATTCTTTGAACAGTATTCGGGCATTGATCGATATTGAACCAAAAAAAGCAAAAGACGCCGTTACGATTCTTTCCTCCTTATTGAGAAAATCACTGCTCATCGGCAAAGAAGAACTTGTTCCAATTTCGGCCGAAATTGAATTGGTTGACAACTACCTGCAATTGGAAAAAATCAGATTCGAAGAACGCCTCACCGTATTGTGGGACATTGATAAAAGTCTCAATGAAGTTTCGATTCCGCCCTTTTGCATTCAAACACTTGTTGAAAATGCAATAAAGCATGGGATTTCGAATTTAGTGAGTGGAGGAGAGATTATTGTTCGTACCTTCATTGAACCAAAAACATTGTGTATCGAGGTTCGCAATACCGGTCAGTTTTCAGAAGTTAGAGGCACCGGAATTGGCATTGTAAATATACAAAGACGCCTGGACCTTCAGTTTAAAGGAAAGGCACAGCTTAAATTAACACAAACAGAAAAAGACGTAATCGCCAGGATAGAAATTAAGAATTAGGTCATGAAAAATACAAGAGCATTAATTATTGACGATGAGCGACTTGCAAGAGAAGAACTAAAGTCTTTATTAAAAGAGTTTCATGAAGTTGAAGTTGTTGACGAAGCGAAAAATGGGGAAGAGGCACTTGAAAAAATAGCTGCCCTCAATCCGGATCTGCTCTTTCTGGATATAAACATGCCCGGAATGAATGGTTTTGAAATGCTTAAGAGACTCAATGTCATTCCCAAGGTGATTTTCATAACCGCCTATGATCAATATGCACTGTCTGCATTTGAAGTGAATGCGGCAGATTACATTTTAAAACCGATTGAACCGCTAAGATTGAAAGAAGCGCTTGACAAAGTTTTACAATCTGATGACGATTTCATTTCTCCAAAGCTGAATTCGTCTGCGCGTAAAAACCGTAAGCTTACACTCACAGACAAAGTGTTTATAAAAGACGGGGAGAAGTGTTGGTTTGTGGAATTGAGTAAAATCCGCATGCTGGAATCTGACGGAAATTATGTAAAAGTGTATTTCGACAATTACAGGCCCTTGATCCTTCGTTCATTGAACAGTCTTGAAGAGAGGTTAGATCCCGAGTATTTCTTTCGTGCCAACCGCAAATTCATTGTTAATTTACAATGGATTAACGGGATTGAAAACTGGTTTAATGGGGGCTTGCAAGTGGAATTGAAGGAAGGTGAGAAGATTGAAATATCCAGAAGACAGGCGATTCGTTTTCGCGAAATCATGAGTCTTTGATGTATTTCAGGCGTTCAATTGTATTCCCTCTGGTGTAATTTGAATCAACCTTTCTTTGTACAGTTTTCCTACCGTTTGCTTGAATAATTTTTTGCTCATCCCGGCAATTTCTCTGACTTGATCCGGATCACTCTTATCGGTCAATGGCAGCAAGCCAGATTCTTTAATCAAAAGCATCAACTTTTCTTCAGCCTCATCATAGCGCTTGACACCAATTTGTTCGAGTCGAATATCTAGTTTGCCATCCTCCCTAACATTCAGTACAAAGCCACGCAATCGTTCCCCGCGTTTAAGTGGCCTGTTTACATCATTTCTGTATATGATGCCCTGATAAAGATCGTCAGCAATTACTTTTACACCAAGTTCTGTTTTATCACAGATTAAAATTTCCACCTCTTTTCCTTTTATACTTGGATCACTACACAACTTAAGAAATTTATTCACTTTCATTGAAGCATAGAGGCGGTCTGTGGCTTCATCCAATTGGAGCGTAACCAGGTAATAGTGATTTTCCTCCATCCGTTGATTTTGCTCTTTGAAAGGAACCAGCAATTCTTTTTCTAGACCCCAATCCACAAAAGCTCCATACAAGTTCACAGAAGTTGTTTTCAGATACGCAAAACAATACAGATTAATTTTTGGATCCTCAGTGGTTGCCACCAATCGGTCCTCAGAATCTTTATATAAAAAAACAGTAATTTGATCTCCAACTTCGGCACCTTCAGGAATGTATTTACCAGGAAGGAGCACATCGTTTCCCTCTTCGTCTGCCAGGTATGCACCAGGAGCAGTAAAACGAACTATTTCCAGAATATTGTATTCGCCAAGGACCATCCCTTAGAAGTAAAGGTTGGATGCCGGCTTGGATTTAAGAATCAAACAGGGGAGTTTACTTTCATTGGTAATAAGGGATTGCGCAAATGTGTCGAATTGTGGCAACAGGCTTTCGGTGTGATAGGCGATAGCGACCATATCGATCTCGTTTTTCTTTGCGTACGCAATAATTTTCTTTGAATACGAGCCCCCCGGGGGGATGAGTTCTATTATACAAGGCACCTTTCGTTCTTCGTATTGATTTTTTACGATAAGAATTCTATTCTTCATCTTGATACTCAGTGATTCATCATGTTGTTTTTCACCCACAACATGAACTTTTGCCCCAAAAATAGAAGCCATATCTCCTGCATTGTTGATGATTTGCAAACTCTCCTTTGAAAGATCGATTGGAACAACGATGTTTTTGATGTCCCGGATTGGCGTATCTTTTTGAAGAATTATAAATGGGGTATCTGAGCTCGTTACCACCTTCATGGCATTGCTTCCCAATAATTTCTGAAGTCCAAGCGCACCATGGGTTCCCATAATGATCAACTGTGCTCCATCCTTTTTCGCCAAACTACTTATCTGATCGAAGATTGAGCCTTCACGTACAGATTTTGAAAATGTTACACCGCTGTGTACTTCAGCACGGGAGATGATCTCGTCGAGTTTTGCATTTGCTTTGGGGGCATCTGCTTTAGAAGCGACAACGTGCAGTAATCTGATTTCGACATTCACATGCTTTGAAAGGTGGATAGCATAATTTAATGCTGCATCACCGACAGGGGTGAAGTCATGGGGTACCAGGTAGAGGTTCAAGCTCATTGTATAATCTTAGTCATTCAAAATTAGATAATTCCCTCGTTGGAAAAGGATATTTTTATTCACATTCCATTGCTTAAAAAGTAGCATTAATTTCTTTTTTTACGCCCGGATTTACCGGAACCTGTAGTAGTATTCAAAGAATTTGGATTTCGTTTGTCCCGTTTGTCAATTTTTTTGTCAAGTTCTTCCTTTTTTTCTTGTTCTTGAGAATCTTCTTCGCCTGGCATCACTGCCTTATGTTCAGAGCCTCCGGCAGGAGCCTTCGTATCTGAAGGGTTTTCCCATTTGTCCTTTATTTCCTGCTTTTCAATTTTTCCTGTTTTTTCGTTCTTAATATACACTTCCTTGACCGTTCCATCGTCTTTGTTTACTCCGATAACATCCTCTTTCAATTCCCACTTATCTCCCTTGAAGTAAAAAGCATCGTACGAAAGATCCGGTACATAAAAAGAATAAAAACCTGCCAACGCAGGAGTCTCCGGTGATAAATGATCGTAAATGATCCGGTCGTGTTCGGGTTCGTATTTCAAAGAAATGGACACTTTTTTAGAATGTTCGAAGAAAACTCTTTTTGCCGTGGTTTTATTGATCTTAAACACCGGGCTCCCTAGTTTTGGCTTTCCTCCGGCAAAATAGAGCACATCGATGAGTTTAATGGAGCTGGAGGCATTGTTTCCGTCCCAACCCAGCAAGACATACGATTGCTTGGATCCTTTTTCTTTCGGGATGATTTTGTAATAAAGTGCCCCATACCAATGTTCGTGATCTAGAATTCCCTCTGGTTTTTGCTGAAGAGTAGGATCTTCGATTAATTCATTTACCAGAATGTTGTTTTTATCCTTTCTCATGACAAAACAAACATAGCGTTGTGTTTGATCAGATAGTTCGACATTCCAGTTTACAATCCGAACCTGTCCGTCAGGGCTATCGACAAAACCAATGGTTTTCAAGTTTTGAAAATTGTAGTCAAAAGCCTCGGGAAGACGCAGCGTTTGTTCCATGTATTTCCTGAGTACCTGATTCATGCTGTCCTTTTCCGCGTCAGTATTTTGATTCCTTAACTTGGTTAAAATCATGGTAAGTGTATCTTCCCTTGACTTCATGCCGCTGGCCTCTGTGTGCTGCGCAGAACAGAGTTCAGTTAAAAGCAACAAAATCGCAAAAAGAAAGCCTTTATTCATACGAGATTAAGAACGTTTAACTTATGGTTTTGTTACTACTCCGAAACAAGTAATGTTAAATTAGGCAGAGGAATGCACAGTTCTTTCAACTGAAAAAGTATCTGAGCCCTGAGGTGAGTATTGTTCTCCAGAATTCCGTAAAGGAAATTAAAGCGACTTTCCGGATGCACATTGCTTTGATCGAGCAGACTTATCGAAGTTCTGTAGTTTTCAACTTGAAGTTTTTCATGCCAGATAGAAGGTAAAACGTCCCATTCTTCAGACTCAGGTTTCAAACCGGAGAATCTGCAATTTAAAATATGGTGCGTATTTATCAGATGAGAACAATACTTGTAAATCGCGTCCGTAATCTGCTCTTCATGATTCTCAATATGTTTGATCAAGGCCAGGTTCATAAGGTGATCCCTCTCCAATTTTGAAAGCAACAGGGTTTCCATCAACGAAGCATTTTAAGCGCTTCGATTGTTTCTTTTGGATGTATAGAATTGAATACGAAGCTCCCTGCGACAAGCACGTCGGCACCTGCTTTTACAAGTTCAGAACCCGTTTCAAGATTTACACCTCCATCAACTTCCACCAACGCAGAAGAACCTGTTCTATGGATTAGATTTTTAGCCTGATCTACCTTCAGAATAGAATTTTTTATGAATTTCTGACCTCCAAACCCAGGATTCACTGACATAATCAGTACAAGGTCGAGTTCGTGAATTAAATCCTGGAGGAGATCTACCGGGGTATGCGGATTCAAAGCAACGCCGGCCTTCATTCCTTCTGACTTAATCGCCTGAACTGTTCTGTGTAGATGTGTACAGGCCTCATAATGAACCGTCAGTATTTCTGCTCCTGCATTTTTAAAATCCGCGATATACTTATCCGGATCCTGAATCATAAGGTGCACATCCAAAGGTCGTTTTGCATGTTTTTTTATTGCTTGTACTACCGGAAAACCGAAAGAGATATTGGGAACAAATACTCCATCCATGACATCCACATGAAACCAGTCGGCCACAGAGGAGTTGATCATTTCAACATCACGCTGGATATTGCCGAAATCACATGAAAGGACAGAAGGGGAAATGAGAACAGACATTTTTCTATAAAATTAATAAGTAATTCAATGCATCATGAGTTTAAGATAAGGCTCGTCGCGCGCATAGATGTCCTGGTAAAAAATCATTCTTTCCCTGTCTGCTGATACTGTTTTGTATTCCACATACACAGGAACGGGATTTAAGAGTTTCAAATCCATATGCTCATTCAGGGAAAGCAAACTGTCGATCATCAGTCCGTTGACAGGGTTTGCTTTCTTTCGGACTGAATCATTTGTAAGAATCGTTTTCGCAAGACTGTCAGGGAATTGACACCTCATGCATCCATGAGACATCGCACGGACATCCCTGCTGAATAGATATTTTGTAGGAGTATCGTGGATATAAACGCTGTATTGGCTGTGAAACTCGAACTTCACGATCCCAAGACTATTGTGTGTACCGGGCTGCTGAACAAGTTTATATGGAAAGGTGTTTTTCCGAATTCCTTTCCAAGCTACTGTAGAAGGGTCGATTTCCGTATCACCTCTGTATATTTTGTAATGATTTTTTGACAAGTAATTGGAATTTGCTTTTACGGAGGGAAGAACCTCTTTTCCGGCAATGGAGTAGGGGACATTCCAGTAGGGGTAGAGTACGATATTGTGAATCCGCGAGCGCAATTCGGGAGTCATATGCTCCGGTTTTCCGACAATTATTCGATGGGTCTGCATGAGTGTATCTCTGATGACCAGCCTCAAAAGGTATTCGGGAATGTTCACGAGAACAAATTTTGAAGGAAACTTATCGTGTTTTCGGATCTTTTCAAGCACGAGGGCGGCGCGATGAGCTTTATGCAGATTCGTTTCCTGCAGCGCAATTGATGTGGCCTCGCCGACTTTGCCGTCATCTCTGAGTCCATTGTCCAATTGAAACGTTTTCAATGCAGACTTAAACACTTCCGGATCAGGACTCAAGGTGTCTAAATACCGTTTGTTAAATAAAGAAACAGCAGCCTTCGCTTGCGCATTTACACTGTCCTCTTTCTCGTCAGGAACAAGCACTGAGTTGTTTTCCAGTCCATGGATTTTACAAAATTTATACAATTGTAGCGAGAGGAATCTGTAGTTGCTGTCCCTGATGCCTTGTTGAAAGAGAGCCTTCTCCATGTTGGAGGTATTCCGCTCGTTCAATACAGAATCAAGTTTTTGTTCTGAACAAAATGTTTCCGGTAAATATTTTTTTTCGGTAAGATCCATAAAACCATTGTTCAAGTCATTGATCATTCGGGATAATCGCGCCGTAAGAATCAATTCTTGATCAATCCAAAGATGTTTCTTCTTTCGAAGGGTGCTGATTTGCACTCTGTTTTGTGGGATGCCGTACCAGATTGAACGGTCGAGAATCGCTGTTAAAGCTTTGCCCTCTGAATTCCGAGTAGAATCATTGATCCAGAGCGGAGCATACTCACGGCCAGCATAGAAATTCTTCACCCATTGTGCCTGGTCATTGGTAAAACCCAATTCCAGCAGGTATTCTTCAGAGACTGCCTTTTCCATTTTTTCACGTATCGGAATGGAATCGTTCTTGAAAAAATCAGCAATCGTTGTTTTTTTGGTTGTGCCGGAACAAGATGCAAAAAGCACCGCCAAACCGAAATAAAGCACAAACCATCGAATCATACTGCAAGTATAATGTGTATTTTTGCCTGATTCCGAAAAAGATATCATTATTTATCGACCATTAGATCAATGTCTTTAAGCATTTTAACGATAATACTTATAAGTACGGTACTCATCTCCATCAACGGATTTGGTAATCGGGGAATGCTGGAAAGATGGATGTATATACCCTATGAGGTAAAGCATTACAACGCATTTGACCGAATATTCAAGCATATGTTTGTGCATGCAGACGTAATGCACCTTTCTTTCAACATGTTGTCGCTCTATTTTCTTGGAGAGTTTCTTGAATACCAATTGGTGGATGCATATGGGTTAGGAAGAGGAGAATTGCATTTTTTAACTTTGTATTTCGGAGGTGGGCTTTTTGCAACGCTTATCCCATATGTCAGAAATCAAAACAATCCGGCCTATAGATCTTTGGGAGCCTCGGGGGCAGTATCATCAGTAATATTTGCTACCATTTTGTGGAATCCAACCATGCCTTTATCTATACTGTTTTTGCCAATTGCTATTCCTGCTTATATTTTTGGGCCTTTATACCTTGCGTTTGAATTTTGGGCTGATAGGAGAGGGGGCACAGGAATAGCACATGATGCGCATTTAGGAGGAGCTTTGTTTGGAATAATTTATACATTGATTATCAATCCCGATACCGGAAAATTCTTTTTCTCTCTAATTTTCGGATAACTCATATGCTTTACATTAACAACAACGGAACGATTCTCTCTAACGATGCTCCAACAATACAGGCAGGAAATCGTGGGCATGTCTATGGAGATGGTGTGTTTGAAAGTATTCGGATCATGAATGGCATTCCTTTGAATATGGAAAATCACATCACGAGACTCCTGGAGGGTGCCAAGGCAATTAAAATGAGACCTGCAAGTTTCTTTACAACACAGTTTTTTCATGATAAAATTGTGGAGCTCTGTGAAAAATCAGGAATAACAGAAGGCGGTCGATGCAGAATTTCTCTCGATAGAGTTACAGGTGGTGCGTATAAACCGGAATCAAATGAGGCGACGTATTTTATTGAAGTTTATCCGTATGAGTCGAACAATTTTGAAATGAATTCCAAAGGTCTGGAGATTGACTTGTATACAGACATCAAAAAACAAAAGAATTTTCTCTCGACCTTCAAAACCAAAAGTGGATTGATATACGTCATGGCTGCGGTGAACGCTTCAGAAAGAAAGCTTGACGATGTTTTGATTACCAACGATCGTGGTGGAATTCTAGAAAGTTCGAGCTGCAATGTATTCGTGGTCAGCAATGGCGTGTTGTATACACCAGGCCTTGATGAAGGATGTCTTGCAGGAACTATGCGCATGCAAATCATCAATTTAGCGATACAGAACAATATCAAAGTGTACGAATGCAATATCTTGCCTCAAAATTTACTTGCAGCCGACGAAATCTTTTTTACCAACGCAATTCGTGGTGTAAATTGGGTAAGCGGTTACCGTACCAAACGGTATTTCAATACAATGTCACGACGTTTTGTAGCTTTACTAAACGACTATTGGGAATTACAGTTCACTGAAAACAGGTTGTGATCATGTCGTAATGAGTATTTGAGGCCTATTCATAGTTTTGTCTTATAATTAATATTATGTTAAATAATTAGAGGGTTAATTATTCTGTGGTCAACCAATTGTACTGTGCACGGTAAATATTCAACTTTGATACTAACTCTACTTCTTTCAATAAACTTTCCAAGTATTTCATCTCGCGTGTATTCACGAGGAAAAGGCTGCTTTCGCCAATATCAAATTTCAGAAGCTCTGCATCGCGCATTTTTTTTGAAGAATTAATTACATCTTGTTGTATGGTATACTGTTGTTCTAGATTTACACACACCTTTCTAATTCCTTCCATTTTGTTTTCTAATTCAAGCCGCTTTAAATTTTTATCTAAAGCTGTATTTGATTGCTTAACTCGAATTGAAGCCAATTCTCCTCGTTCTTTTCTCAGGAACAACGGCATAGATGCGGATATTCCAAACTTCATGTTGGATGCAGAAAAAGGCATAAACCCATTTCCGGTTGGTTGAAGCAAAGGATTATAAACCAGGTCTATTTCAGGCTTGAGCATTTCCTTTCGATAGCGTTCTTCAATGGCCAAGTATTCAAGCTTGTATTCAAATTTACTTATCCACACCGTTGAATCCGGTGAAATATTATGATAAATAGAAGGCGTGATATTTATTTTCGATGGCCGTACAGAATCATTTAATTCCAACGGTACGTTTCCCGGAGCCCATAAATAAACCTCCATTATGGCTTTAAAATATGCTGCATCTGCCCTGGACTGCTCCAGCTCAAGTTTGCGGTAATCACGCATGAGTGTCGCTTCGAGTGTATCAATCTTTGCATTTTCGCCAAGTTCAGCGCTCACTTTCACTGCCTTAAGCCTTTCCTCTGCTAAATTGAGTCCTACAACATTTATGGAATACAAATAATAGGATCGGTACCAATTCCAATATGATTCGGATGCAGTCAAAATCAGATCACTTAAAATAATACGTTGATCAACCTCAGATTGCTCACGAAGGGTTTGAGCCTGCTTAAGCATTTTTCGCCGTTCATCAATGAATAAATTTTTACCCAACGGCATGGATATCCCTCCGTACCATAAACCACTACCAGGTGTTTGATTTTCACCACTCAAAAAATCTCCTCTGTTCTGTTCGTATCCCCCTTTAACTTCGATTCCAAACCAGGTTGGGATCTTTACTGCAGTATTCGAAAGCTGGTAATAATTTTTATCATCGAAGCGTTTATTATTGCTTTCATGTTCCAGTTTAGGATCGAAAGAGCCCTTTGATTTTAACACATCAGCATTGGCCAAACTAACTGCATTCGACGCCTGTTGTACCAGCGGATGGTTCTCTCGAACTAGTGAAATGAAGTCTTCATAAGAAAAGGAAACTGAATCCTGCGCAAATAACTTCTGGCAAAAAATGAGAATTAAGACTATTCCGTTTGTAATGGGTCTCATTTCTTCTTCTTTTTCTTTTCTTGCTGGAGTTCTTTCACAGTATAATAATCTGGTGGGAAAGCATTTAGTTTTCGCCACATCTCATACCAGATCGGCACATCGTTAAGTAGAACAAAGGTTTTTGCCCCTCCCCCTACTCTCACCTGCTTTGGCCAATGTTTTTGCTGCTCTTTTGGCTCAATCAGCACCCTGTATTTGCCATTCTCACTTATGTAATTATCCATGGCATAAACCCGACCACTAAAAGTTCCATAAGCAGTATTTGGCCATCCGCTAAAAAATATCGCAGGCCATCCATCGAACTGCACGCGAACATCCTCTCCAATGTTAACCAGCGGATAATCCACCGGATCGATGTAAAATTCCACTGCAAGACTGAAGTCCTCCGGCATCAGGGTAAGTATCTCCTCCCCTTCCTTAACCGATTGACCAATGCCTGCCTGTTTTAACTTTGTGACATATCCATTTTGAGATGCACGAATCACATAAAATCCTTGACGCATTTCGTAATTGGCAAACTCGTTTTCAATTTTAGCAACAGTAGCTTCGGATTCAAATTTATTCGAAAGTGCAGAAAATTGTTCAGACTCGGTCTTTGCTAACTTTTCATTGTACTCTCCCTCAATGTTTGTGATTTCCATCTTTGCATTCAGCACTTCATTTTTGCTTGTCAGAAATTTATTTTCCTGAGCAATCACTTTGGCGGTCATTTCCTGAACTTTAACCTTTTTTTGTTCAAGTTCGGTTAATGATTTTATACCCTGATCATAGAGCTCTGAAGTACGCTTGAGTTGTTTCTTTGCAATGTCCAACTGAGCCTCAAAGGCTACTAAATCATTGCTGTCTGCAACTACTTTCAACTTGCTTTGTCTCAGCTTGTTCAAAGCCTGCTTGATCTTCATATCTTTCATTTGCTTGAATGCCTCCAACTGCTTATCAAGTGCCTGAATTTTTTGCTCGTACGACTCAACCGTACTTTTTTTGTTATCAAGTCGGCTTTTCGTTCTATCCAGTAGTTTTGGATCAAAATAATCAGATTTTGTTTCAGAAATAACGACAATAGTGTCTCCCGCTTTGACAAGGTCCCCCTCCTTTACATACCATTTTTCAATCCTGCCGGCTATCACAGTCATGATGGATTGCGGCCTGTGTTCAGGATACAAAGTCGTGACATATCCTTTGGCCTCAATATTTTGAGTCCACGGGAGAAAAAGAAAGATCAAAAACAAACCAAAAAACACAAGTAACAGCTTTACAAAGAGCCGGTTAATTGACTTTCTTTCAACGTATTCGGATGATTTAAACTGACTCAGATCGATCTTGTCGCGAATAGAATTGTCTGAAAGGCTAAACATGACAATAATTTTCAATGGTTATTTTTCCAATTACTTCCTCTCGCCGACCAAAAGCTTTCAATCGGCCGTCCTCAATGACGAGTATTGTCTCGAACATGTCAAGCAATGTCCGGTCGGTTACGCAGGCAAGAACGGTTAAATTCGTATTTGAAGGATGAAGGGCATCATCAAATGTAAATCGATCCATTTCATAAAGCGCCTGCCAATCTTTATCTAACAAAAGCAAAGATGGCGAACCAACAAGTCCTCTTGCAAGTATAATCTTAGCTGAGATATCCGGAGGAAGAAATTTCCCGCCGGAGAGCAGATACGTATCCAAACCTTTTGGAAAGGAATTAATATAGTCGAACAGACGCAGTTTTTTAAGCAACTCATTCAGGTGTTCGGAATCGGCATCTTTTCTACCTAAAAGAATGTTATCCAGGATGGTTCCGTAAAAAATAGTATCCGATGACATGAATGAACCAATAGAACCTTTGACTACTGTCAGATCGTAATGTTCGGCTTTAATACCATTCAGTAAAACTTGACCAGATGTTGGCGTGTAATGAAGCTGAATTATTTTGAGCAATGTTTCAGAGGTCAGTTGTGAGTTACTGATAATGGCAATTTTACTTCCAGGATCGATGACACAGTCAATTTTATCAAGCACAAGACGATCGTAGTACGGAGACACAAAACTGACTTCATGCAACGTAAATCCTGTTTCATGAGGTACAAAGTCTGCAAGTTTGGTTGAGGGAACAACATCCTTTAGAGGGTAGTCAGCAATTTCGGATAATTTTTCAGTGGATGTGAGCACGTCATACATGGTCGAAAGCGAAAGAATAAGCTTCTCGATCGAACTAATTACCAATAAAATAATGATTTCAGAGGCAATGAACTGACCAATCGTCATTTGCTGATTGATTACCAGAAGACCACCGATCAGTAACAGAGTTAATGCAATAACAATCTTGAAAACTATCAAATACGTAAATTGCTTCCATAGGATGGAAAAATGCGATTCCCTTGCCTTGACGTATCCTGTTGCATATTTGTCATTTTTTCGAAGGGGAAAATCACTTTTACCCAACACTTCAAAAGAAGAGGATGCACGTGCTACTTCCTGGATCCAATGAGCGGTCTTATATTTTGCTTTAGATTCTTCAAGACTGGACGTGTACGCATTTCTGCTTGTGAAATACAAAATCAAGAAAAGAAATAAAATCAAAATAAAGCTGAACGCAATAAAGAACGGATGGTACAGTGACAGGAGTACAACGCCGAAGAGAATTTGAAGAATGGAAGTAGGCATATCTATCAAAACCTTAGACAATCCTTTTTGAATAACAAGTGTGTCAAAAAAACGGTTGGCCAGTTCAGGGGGATATTGTAAACCTAGTTTTTGATGGTCAATATACCTGAATCTGTAGGTCATTTCCATAGAGGACCAAACGAATATTTTTTGCTGCAGATTTTCAGTTATCCGAAGCTGCATCAGTTGCATAATTCCATTCAAAGCTATACTGATAACAACAACAAATATTATGACGAACCAACTTGTGGAAGTTCTGCCCGTTTGTATGAAATTTATAATAGATTGAATGCCTATTGGCAATACCAGACTCAATAAACCGCTAAATAAAGCGTATATGTAAAGATGCGTAATTTCACGACTTTCTATACGAAGCAGCTGCCTGAACTTTTGAAATGCCTTGAAAATATTTGTTTCCCGCATAAAATTTTAACAAATATACTTGCCGACAAGTTCATGGAAAGCATAGAAATCTTTTAAAATTGTAATATTGATTATAAAAAATGTTAACGAAAGAGCAAAAGAAAGAAGCCAACGAGTTGTTTTGGGGAGGTTTTAAAACGTATTCAAAAGCTTATAAATCATGCAATGGAAGACGCATGAACTGGGCCAATTACCCGACCGATGTGAAAGATCTGTATGTACGCCTTCATGCAGATGCAGCTATGGCAATGTTGACCTTTGACATACAACCAAAAGACCCCGGAATCAGGGCCATTCTATGGGAACAAATGAATGAATTGAAAAAGGTAATGGAAGAGAACATGACCATCAAGCCTCTTTGGGTCGAACACCTGAACATGCCTGACGGGAGAGTGATTTCGAGAATTCAGTGGAAAAAGGAAAACGTTAATTTCCTGAATCCGGCAGATCATAAAGTAATGTTCGAATTTTTCATGGCGGTCCTATTGCCATTCGATGAATTTTATCAAGAGTTTAAAGATATCCTTATCAACCTTACAGATTAACGTAGAATAACTAATTTAGCCACATGAGGCATTTCATATTCTTTTTTGCGCTTCTCTTCACGGTCAGCTTTAATGCACAAGTTGATGTTTTGAATGTAGATTTTGAAACCGGCATCCCGCAATCATTTACAATCTTGGACGCGGATGGACTGAATCCGGATGCATCAGTTTCCGAATATACCAGCGCATGGATTTCCGTTACTGATCCTGAGGACCCCACCGACACGGTTGCTTCGGCGACTTCATTTTTCTCACCTGCAGGAACAGCAGACAGGTGGCTTATCACACCAGCGCTGACTTTGGGTTCTTATGGGAATTACATTTCGTGGAATGCAAAATCTCAAGACGCCTCTTTTCCGGATGATTACCTTGTATTATTGTCAACAACAGACAATTCTATTTCTAGCTTCACCGATACAGTCGGGTCTGTTCTCGAAGAGAATTTTGAATGGACAGAGCGCATTGTCAATCTATCCTCCCTCGGATATGCCGACCAGACAGTTTACATTGCTTTCCGACTCATTACAGAAGATGGTTATAAACTGTACCTGGATGACATTCATGCATGGAAGAATGACGCAACTGAACTAACTGAGCTTCATACAAAAAAGGCTCTCTGTTTCCCTAATCCGGCAAAGGACATCGTTACCATTTATTCCGAAGAAGAGTTTCTTTATTGCGAGGTGTATGATCTTTCCGGAAAAATAGTTTTCGTTTCGAATACACCTCATTTCAGCATCAGCAATTTACCAACAGGAATGTACCACTTGAAAGTCTTTCAGACTGGTTATTCCAATGCACTTCGATTCGTCAAAATTTAAATTTCAGGAAAGGGCACAAGTACAATAGAGTATTTGAACTCCGATTTTTTTCTGGGCACCAGGAATAAGGTGTCTTCCGTAATTATGTTCATATCGAAATCCCATTTTTCTCCCTGAAAGTAAAGTGTGAGTGCCTTGTCTTCCGGATAGAGGGAATACTCACCTCTTTTTCCGTTCACATCACCAAGTGATCTCATGGGTTGCAAAAGACATTTCCCTGATTGATAAAAAACGAGAATGTCTTTATCGAAATTAATCTTCGGGGCCACGTTTGAATCATTGATCAATACTTTGTCCAGCATCCAAACCTTACTATTCAAATCGTGCAACAAAGCGCCTTTATTAACCGGCATCAATTCAACCCCAGAACTGCAGGAAAACAGAGAAAATACAATAAAAGTGTATTGAATGAATGTAAAAAATGTTCTTGTCATAGAATCATTTCATTCTTAACGAGTGTATTATAGATATCCAAAGAAACCGAGTCCTTAAATTCTGGTTTCAATCGTTGTCGCCACGTAGCCCCCTCTATCAATTCTACCGAACGGAATTTGTACTTCATTCCGTCCCAGGTGAAGAGGCAGTTGTAAAATACGATTTCTCCGTCAATATTGTCATTAAAACGGAGAATAAGATCATAGTAATGGTCCTTGGATGGCCTTGTGCCTATTAAATTAGCTACAAAGGCATTTACTTTTACCAGCTCACCTTTCTCACGAACAAATGCTACAAGTCGTCGTAGCTTAATTCCCCCTACCTTGGAACGAATCTGCAGCAACAATGCGTCAGACTCCTTAAGGTCATCCCGCATAGGAAAGATTTTGAAAAACTTTGGAGAGCATGCCGGCTTGATATAGTTCGAGGTATCTGTTTGAAACTCATCACAAATCTTAAGTTCTTTCAGTATTTTTTTGTGTTCTGAATCACCGAATTCCTGTTCATTGAACAAGGTTTCAATCCCATTGAAGGGAGTTTCTTTAGTTTCATCCCTGCGCTTCTTTCTTGTGTCCTGGGTATCGTCACCGCATGAAATCAAAAGCGTCAGAACGCAACTAAAAAGAATGATTTTTTTCATAATGTTGAAACGATTAGTACTAATATGGTCACACTTTAAAAACATTCGAAGAAAAATCAAATGCCATTTTGAAATGATCGGAATCTAATCCTGTTGGCACATTGTTGTTTCTGAACCATTCAAGCATTTTTTCCGTGGGCATATTTCCGGTTAGGTCATCTTTGGCCATTGGACATCCTCCAAACCCTTTGATTGCGCTGTCAAACCTTCTGCACCCTGCAGAGTACGCAGCCGCGATCATTTCTGATGCAGCATCCGCACGAACATGAAGGTGTGCGCCAAATTCAACCTCCGGAAGAGCCGGTGTAAGATGCTCAAACAGATAGGATACAACCTCAG
>JBEGVI010000214.1:0-9717 GCA_041178485.1 Bacteroidota bacterium | reverse complement strand
ACCGTAACCGTAACGGTTCAGGATTTATCTACAGCATGTATATCTTCAGGAACTGCAGTGAATATTCCGGCGGTACCTGCATCACCAGCAGTACCAACGATAGTGACCGCACCAGCTTCATGCGCGAGTTCCGGCTCTGCCACGATAACCAATTATGTGGGTACTCAAACCTATACATTCACTCCGGTTGGTCCAACAGTAGGTATTGGTGGTACGATCACCGGAATGACGGCAGGTACTTCTTATACGGTGACTACAAGTAACGGATCATGTTCATCCGCTGCCAGTATTTCTTTCAGTGTTGCAGCTCAGCTTACCACTCCGGTCGTTCCAACAGTGTCTACGACAGCAGCAACATGCCTGACAGATGGAACAGCAGCGATCACTAATTTTGATGGTTCAGTGACTTATACCTTCTCTCCGACAGGACCGACAATTGGTGCAGGGGGTGTAATAAATGGTATGGCTTTCGGCACAAATTACACATTGACAGCTTCTAACGGAGTCTGTACGAGTTCGTCGAGTACTTCTTTCAGTATATCTGAACAGCTTACAACACCGAATGATCCTACGATTATTACTACAGCGGCTTCTTGTACAACACCTGGATTGGCCACAATCTCCAACTATCTCGGGACACTCACCTATACTTTTTCTCCTTCAGGCCCAACTGTCGGAGTGGGTGGTGTAATATCAGGCATGGTTCCGGGAACTTCCTATTCGGTTACAGCCGATAATGGATCATGTTTTTCCGGAGTAAGTACATTATTTAGTATTGAAGCAGAATTGGGCTCACCGGTAATCACGGTTTCTCAGGATACGTCCTTCAGCTTGGGTGAAAGTATAACATTGACTGCATCCGGTGCCACTAGCTATACCTGGTCACCTGCAACTGACCTCAATGTTTCTTCAGGGCCAACTGTTGTTGCTACTCCTGAAATGACGACGCTGTATTGTGTCGTTGGATCAGATAACAATGGATGTACGGACACAGCATGTGTCTTATTGACATTGGTCATTGATTGTGGGAATGTGTTCATACCGAATGTTTTCTCGCCAAACGAGAACAATATGGATGACGAACTATGCATCTTTGGGTGGGAATGTCTGAATGATGTGGTGTTTAGGATCTATAACCGATGGGGAGAACTGATCTTTGAAACAACGGATCCGTCCATATGCTGGGATGGAAAATTCAGAGAAGAGTACGTAAGCAGCGGTGCATTCGCATACACATTTGAAGGGACCGATATGAACGGTGAAATAATTAAACGAGAGGGAACTATCACAGTATTGAAATAAAAACATTGCAACTATGAAACGATTTATTTTTTGTATCGGGGTTTTAGTACATTCTGTGATTTCACTTGCACAGGATGCACATTTTACACAATACGATAAAATGCCGCTTTTTTTGAATCCGGCGCTTTCCGGTCTGAATTTCAAGACACAGGGAAATTTGATATACCGCAATCAATGGACGAGTGTAGATGCACCATTTAATTCCTTGGGGGCATCATTTGATCAGCGTATTGAGACCAGGAACAGGAATTCATTCTTTGGTTTGGGGTTATATGTAATTTCAGACAATGCCGGAAACAGGACACTGTCATCCTTGGACCTTAAGTTAAGTGGGTCAGGACACATCAAACTGAACGATATGAGTACTATTGGATTAGGGATTCAGGCTGGATTGCTTCAAAGAACTCTCAATTCAGGTGGTTTTCAGTGGGGCAGCCAATATGATGGGAATGATTTTAATGCCACCATGATTAATTTGGAGGGGTCAGCCTTTAACGATTTGAAAGCAATCGACGCTTCAGCGGGTATTGTGTATTCTTACAATATCTCTGATTTTTTGAGAGTAACCGGAAATAATGATAATCAGTTTTCAGTTGGATTGAATGCGTCTCATTTGAACAGACCAAAAAATTCCTTCATTGGCAGTTCGGAAAGATTGCCGATTAAGTACAGTTTGTTTGTTAATTCTCTAATAGCGATTTCCAATTCCAATGTTGCTTTCGGTCCAACGGCATTGGTCCAAATGCAGGGGAATGCCAGGGAAGTTTTAGTAGGTACTCGAGTAAGATACCTGTTACAGCAAGCATCCAAATTTACAGGGTTCAGATCGGCTTCTGCCGCATCAATAGGCTTCTATTATCGGCACAAGGATGCACTGATGGCTATGGTTCAGTATGAGATCGCAAATTACTCTATCGGGCTAACTTATGATTTCAATGTGTCCATGTTAAATCCATATACAAATCTGAGAGGAGGCTTTGAGATATCATTCAGATATGCGGCGCCTAATCCATTCGGATCTTCCAAGGCAAGGATTTGATTCTCTAAATCCAAGATTTAAATAAAGGAAAAAATTAGTGGATTGATGTTTTTTTATTCAAGCCTATTGGTGATGGATTAATAATATCGATCAAATAGTTTTTTTAAAAAATTTGATTGAAACCTTGGGATATTTTGAACCTTATATATTGCCAAATACATGTAATAATACAAATATTTAAAATACTGAAAAACAATATTATAAAAGATTTTAAAATTATAATATATATGTAATAAAAACAATATTTATATTGAGCATGGTGAGTTCAAAGTCTTACATTTGATAAGCTAACTTAATTTGTGTCACCATGTGCCTAAAACCACTAGCTACATTATTTCTCATTGCATCTTTTTATTGCGGAAATTATTGTTGTTCACAGATCTCAGGAACAAAGAGCATCCCTGGTGATTACACTTCAATTGCATCCGCGGTTAACGATGTTAATTCTTTAGGGATATCAGGCAATGTGATCTTTAATGTTGCAATGGATCATGTTGAGACCGCTCCCGTGGGTGGGGTTGTAATTAAATTTGATCCGGGTGTGCCTGTCGGAAACAGAACCAATGCTACGCAGGGAATAACATTTCAGCGAAGTGGCGCAGGTACAAATAATCCAAGGATCATTGCTTTTACAGGGTTAAATGATAACAATAGTTTAACTTCCTTTGATGGAATTGTCAAAATTGTTGGCATGGACTATTTAACTTTCTTTGGGATCGATCTCTATGAGAGTGCATCTAATACTACCCCAACCCAAAAAATGGAAATAGGATATGGTATTCTTCGGGAAAGTGTGACAAATGGTTCTCAGTTCTTGAATTTTAGGGCATGCAATGTTGTGCTGGACAATTCTTACAATGATCTTTGGATAAATGGCTGGGGAGCAAAAGGGAGTGTTGGTTTCTTCTCAGGTCCAATGACAGATGCATCGACTGCTATTTTAAATGTGAGCGGTGCAACTGCGGGTGGAGCGAATTCTAACTTGCAATTCTGGAGGAATGTGGTGGAAAATGTCCAAACTGGATTTTTTATTTATGGATTCGATGACGCAAGTCCTTATGCTTTTTACGACCAGGCCAATTCAGTTGGCACCGTAATGGGTGGAAATGACGTATTCAATTTTAAGCATTACGGAATTTACTCTAAAAATCAAGGAACCTTTACGGTTTTGCAAGCAAATATTGACAATGATCAGAATGGATCAGCAGCAACATCATCGATTTATGGCATTTATAATGATGTTTCCGTTAATTCAGTCTATTCGATAACGGAAAGTATTATCCAGTTGGTTGCAGGAGCTTATTCGGGTGATTGTGTGGCAATTTACGATAAGACTTCAGGTACAGGCAGTATTACAATGGATCAGAATTCGCTTACGTTACAAGGTGGGAATACAGCTAATCTGCTTTTTTTCTCCGGTATTTACAGACCGATGGGCTTTTCACGAAATACCGTCACCGTTACGACTAATACATTCGCTGATTACGATGTTTCTTATGGTGTCGTTACACAGTACCTGTTCTTCGGTAATGTCGATAATGTGATTTCCAATATGACCTTCCAAAGTAATTCGACCGCGGGAAATATTGACATATATACGGTTGGTAACTCGGCAACTTATGGGTATTTCAATTCATCCGCATCCATGACAACCGGTACAATTACAGTTTCGGATAATTACATTGACAGGGTGTCACGGTATAATCCCAATAACCTGTCGATAGAAATGATCACTGATATCGCTGGTGTTAATGGAAATACGATTAGCAAAACGATACAGAATAATACCCTCAGGCGGATACAGTCTAACACCGGAGATATGGTTGGTTTTAGGATCAACTATGGACAGTCATTAACTCAGTTTACCGATAATCTCATGTATAATTGCGAGGGGGCAACCATCTGCTGGGGTGTAAATCTGGCAGGGTGCAATGTGAGTGCGCTCAATAATACTTTTCGTGATAATTCGAGTGTTGTTCAATTCAAAGGGATCTATCTTTCTGCTTTTTCGTATGGCACAGTGAGTAATAATGATATTTATAATATCGCCGTTAATAATACTACTGCAAATTCGGGGCCTTCGCATGGGATCTATTGTGAAAATTTCTCCCCTTCTGTAACGATCTCAAAAAATAGGATATATGCTATCGCAATTGATGCAAATTCTACTGCGAGTCAACTTTCAGGTATAGAGATCCAAGGGGCAGCGGGTTCTGTGTCAAATGTAAGCAATAACGTTGTTGCTGAATTGTCTGTGAATAATGCTTCGGGGCCTCTTTGTTTGTATGGTTTTCAAGTCAGGAGGGGTGTTCATAATGTTTATTACAATACTGTGGCATTGGGATACGAATCGATGCTTAATACCGTCAGTGCAAATTTTGGTGTGGCCGGGATATCCTATAATGGAATTACTAATTCCCTTGATCTGCGAAATAATATAGTCTATGTTAATGCTCAACAAAAAGGAACAGGTATTGTTTCTGCCTTGCAAAGAGCCTCAGGAACCTCGGGTACGGCACCGGCAAACTTTGCCTCAACATCAGGGTTCAATATTTATTATGCGCCAAATGTGGCGAATTCCTTTCTCTATTCTGAAGGAACAACATCAGCAACAGTTGTCAATGCATACAATTTGACGAAGGATCCTATTTTTAATTCAACAAATTGCAGTTTGTACAAGGTTTTTATGGGTGGTACTCGAGAAGATAGTACCGCTACTGAAATTCCACCTTTTATTGGATCTGGGACGATTATAAATAAATATTCACTAACTCCAGGTGCCACCTCGTATGCTGAGTCTGGTGGTCAGTTAATAGGGTCAGTGGCAGATGATCATACAGGAACCCCTCGCCCTAACAATGTGGTTACAAATCGCCCGGATATAGGTTTTGAAGAATTTACGGGAGTGAAAAGCGCATTTCTGGTTTGTTTATTACCGGTTGAGCTGGTAGAGTATAATGCAACGTCTACGAATTCCGGGACTCTCTTGGAATGGACGACAGCGTCGGAGCATAATAGCAGTCATTTCTTTATAGAACGATCATTAAATGGTGTTGATTGGATGGTTATCGGCACTGTTGCGGCTGCAGGAAATTCAATGGAGCTTAGGAATTACTCTTTACTGGATAGGGAAGTGTCTGTGGGTATTGTTTATTATAAATTATTCCAAGTTGATATTGATGGTACTGAGTATTATAAAGGAATTAGGTCTGTTAATTTAGAGGGGGATACAGAAATAGTGATTTTTCCCAATCCGGCCTCAGAAATGATAACGATAAACAGTTTGAAAGAACTCGCTTCCATTGAAGTTCAAGATATGTCCGGAAGGGAAATTCTATTACCTAATAGTGTTCAATTCAATATTGAATCCCTGCCTTCCGGTAAATATTTTGTAATATGCACGATGGAAGAGGGTGCACGCGAGGTTGCCTCTTTTATTAAGCTTTAATTCGATACGTGTTTGATAAGCGTAATAAAAAAAGTATGTAATAAATTGAAAAACAATTATATAATGTTTAAAAATACATTTTAATATACGTAATTATTTAAATAAAATAAACTGATTAATCGGGCAACCACGAACATAGAACCCCGTCATTCAGGCAAATAAACGACTATGAAGAATTTAATTTTAATCTGGGCATTACTGACGACAATCAGTTCTTTTTCCCAATGCGTTCTGATCTCAACTGCCAACGGCTCAGCTATTGACTGCAACGGCGATTGTAATGGAATTATCTATTATACCTATCAGAATACAGCATCCGCTAACCCCGGTGCACCTTATGTGGTAACACTGACCAATCAAACGACCGGACAGTGGATGGGAAGCTACACCTACACCACCGAAGGTCAAACTATTCAGTATCCTAACTTGTGCGCAGGATCTTATTTGATCACGATCCAGGGTAATGGGTGTTCAACCTCGACAACGACCGTTATCACTCAGCCATTGCCGATTCAGGCTTCTGTAAACACCATTGATCCTGCTCCGGGACAAAACAACGGAAGCGCCACGGTCGTTGCAAATGGAGGGGTTCAACCTTATACCTACAGTATAAACGGAATAAACTATCAATCTTCAGCAACTTTTAGCTCCCTTGCAGCGGGAACATATACTGCTTATGTAAAAGATGCCAACGATTGTGTTCAGACGGTAGATTTTACACTTAGTAATCCTGCCTCATGCAATATGGCCGTTACCGCCAACGGTAGCAACGTTTTGTGCTATGGAGCATGCAATGCAGTGATCCAGTACGCATATACACTTGCAGGAGTTGGACCATGTGTTATCGAACTTCAAAATTCAGGTGGGCAAGTATTACAGATGCAAACCAATGCCAATACTGCAGGATCCGGTTCCTTCTCAAATGTGTGTGCAGGAGTTTATACTGTGGAAGTAACTGATGCAAATGGTTGTACTGCATATTATTCCTACACGGTCGGACAACCTGCGCAGCTTTATATCACAAACGTGGCCACGACGGCTGCGGCGTATGGAACATCGAACGGAAGTGCAACGATCACGGCAACCGGTGGCACAGCTCCATATACCTACAGTCTGAATGGCACCACTTATCAGAGTAGTAATGTGTTCACAAACCTGTCTTCTGGAGTTCATGTCGCCTTTGTCAAGGATGCAAATGGTTGTATCCAGATCTATACGTTTGTTGTACAAGAAACGACCGCATGTACCTTGATAATGACCAGTAATTCCGTTCCTGTGAGTTGTTACGGTTCAGCGTCAGGAAGTATATACTACGTTTACAACAATGCAGTCGGTCCGGTTAGTATTGTGCTTCAGAATACTAATGGAGCAACCATGCAAAGTCAGACCTCACAAACGGCGAATGGACAAGGTTCTTTCCCTACAGTTCCAGCTGGTACTTACTACATTGTAGCTACAGATGCCAGTGGTTGTTCCTATACGAATACGATCTATGTTACCAGCCCAACTTCTGGTTTGACAGTAACCGGAACAAGCACGCCAGCCACCAGCGGAATGAGTAACGGTACGATCACAATGACTGCCAGCGGAGGAACAGCACCATATTCTTATTCATTGAATAATACTTCCAACTGGCAAAGTTCAAATGTGTTCACCGGCCTTGCCCCGGGTGTTTATATTGTCTACGTTCAGGATGCTAATGGCTGTATGACGGTCTATACAATTCAGCTAACTCAAACTGTGGGATGTAACCAGGCTATTGTTGGAACCCCGGATCACGTGGATTGTGCCGGAGGGAATTCAGGTTCTATCACCTATACCTTTACAAGTCCGGGGACTTCTGCACCATATATCGTTGAATTGATCAGCAATGGAAACACCGTTCAGACTGCAACTTACACTGCAGGTGCAGCAACAGGAACTTTCTCGAATTTGTTCTCCGGGGTTTATACACTGGAACTTACGGCTGCAAATGGCTGCGTAAGTACCGTTCAGGTATATGTCGATCAGCCGGCTCCGGTTCAGGTTACAAACGTTAATGTAACCAATGCAACAACAGGAATGTCAAATGGTAGTGCAGTCATAACAGTTGTAGGTGGAACGGCTCCATATACCTACACGGTCAACGACGGTACTTCGGGAACCAGCAACGTATTATCCGGATTAAGTGCAGGAATTCAGATCCTTCTGGTTACAGATGCGAACGGTTGTTCAACGATCTACTGTTTCATCGTGAACGAATCACCGGCGTGCCCATCCATTGCGGTGACGATGGCTGAAACACAATCGATCACATGTAACGGACAATGCAACGGTTCACTAAGTTGGACATACACAAGCGGAGGTACTGCCGGTTTATATGAGGTGACATTGATGGAGGGAAATAACGTTGTTTCCGAAAATACCTATACATCACCTGCCTTCCAGGGTGTTTTCAATAACCTGTGCGCAGGGGATTATAGTATAACAGTAACAGATCCGAACGGATGCTCAGCAACGTACAACTATATACTTCAGGAACCTGATCCGCTCTATGTTACGGGTACGTCGACAGCTGCGAATGCAGGTTCAATCAACGGGACCATCACGATGGCGGCAACCGGAGGGTCAGGGCAGTACGAATATTCTTTGAACAACACGTCCAACTGGCAATCTTCGAATGTATTTACGGGACTTGAGACAGGAGTCTATATGGTGTTTGTCAGGGATGAGAATGGTTGTATGCAAGTGTACACTGTTCAGGTTGGTTCTGTAAGTGGGTGTAGCCTGACAGTAACTGCTACACAAGCACCAGGTGCAAGCTGTGGAGGTTCATGCAACGAATCGATCATTTATTCTTACACCACAACAACGGGAGGTGCTCCGTTTACCGTCATCCTAACTGATCAGAATGGAAACACACAAACTCAGACACAGACATCAACAACAATGACCGGAACATTTACCGGCTTGTGTCAGGGACTTTATACCGTAACTGTTCAGGGATCGAATGGTTGTGTTGGGATCTATACCGTTCAGGTTTATGTTCCGGATTACATGAGTATTATTGTCAATAGTACAGATCCGACTCCTGGATTATCTGACGGGTCATTCACATTGAATGTTTCGGGAGGTACTTCTCCTTATGAATTCAGCATAGACGATCAGGTGAACTGGACCTCTAACCCAAGCTTCAATAATCTGACAGCGGGTGTTTATCTGGCATACACAAAGGATGCAAACACATGCACGCAAGTAACTGCAGTTAAGTTAGGGCAGAGCACAGCCGACGTGATCGAGTTGGAGGAGAATCTGCTTGTATATCCTAATCCTACGGATGGAAAGGTGTTCATAGAAGGAGATGTTCAAATTGTCACCGTATCAGATCTTAATGGCAGAGCAGTGAATATAGACCCACGGTACCTAACAAATGGGATAATAATCGACCTTTATGAAAGGTCTTCGGGAATTTACATCCTGACCATCCGAAAAGAAGGATCTACTCGTATCGTGAAAATTACCAAGGAGTAAGAAAACTCATTGATTTTGTAAGCCCCAGTGTATAGCCGGGGCTTTTTATATTAATCTTAATACTCCTGTAATTCTGGGCCGGGAATGGCATAAATCTAAGTTAATATTTGAGAAGTCAACCAGCAAGAGAATGGGTTTTAAAATCCGGGGTGAGACTCGGTTGGTTTTAGACCTTTTGTTATGTTCTTTTTCTGATTGTATTAATTGACTGCACCTTTTTGTAGAGTTCAAGTCCTGTCCCTGAGGCATGGAAGAGAGGTCTTTGTATTTGATAGTTTTCCAAAATTGTTCGATCTAGATATTGTCCATTGCCATTCCTATTCCATCCATGTCTATTTACATTTTGTTTATCAGCAGCTCGCCTACAAACGGTACATGTGAATTGCGAGCTTTAGTCTGAGTAGATGGTTTCAGGTGC
>JBEGVI010000213.1:0-21669 GCA_041178485.1 Bacteroidota bacterium | reverse complement strand
ATTCGACGGTCCTCTTTGTTCAATGCTTCGAGTCTTTGCTGCTCACTTAGTTTCGGATCCTTCAATACAGCCTCTTTTCTGGAAATGTATCCGGGATCAGCTTGTGAAATCATTTCATCGGTAGTATACGTTTTGGAAGAACCATTATTTTGGGAGGCACTTCCTCCTTGTTTTTGATCACTGTTGGCAACGAGATCAGATGTTTCAGAAGCTAAAACATCTTTTTCATGTTGTTCTATCGCAATAGACAACTCCTCTCTGTATTCTTGCAACTGTCTTCTTTCTTCTTGTTGCTCCGGTGTTAACCCGTTGGTTTTTTCCAGCATGGCCAGATCTTCCAGACGCTTGTTCACCGAGCGTTGTGCCCTACGATCATTGGAAAGTTGCTTGTATACCTTGTCTTGTTCGGTCAAGTTGGGATCTTGCTTTATTCCTTCCTTCGCGTTCTGATATTCTTTATAGATATTCTCGGCAGATAAATTGTTGACCACCGGAACACGCTTTTTCAATCCTGGATCTTTCTTCTCCATTTCTGCGACCTGCTGGTCAACAAATGAATTCAAAGTAGAGGTATTGGTTTTCTCTGTTTGTCTTATTGCTTCCTTGGCGCGTTCTATGGAAACCAACGCAGGAACCTTGTTGGAAATCGCATCCTTCAGTAATTCCAATTGTTGGGAAACAATGTACTTTTCCTGTCTCAAATTTTGAATTAATTTTTCAGTAAGCTCACGTTCCTCCGTAATAAGCAGAACTTCCTCTTCCTTCGCTGCAATTCGCGAACGAATTTCATCCAATTCTTTGGATTTAGCGGTGCCCAAACTGTTCTGAAGCGTCTGTATTTGCAACTCGTTTTCTTTGATTTCCCGATTAAATGCATCCACTGTAGAAATCAACTCAACTATCTGATTTTCATAAGCCACGGATTTATCCACAAGGTTACCCATTAAATCTGCAGTAGTATCTTTTAACATTGCTGTCACAATGATTCTGTTGGCTGCCAAAAGATTTAATGCCTCTTCTTGATTGCCTTCTGCCAACAACTTCTCAAATTCCCTATTTAACTGCTTCAATTTGTCAATGTCCCTTACCGCTGCTGAAGATGACAGAACTGTACTGATAGAGTCTCTTAGCTTGCTCAAATCAGCAGAATACTTTTTTAGTTCTTTTTGTTCCTCTATGAGCAATTGCGATTCCTTCAGCAGTTTGTACTTCTGGTCCTGGTCGGTGGTATTGCCGGAAGCAGCTACCTTTTGCTTTATCTCTTCCTCAATTCTTAAAAAATCTGCTGAATTTTCAATTAATAAATTATTGATATTCGAATTGATTTTTTCAGCGTCATTCTTTTTTTCTATGGCTGAATTAACCTCATCCTGAAGCCTGTATGACACTTCAATCATATTGAGTTTATCCATTCCGAGATCTTTCAGAACAGTATTGGTTGAACGTTGTGCTTCGATCTTCTCAAGGTCAAATTCCTGAACATTCACATTGAGTTCTCCCCTCTTTTGAATCACCTCAGCAAGGGCGTCTGACGGGTTTTCAACCGGCGAATCGAACTGATTGACAATCTTGACGTTTTCTATTCCGTTTTCAGTGAAGTGCTGTATCTGTTGCTTCAAGGGTCGGAATTCCTTCATGAAAGGAATTGAAACTATCGAGCGAAATTCTCTCGAAGAACCATTCACGGTCATAACGTATTCGTATTTCCCTCCTTTCGGAAAAGTAATTAAATAGGAGCCCTTGTCGGTTGAATTGAATTTACCGATAAAGTCGCCACTCGCATAATCTCGAATTGCGAAATCTATCTGTTTGATGGTCGTATCAATCGTTGATCTGAAATCTCCCTTGACAACAGCCATTTGTATTGGTACGCGGTCAACCTTTACTTTGTAGACATGCAGAAAACCTTCCTGGCTCTGTCTTGAGGAGGCAAAAACAGCATCTTTATTCAGGGAATCTACCACATAAAAGACATCGTCATCCGGCGAAGAAATTGCAAAATCCATGTTTTCAGGTTTTCCAAAGCGGTTTGTCTCGGCATCATATTTTGACCTGAAGACATCGTAACCTCCCATAGAATTATGTCCCCTGGAAGAAAAATACAAGTAATTTCCATCCGGATGCATGTATGGAAAATCTTCGTCCATTGGTGTGTTTACCTCTCCGGGAAGTGCCTGAGGTTCCCCCCATGAATTATCGGGCAACTTTCGCCTGACATAGATGTCCTTTCCGTTATCTCCCCGGTCACCGAAACTGGAATAATAAATCACTTTGGGATCTGCCGGGAAATGTATCAACGGGACATGATTGTTTTTTTTGTCCAATTTCGTTTGAAATTCAGCTGTTACAAGTAAACTGCCTCCTATATTACTCAGGTCATAGATTCTGAAAAATTTGTCAATCGAGATTTCTTTTTTGTCTGTAACGATAATATCTGTTATCGTAGTCATTAATCGCCTTCCGTTCTCACATTCCAGGATTGCTCGTTCAGCATCAAATTGTACTGTTTCTTTTGTTCGCTGAGACAGATACAGCTTATACTCCTTTATTGCATCATTAAACATATATGAATAATGCAAGGATTTCCCGTAAAAATAATGGAAATCAGGCGGTAACCCCTGCGTATTCAGTGCTGCGACCCGAAGGTACTTGAGCGACTCGGTTTTCTTGTTGGACTGAAACAAGAGACACGCACCGTAACGATAATTGTATTCATAACTTCTTGGATTTTGAGCAAGCAACCTCACATAAAGCGGGGATGCATCCAGGTATTTTCCGGCAATAAATAATTTATCCGCCTCAACTTTCAGTTGTTCCTCTGTCTGAGAAAAAACAAAGCCGTGAAGCAGTAAACTGCACAATACAAACAAGCACCGGTAATTCAACACCTTCCGCAATACGATTCCAATAAACGCTTATAGTACGATTATTTGCGTGAAAAGTTCATTTTATTCTCTTCACCATTCAAAAGACGTTTGATATTCTTTCGATGAGCAACAATAACCATTGAACTTACGAGAATACTGAACGACAATAACCATACCGAATCTGACTTAAGTAGAAACCGAACTATTAGCGGGAATAAGGCAGCCGCAGTGATCGCTCCAAGGGAAACAAATCGGGTTGATAAAAAAACAAACAAAAAAATACCGAGCGCAATGGCAGCAGCCAAAGGTGCAATTCCAATCACTACTCCAAGTGAGGTCGCCACGCCTTTTCCTCCTTTAAATTCAGCGAATAAAGGAAAGAGATGACCCAGCACTGCCAACACTGCGCATGCTATCTGCAATTTGATATATGATTCGTCAGAAGAAACAATCAATAAAGCGGGAAGGAAAACAGCCAAAACTCCCTTTAGTATATCAATGCTTAATACAACAATTCCGGGTTTTCTTCCCAGAACTCTGAAGGTATTTGTTGCGCCGGCATTTCTGCTGCCGTGTTCACGAACATCCAAGCCGTATTTCCATTTCCCAATCCAAACAGCGGTAGGAATTGAACCCAGTAAATAGGCCGTTAGTGAAATTAAAACAATGTAAATCATTCGAACAATCTGAGAAATTTACTTAAATATATTTTTTGCGTGGATGTTTCATACTTGAAATTCTTTAGTTTTCGCTTATCCTCTTTGATGGCATCAATGGCTGACATAAAATCGGTATCACCAGAAATGACTCTCATAGTCCCGTCTTTTTTCACCATTGAATAGTCAAAATAATAATCTCTTCCTCCCGGAATATCAATTTGGAAAGCAAACCTGTCCGGCGCTGCTTCAGAGTAATTCTGCTGGAAAAATGCCCTGAATGGAACTTGTTTTACAACGGGTTTCTCATACATATTGAGCAATACCACTGTGGGAGAATAGGTAATTAACCCGCGTTCCTGATTTGATATTTTATCAAATGAGATAAGCTTCAACCCGGTAACAGTTATTGTTTTTTCCAATTGTTCCGGAAGTTTTTTCAATTCCCCCTTGATGGTATAGTCAGACTTGATCCTGTCTGCCGTGCGCTGATCTGTCCATTCGACAAGGGACTGCTCGAAAGTAGTGCTCGCAAGATCCATAGGTTTTAATCCCTCCACAGCGACAATTCGGGATGCTACGTCCTCCATAAGGCCTTTATCCATTGGAAAACTCATTCGCGCTGTTAAATTCATGGTAGTTTTTCCGGACGAAAGTTCATAGTCAGCGGTACCCACAGCATCTATGGCTACATCTCCAAAATCCATTCCTAATCCAATCTTCCCTTCTCCATGCAAAGAACACGTCTCTGTGTGAAGAGAGAGGAAATCGCCTTTTTCAGATCGGTTAAGAAGTTTCTCTTTGGTTCCAATTTGAAATTCTTTGGCATCCGGATTATATTGCAACAATCCGCTCACAGACATTGACGGCTGGTCATCCCATTTTGTCATTGGCGACAAGAAAACAGGATATAATCTGATGCTGTCTATCTGAGGTGAATTGCGCCAGATTATACCCGAAAAAATAGGGTTTCCTTCAAAATCCACCATGTTTGGTTCGATAGGTATCTGAATATTATCCGGGTCGATCTTGGCGCTGAACGTAATCCATGTTTTCGGGAACTTATCACATGAATGATTAATTCTGGTTGCCCCGGTAAATATGATCGTCGGCATTGCGGCCTTTACAGTTACGTCTCCATAGTAATCGAACTGTTTACTCAGATAGAATTTGGCTTCCTGACCAATTTTCCCAACCGCTTCTGTCTGCTGGGTACTGTCTACATAGATTCGTTCCATGAAGAAATTAGTCAATGTACTGTCACGATCATAATACGGATAGGTGCCTTGGCCCTTGTAATTCATTCTTGCAAGAATTTCCAAATCGCATTGGACGAACTTATGATATTGCGTAATGTAGTTTGCAACGATCTCCGCGTTGTGCAACATATCAATCTTCGCTTTCCTCCTGATGACCATTTTCATAGAATCAGGAAATATTCTGGCATCGGCCACATCAACATATTTGACTTGTTCACAAAATATCGACCGTTGTTTTAGATCATATTTGGCGACAGGAACTTTGAACGTAAGGGAATCCTGGTCGGGGTGCAGTGAAAAGAAATTTGGTCCAACCATGTCCATATCTGTTTCAATTGTAATGTCCTTTTCACCGGATTTATCGAGTTGCAATTCTGCATAGTCCATAAACCATGAGAAGCGATCCATTCGACACATATACTGATTCACAGGAAAATTCACTTGAGAAGTACCTTTATTGGATTTGAATTCACCATTTCTTTCTTTGAATGAAATATGTGCCTGTACATTATCCGCCTGAAATGCTACCGCTCCTTCCCCTTCCTCGGCAAAGGTATTTTTGAGACTAAAACTGGACGTGTCAGCATTGATCTCCCACCGGTTAAACCGGTAATTGGAAGAAATCGTTGTTGCTGTTTTAAAATTGAACATTCCTCGACCGGTCATCCCTTGCGGACGTATCAAAGCTGTACCCCTTAATTTTGCTTCTCCTTTAAAGAAATTCAATTCTTGTTGAGGAGTTGAAGAAGCTTTTAATAAATTTTCCTTCGGCACATAACAGATGTACGCATCCTTGGATTCCACATCCGGGAATTGGACGCCTTTCTCGATAGGACGGTTCACAAAACTTGCAAAACCTACCGTTGAATCGGGCATAAAATACAAAGCTTTGGATATGGATGTGGATTCGACAAAATTAATGGTACCTGCCCCCTGCAGTCCATTGTTTGAAAGGAGGATCTTATTTTCATATTTCGCCCCCGTACCATAAAAATCGTATCCTCCTTCCGGAGCTTTGGTTGAAAATCCAAAAGAATAATCGGGCATAATCACAAGATCCTCTTTTATTTTAGGAAAGATCCCTGCAGAGGTGAGTTCGCCCTTGAGATGAAAGGACAATTCGTTGAAATTATCCATACTGTCAATCTCAAAGGGAAAGACAGTATAATAAAATCTGGAACTGTCATAAACACCTCTGGAGATAGTTTTGTCATTGTAATACACAAAACAATTCTTTTCGATGATCAGTTTGGGATAGGTGCTGATGTCTGCATTGTTACCCGATCTATTCGTAGGATCATCTACGAGCAATTGCCCTACAATTCCATTGATGGAACTCTTCATGGCAATCACCTTGTCCCCGTCTTCCTTCTTTAGAGGCCTCACTCTCAACAATGAACGATAGGTTTTCAGCAGGTTCACTTTATTTTCTGAATAGTTATAATTGGCACTCAAAGCTTGAATTTCGATCTTACCTGAGTTGATCCAACCACTAAATTCGAAGTTGCGATTTTGTTTTACCACAACCCTGGAACCCTGAGGAAAAATTCGAGTAAACTGCTTGTCAGAAAGACTCACAGCATCCACCCCATTTAAATCCAATTCAAGCGTACCTAAATTCATTTTACCAAAATAGGTCATCAAGCGTCTTTCTTCTGCCTGCTTGGCATAAAGTTCACTCATAGCCTGCAAATTCGGATCATTTTTAATTTGATCCTCCGTGTAACCTTGCAATTCTTTTGGTCTGAAATCAGATACAAATGTTAAGTAGTCGTAATCTTTCTTCTTTGCTTTCCCCTGAACGAAATGCTGAAGTTTCGGATTTATGGAAACCATATTTGCCTCCTGATCATAATTAATAAATCCGTAAGCAGAAAGATCAATGAGAATGGGTCTAGCCTGTTCAATGGTTTTTCCTAAGGCAGAAGCAGCCTTGCCCTCGTTCATGACGTATTCATCGTATTTGTCACAATATTTCCACATCTGCTGCAACGGATTTGTGGTCTCCAGTCCCTGGATACGGTCAAAAAGTCGCTCATCGAAATACAATTTGGATTCGAACCGCGCTAAACGTTGTTCTTGTGAGGTGCCAAAGTCATAGGTAAAATAAATGTCCTGCTCGTCGGTTTTCCAGGTCATTTTGGCCACATATCCATCCAGCTGATGATATGTGTCACTGAATGGCGCCATCCCATTTCCATTTTTACTGCGTGTGAATTCTACGGTTTTTTTGTCTACATCGTAGCTAAAAATACACCCGGGATGGCTAATCGAATCACCGGTATTCAAAAAAAGTGCAGTTGACGCATTGTTGAATGAAATCCGGGTAGGATAAATATAAATCACCTGACCGGAGGCTTTAACGAACACTTTTCCGTTCCGGTACAGTTTAATTCTTGCAGGTTCTTTCGCGTTCCCCATACCTACAAAACTTGCGCCTTGCATCGAGAACCCACCGTCATAATCGACATCGGGCTTGATGTTTTTAATTACAAGTCGTTTTTCATAGGATAGAAACTGTGGATAAATTTTATCCTCTTCCCGATTGATCGTAAAGGCTCTGTCTGTTATGGCACCTTTGATTGGATTAGAAAAATACTTTGTTTTTAGAGAGACAGAATCGGCGTTGAAGTTTGGAGATTTACACGAAACATCATACGAACCAATGGTTGCCATTGTCTCTTCGCGGGAAATACCCACTTTTTCCCAGGTTAGATTGCCTCCATTCCCACTCCATTTTTTATTCAATGGTTCGTAAATTCCGTTCGTATTAAATACCACCACCGAATCAATGTAAGGCTGCTCATCTCTCGTTTTCGAATTGCGGTTGACCACCCTGCATACCAAATTTCCTCCTTTGCAGTTGATTTGCGGTTTATCTGTGAACTCGAAGGAATATTCACCGCGTTCAAAATACCACGTGAAATTCGATGCTTCAGCAAGTTTACGCTCTGAAAAAAATCCAGCTGAAAGCTCGATAAATTCCTCGAATCTCTTGATGTTTTTTCCATCCAGCATTTTGTCAACTGAATTGTGCCATGCCTGATAACTTGACATAGACTGTTTCCCTTTTACAAACGAGTAAACTGAAAACACATACTGATAAATCTCCGGGTAAGGTTTTAAATTTTTGGTGGACATCAAATTACATGTTTCCACCATTTTGGTAAAGTATGCTTCAGGAAAGTCCGAAGATTCCAGAAGAATTTTAGGGAGCGCCTTTTTTGTGAAATCAGCAAATTCTCCACGGCCAAATTCCGTAAGTGACCTGTCCAGTTCTTTCACAAACTTTTCACGGTTGTTTGGATAGACCGTTTGCGCCGAAACCGTTTGAATGAAAACAAGACTGAAAAGCACGTACAAGTATCGCATAGTGTTATTTTTTTTGAAATTCAATGGCAGCCCAATTATCTCTTGTTAAAATACGCTTTTTTTCAAAACCAACCTCGCCGGCTCGAGAAATCAATTCTTCACAATCAGAATAAAAGAAACCACTCAGAAACAAGGTCCCATTCATACGCATTTTGTTTGCATACTCAGGCAAATGATTCTTCAGGACGTTTTTATTAATATTCGCCAGAATCAATTCATACTCTGTAGAATCAACCACATCCAAATCACCACATAGAAATTTGATGTTCTTGCACTCATTCCGAAGTGCATTTTCCCTTGCATTTTCTACAGACCATTCTTCGATATCCACAGCAAGAACATCGCCGGCACCTAATTTTTCTGAAATGATCGCCAGAACACCAGTTCCGGTACCCATATCCAGCACCTTGAGCGGCATTGGGTCGAGATCAAACAAGGCGCGAGACATCATCCAGGTAGTTTGATGATGGCCTGTTCCAAAGGACATTCTGGGCATGATTTCTACAACCATCCCATCATTTTTGATTGGATTGTGAAAAGGCGCCAAAATTGTCAAAAAGCCTTCTACCTCGACCGGTTCGAACTCACTTTCCCAGACCTCGTTCCAGTTTTGATGTGGAATCAGTTTTATTTCGAAATGAACAGTCAACTCCGAACTTGGCGATTCCAGAATGGTGGCTCTCAAAGGATTTTCAATATCAATTGAACCTGTGGGTGCATACGCCAAAATTCCTGTTTCAGTGTCCACGAAACCATCAAACCCATTTTCAGCAAGCTGAGCAACCAATACCCCCGCCCACGGTTCACGCGGAAAAATATCAACCTTCAATTCGATGTAATCCATCAGAGCGCGTCTATAATTGCCATGAATGAGTCCGACTTGAGAGAAGCACCTCCAATCAAACCGCCATCTACATTCGGGCATGCAAATAACTCAGCTGCATTCGAAGCGTTACAACTTCCACCGTACAAAATAGAAATACCGTCTGCCGTTTCTGCACCATATTTTTCCGAAAGCCAACTGCGAATTGAACAATGCATATCCTCCGCCTGATCGCTTGTTGCTGTGAGACCGGTGCCGATAGCCCATACAGGCTCATACGCGATGACACATTTTGTTATTTCCTTACTGTTAAGATGAAACAAACTCTCCTCCAATTGTTTTCGTACGTGCTCCTTTTCTGTTGCCGCCTGCCTGATCTCAAATGGTTCTCCGCAACAAAATACAGGCATAATTCCCGCAGCCAGTGATGCGTCCACTTTTTTCCTGAGAAAGGCATGGTCTTCATGAAAAAGCGTCCTTCTCTCAGAGTGTCCTATAAGCACCATATCCGCTCCAGCATCTTTAATTTGAAGCACCGACACCTCTCCTGTAAATGCACCTTGTTCGAGCGGATAAAAATTTTGAGCCCCTACACGGACATTAGGTAGCAACTCTTTAACCAGAGAAATGTACGGATATACAGGAAAAAACCCCACCTCAATCTCCTCATTGACATGGAGTTTACTCAATTCTTCAGATAACTGACGAACTTCGGGATTGGTCAGATTCATTTTCCAGTTACCAAAAACGCATTTCTTTCTCTTTGACATACCTTTTACTTAGGAAATTTGAAGTTAATAAAAATAAAAAAGGGAGCTGTCAATCAACTCCCTTACTGAATTCAAATCTATTTTAATTTTCGACAGCAAACATTCCAACTCCACACCCTTTCGCTGCACCTTCAAACTCGAAGAACAAGGCAAAGGTGCCGGTAGTTTTACAATTAAAATCCACGTAAGGAAAATGTTTACCTGTCGTCTTATTGTATGAGGTAGCAAGCAAAACTGACTTTTTCTCGTTCTGATAAATAGACATGATCATCTTGGTTTTATTATCAGGATTGTTCACTGGAAGGAGTCTATATTTAAGACCTGACTTCAGTGAAATCATAAAAAATGAAGATGGCGGGTCTGAGGGAGAACCGCTGGAAAGTGAGATCCTGTAATCTTTGATCAATTTAAACGGGACAACCTTGGTAATCCCTATTGCGTATTCCTCTTCCCCCTCACATTTGCCCTTCATCTCTGAAGATTTTTCAAAGGAAAGAATCAGGAGTGACATGACTGCCAGGAAGGAGAATACTTTTACATTCTTTTTCATGACATCTTTATTTTAAAAGTTCATCCCTTAAATTCATCGTAGCATCGATCACTGAGGAAATATCTTCCTTTGTCGCAAGGATTTTTGTTTCACTTTTATCAATGAAAACGAGTTCTCCATTGACCTCCTGCATTTCAGGTTCACGAATGATCTGTTCGATTTTAATCTTGTCATACATTTTTTTAAGCCCGTTGATTGACTTAGATAACTTCAAAAAATAGGGGTCTGACTCAGCCTTTTTAAGCAATCCGGCAAGCTTCTCAACACTTTCTTTCTGTTCGGCTACACGATTTTTCATCTCCACTGTCATCTTTCCTTTCGCGAGATTGGAAATGATATACGAACCTTCCAACCATGTCCCTAACACGATCAGAATAGACAATTCATTCCTACCCTTATCACGAAAATGCGCCTCCATTTTATTAAAGGACTCTGTGGACATTTGTAACAATGAATCTGCATTAGATGAATTTTTAGCCATACTGATCATCTGATCAAAATCAAAGAATTGATCGATCTCAAGATCTTTCGAAAGCGTGCGGATCGCTCCGAGGTAATCCATGGCTACAAATGACTTCTCATAGATGTTGATGTATCCCATGTCTCCCCCGAAAGCACCCATCGCAAGGGCTTTATCATAATTCGATACAAAACGCTCCAAATTTTTGGTGGGAATCAGAATACTGCTCGAGAAAGGGTTTCCTGCATTCTTAATCACCAGTGAAGTTTCGATCGGCGAAGGGAAAGATTGGATCAATAGATCCAGTTCTTCCTTACTGATCTTCAGGTTCATTTTTTTGGAATTCAATGACTCCTCCAACCCATTGGAGTCTGAATTGGAACAAGACGTAGTTATGCTCAAAGCAAGCATTAATGCTGCCAATGGAAGGGATAATGATCTAATTTTCATATTTATTACAGGATTAATTTCGTTTAAAAAGTTTTATTTCCATGATGCGCTTAAGGATATCGAAGTACAGCGCAATGAACGTCGCAAAAATGAAGAGCCAAATGACAATCACATTGTACCAGAACGTTGGAATCGTTTGACCAAAAGCTGCTTTTACAGGCACGTACATCAGATTCCCTTTGAGTTGAAATGCAGGATCGAGATGATCACGCATGAATACAAAATCATAATTCTGAAACACTGTGTTGTTCTGAACGAAATACCGGTTCTTGGTAGTTGTATTCTGAACGATCTCCGATATATCTTCGTTGTCGGATCCATTTTTTTCGGCGGCCAGTTGATCATTGCCTAATTTTTCTTCAAGTACCATCAGGTGCTCATCCTTCAACCGTGAAAGTTCGTTCTGCCGATCCTGGTAGAACTCTTTTAATTCCTCTACAAGGACTTGTGCTTCTTCGACTGAAAGCTTCTCAATTTTCCTTTTTTTCTCTTCAGGAAGGTATCTACGGGAAAATTCGAATCTCAGGGTATTCGTCACGGTATCGGATGCTGCTGATGCAGACTCATTGGTAAGCAAATCCTCCAAATATGGTAGCAAGTAGGAAGTGCGGTAGTTGTATTCACTGATCAACTGCTCGTATTCGTAGATACGGCTTTCATAGGCGTTGGAAGTAAACTGCTTCACCATTGCCGCTTCATAGGCCCAGTTCGACACCATCCCTTTTGAGATAACAGGAACGGTATTTCCACCTCCAACAGAAGGATTCAAATTCTCGAATTTGAACATGGCTCCACCAAGGATCATTTGAGGTATTACTATCAGTGGAATGATCACATAAATGGTGACAATGCTTTTGAAACTGGAAGACAGAAGCAATCCTAATACATTTCCAAATACGAAAACGGAGAAGATCAGGATCCAGTAATACAGGAAATTGTCCTGAAGTCCGATGATGCTATTTCCAACTGCACACAACAAAAATGACTGCAACAAGGAAAGGATCATTAGATAGGTAAACTTGGACTTCAGGTAACTTACTCTCGAAAGACGGAGGAATTTCTCCCGCTTAATGATCTTCTGATCTTTGAATATTTCCTCGGCGCTGATCGAAAGTCCAACAAATAAAGCCACTATCACCAGCATAAAAATGTACGCTGGAATATTCTGATTGGACGCGAACGTATAACTCTTGCCACCGTTGGAAGAACTTCTGATGATAAAACTGAGCAATGCTGCCAATACCGGAGCTTCCAAAATTGCGATCAACACATACTGCTTGTCCCTCAAACGTGACAGAAGGTCTCTTTTGAAGAAGATCGCAAACTGACGGATGCGGCCCGGAATTCTTACACTTGTTAATTTTTCAAGTGGTTTGGATGTATCAGAAACCGGAGGGACAATGCGCTCTTTAAAGAACTCATTCCATTGTTCCGGACTGATCTTTCTTGTCTGTGTGTAATTTCCAAAATCGTCAATCGCCTTATCTTCCAGAGTATCGAAGATCTGTTCAGGATTCACATTTCCGCAGGTTCCACACTCTCCAATCTCCTGATTGATCTGATGGGTAAGGGTTTTAAAATAGATTACTGCCTCGATCGGATTGCCATAATATACAGGGAACCCACCAACATCGAGGATAAACATTTTATCAAAAAGCTTATAAATTTCGCTGGAAGGCTGATGGATAACGACGAATATGAGTTTGCCTGTCTGCGCAAGTTGTTTGAGCAGATTCATTACATTTTCGGAATCCTTTGAAGAAAGTCCGGAAGTAGGTTCATCCACAAAAAGAACCAAAGGCTCACGCAGAAGTTCCAGCGCAATGTTCAATCGCTTGCGCTGACCGCCAGAAATTTTCTTATTCAGCGGCGAACCAACTTGAATGTTTCTGATCTCATATAGCCCAAGATCGCGAAGTACTTTCTCAACGCGCTGGTCTAATTCTTCCTTCGACCATGAAGCATTGATGAGTTTTGCATTAAAAAAGAGGTTCTGATAAACAGTCAATTCCTCCATCAGCAAATCATCCTGAGGTATATACCCAATGTTTGCTTTACTCTCCGAAGAGCTAACCGGGAATCCGTTTAAGGTAACTTTTACTTGGTCTGTCGGATCAAGTCCGGACAGCACATTGAGCAAGGTTGTTTTTCCGGCTCCGGAACCTCCCATGATTCCAAACAAAGTTCCCGATTCTTCTACGATCTCTATGCCTCGAAGCGCTACTTTTCCATTCGGGAATTTGTAAGACTCTATCGAACCGTGAAAAAGGATATTCTCCACCTTATCACGCTTGCGCAGGTCACTCAATACTTCACTGTGAAAGATCGATGCCTTCGGAGTTCTAATAGTAGCACCGTCACTTACGACATAAGTCTTTCCTTCTTTGATCTGCAATCCATTCAGGTTCACATTCGACTCATTTCTGAATCTGAATAGCAAAATTCCCGCTGATTCTACCCAACAAAAATAAAGGATGCCTTGAAGCCCCTCTTTTTGAATACAATCCTCTCCCGCTTCCGCATATAATGTGCGATCAACGTAGCGTTGAAAAGAAGTATCCGAAAGTACCGCAGCATTATCTCTGGCTGCCGAGAACGCATGGATCGATCTGAACTCCTCTTTTTCGATCTTGAAGACATCACCGATCGTTTTAAGCAATTCCAGTCGGAGCTGTGAGATCTCTTCTGTGATGTAAACAAACTCTGCAATTCGAACGAGAACGATCGATTTTTGCTTCTGAGACAGCGTCTTATTGATCTTTTTACAGATCGACAACGTACGAACAGAATCCTTTACAGAAGTTCTGCTGGCATCGCCGGTGGGAGAAGGCTCCTGATTTTTGTATTCTATGTACTGCTCGTAATAGAATTCAAAGCGATCCCTGGAGATCTGAGAGAGAAGAAATTCCTTAACGTAATCGTCATGAATGGTTTGTCCTCCGTCATCCTGTTTACTCAGAATGGCGAACAACTGCATTAAGGCTTTGAGAATCTCTTCACTCATCTTTCAATACTATCAAATACCAACGATCGTAAATGGCACTTCTACTAATTCAGAATATTCCTCAGCAGCTTCTTCCATGTCAGTGTCTCGTTGGTCATAATTCCAAATGATCTCAATGGTATTGCTACCACCTGTGTGAATGTCTTCAAGACGCATTAGGATATCCAGGATCAATTTGGAAGACGCCGTATTGAAATATTCAAGATTCACGATCAGTTTAAAATGTCCCGAAGGAGTTTCTTCCAAAACATCAAGCCACTCTAATACAGGTGCATAAAAAGTGGTAACGTCCTCCGGAAGTGAACGTCCTGTGATCTTCATTTCCTTAGCGTCCGGACAAAAGTCGATTTCCGGTGTGTCCTCAGTTTTTGCAATGAACAATTTTTCCATATTCGTTAATTTGC
Organism: Bacteroidota bacterium; assembly: GCA_041178485.1. Taxonomy (GTDB): domain Bacteria; phylum Bacteroidota; class Bacteroidia; order Flavobacteriales_D; family Crocinitomicaceae; genus M0103. The sequence continues at coordinate 7,054 of JBEGVI010000213.1, read as the reverse complement.
TAATTTATTGATTGTTGCCTTCAGCGTAAAGTAGTTGTACTCGTCTGAATCGATGGCAAAAATACCATATTCCAATTTGTTTTCTGATTTTCTCGCCATATCGATAAAGCCTAACCCCGCGCCTCCTACATCCGAGATCCGGGAGTTAAGTCGGGCCTGTTTGTAAAATTCTTTTAACTCTTCGGGATTCAGCGAATTCACTTTATCGATCTTCTCGGTTACTAAAGTTATCTTATCTGTCCGGATTGGATTTCCTGTTACCACATTGAAGTCTTCTTCGTTCTCGATAAGGACAAAACAAGGTTCTACAATCTTTTCCTGATCTGATGTAAACTGATGTTTGGTGATGTTCTGCAGCATCTCTACCATAACATTGAACATTTTTTTCTTCACCAGATCATCGACACCTGTCGCAGTAAGTTTTCCCTCTGCATAGTTCAGCATGGATTTTACTATATCCTGATTGAATTCACCGGAATAGACCAGTACTGCATTTTGATGATTCATGATCGAATGGATCTGTTGTAAAGTAGATTCCATGAACGGCCGTTTAGTTAATTGTTATAAATTGTTATTTCTAAAACCAGAAAATGAATTCCCTCATGTTCTTCCATGCGGTATTTCATATTTCCTTCTGATCTCAAGCGAATATCTGCCAATGCTAGAAAATCGCGTTGCTCAAGTGTCAGCTCCTTTCTAGTAGACAAGATTTCGTTTTTATTCAGGCGCAACGCATCGTCTGTCATGGCTACCAATTCATTCAGCATTCCGTCCAATCTTGCTTTGCGCTCTCCATGAATGAGTGTTCCCACCTCCACCAAATAACCGTTATCCACTCTTCTGATCAACAGAACCGAATCCTTCTTGGATGCGTGCTGCTGTTCAGAAGAACAAATGTTCTGAACACATTCGACAACCACACCAAAAATCTTGTTCTTAATGGTGACATCGATTTCTTCGCCTTCAATCTTTCGCTCGATGATCGTAAGCACAGACCTGGAAAGTAAATCTTCGAAATTGTCGCGTAAGGCAATCAAATAATTGCCCTCGGTCATTACTTTTTGAAGTTCAAGTGTATAATTCATTCGTATTGAAGTCCGATTAATAAAACATCATCTACTTGCTTGTTGCTTCCTTTATACTCCTCAAAAACTCGATGGATCTCAGCCTTCATTTCCTCCATGGTTAACGAAGCGTTCGAAAGGATGAACTCCTTTAGACTTGCCGACATCCATTTTATATTTTCAGGTCCACCGATCTGGTCAATTATTCCGTCTGAAAAGACAAAAACCCTGTCTCCTTTTTCAAGTTGAATAAAATGATCTGAATAGGTGTTTCGGTTGCGGTATTGCATTCCTCCCACGGGAAATTTATCTCCTTTGAACACCTCCAATTCCCCATTACGAAGCAGGAACAAAGGCAAATGGGCGCCCGAGAACAACAATTCGCCTGTATTGAAATTCATACGACACAAAGCAGCATCCATTCCATCTGCGGCTTTGTTTCCTTCGGCATCTTGCTTGAGTGTACCAACAACAGAACGATGTAGTTCAAGTAAAATCTCTGCGGGAGATTTACATCGCTCGCCATTCAATACAATAGAATTTAGCAGAAGGTTTCCGATCATAGACATCATTGCACCCGGTACACCATGCCCGGTGCAATCCACGGCTGCAAAATAGACATACTCGTCTTTTTTCAGCATCCAGGGAAAATCACCACTCACGACATCCTTCGGTCTGTAGTACACAAAATGGTCGCCTAACGCATCTGTGAATACGGATGATACAGGAATAATCGATTGCTGGATACGCAAGGAATAGTTGATACTATCCAAGATCTTTTTACTTTGTTCTTCGATCAAAGCCTTGGAGGCCTCCAGTTCTTTTTTCAAACTACGTTCCCTGAAAGTTGCAGTGATCAGGTGGGCATTTGTTTCCGACAATTCTTCTACCTGTACCTTATGCATGTTCAATTCCTCTGAAAGCGCTTTTTGCTTTTGACCGAAAGAAAATATCATTTCCACGACATTTCTAATGGTTCCGGGATCAGTGGAGCGATCTTTTAAGGTAAAAACTTCCTCTAGTTGAAAGGAAGTATCTTGTTCGGTAAGTACGACAATTGGTGTTTTACCAACGGCATGAATTGCAGAAATAAGATCCGTTGCGACATTCTTTCCTAAATTCCGTTCATGGATCACATACAGCCCGGGGTTTTGAGATTCGAGGCGCTCCAATGCTTGATTGACCTCCACTCCAAGATCAATACAAGAAAATGCATCAGAAAAAGCCTTCTCTATCTCTTTAAAGTAGCCAGCCTCACATCCAATAAACAGAACATTTTTTTCCATGGTTATTCTTTAGTCGATTGAACTGACGCTTCGTGATACTTCGTTACTGCATCGATAAAATTCGCCTCGAACAACCATAAAAACTCCGGTTTAAATTGTACGTTCGATGAACCAAAGCTTGTTTTAAAACTTACTAGAAACAATTTATCAGAGATTTCTTCTCTTACAAAATCGATCATTTCATCATACGTTACCACCTTCAGTGCAGGAACATCTCCGTGAATTTTAACCTTCAATGAATTTGAAAAATGAGTGATTACCGAAGCTGAAATAATATTATCAACCTCCAACAATATACCGTCACTCATTTCTGCCATCATTTCAGGGCTATTCTTGATCTCGTCCGGCAAGGCTACATTTCGGAGATGATCTGCTTCATGTGCCGAAAATATCAGACAGCACACCCCTTGTATTTCGCCAACAACCTTCGTGATCAATAGGTGTATCTTCTCCTGACCTTTACGATCAAGATCCAGCGGATCACAATCCAGACAACGGTCATCACTGGTGTCCAGATTAATCTTCTCATTCATAAAGAACGAAAGAGATTCTGCAGCTTTTTGCAAGCCTGCTGAGATCAATTCCTTGGCATGTTTTTTTTGATCTTTGGTCAAGACATTCATAATTCAAAATAATTTGTCGATTCTTTCTACCAGCACGTCCGGCGTAAAAGGTTTCACCAGATAATCCTGTGCTCCATTCGCCATGCCTTCCTGAACAACATCATCCTGACCCACCGCAGAGATCATAATAATCTTGGACGAAACTCCTTCTGCGCGCAATTCCTTAACAATGTCAATTCCGATCATGTCCGGCAAAATATTATCCATGGTAATTAGGTCCGGTTCATACTCCAGCGCTAGTTCAATGCCCTGACTTCCTGTTCCTGCTTGCGCAATTACTTCATACCTTCCCGTCGCCCCTAAAGCCGAGCTGATCATTGTCCGCATGTACATTGAATCATCAACGATTAATACCTTTTTCATAATTTATCTGTTTACTTCACTTTTTGCAATGTATGTTTACTTATTTCTTTTAGTGGCAAAACCTTTTCCACACCATTCAATCGAATTGCCTCTTTTGGCATACCGAAGACCACGCAAGACGCTTCATCCTGCGCAATCGTGTACGCACCGGCGTCTTTCATTTCCAACATGCCTTTTGCTCCGTCATCTCCCATTCCTGTGAGGATGACACCCAAAGCATTTTTTCCGGCGTAGCGAGCTGCTGACCTGAATAGCACATCTACCGATGGCCGATGCCTGTTCACAAGAGGACCTTCCACAACTTCAACAAAATACACAGCTCCACTTCGCTTCAACATCATATGTTTACCTCCCGGAGCAATGAGCGCTTGTCCTCGAAGAACTTTATCCCCATTTTCAGCTTCTTTTACAGTCACTTTACAGATCTCATCCAGACGCTTTGCAAATTGTTTTGTGAATTGTTCCGGCATGTGTTGAACAATAACAATTCCGGGACAATCAGCAGGGAAGCCAGACAATAAAGTCTTCAATGCCTCGGTTCCACCTGTGGATGCTCCAACGGCAATAACGCTTTCCGTGGTTCGGACCATGCTGCGAATATTCGATTTTTCGAGAATTGCATCTGCCGAAAGTTTGGGCGGCACATATCCTTTCTGATTCACTTCAGCGATCTCTTTTTTCTGCAGTTTTGCCCCTGCAGCCACTTTGATCTTTTCACAAAGCTCCAGACGAGTTCGTTCAAGCTCATCTCTGGTGTTTACCTTGGGTTTTTCAATGACATCTATTGCACCAAACTCATAGGCCTGAAGCGCTGTATCAGAATCTTTTTCTGCCAAGGTGGAAATGATCACCACCGGGATCGGATGCTGTGTCATGATTTTTTTAAGGAAGGTCAATCCATCCATCTTTGGCATTTCCACATCAAGTGTGATGACATCCGGAATAACTTTTTTCAGTTTTTCGACAGCAGCAAATGGGTCAGCGGCACTGGCAACTACCTTGATATCCGGATCAGACTCAAGCACACCGATCAACGTTTGTCTAACAAGCGCTGAATCATCAACCACCATGACCTTCACCTTATCCATTTCCTTCTTGACTTGATCGGTTTAAAAACTTCATCATTACTTGTCCTGTACCGGTATTATACCTCAATTTTCTACCGACCTTTCCAAATACATTTTCCGCAATTACGGGAATTTTATGCTGTGCAAGAATGTCTTTTGCTACCTCTACATTTCGCAATCCAATTTCCATAGAACTGTTGATTTGACTTGCGCCACCAAAAAGTTTCGCTTTCAGGTTTTCCTTTTTGCAGCCAAGCTGGATCATTCGTTCGATTAATTTTTCGATTGCGACGTTGCCAAATTTTGGAGTAGCCAATCCGTCACCATTCCACAAGGGAAGCATAAAGTGATTGATCCCACCAATTTTTGTCTTGTCATCATAAAGACAAACAGCCACGCAAGAACCCAGAATCGTATCCACAAGATAGGGAGTCCTTTCTGCAAAAAGTGCAGAAGGATAGAGGTAATGCTTTTGCATATTTTCCTCTCCCGTAGACGGGTTCACTCCTTTATTTGTGTGGTCCTGATTCATTTATTAAACATCAAAAAAGCATGTCGTCATCTGCACTGTCAAACAAGAAATCATTTCCATCTGACGAAAATACATCCTCATTCATTGCGCCTTCCATTTCAGCTACCTGTAAGGAGAAGGTACTTCCTGAACCGGGAATACTCTCCACCTGTATGGAGCCATTGATAATTTCAAGTAAGGCTTTCGCTACACTCAATCCAAGTCCGTGTCCGCCGAACGTTTTTGTTGAACCTGCATCTACCTGATGGAACCGGTTATAAATCTCTTTCTGATCTTCTGAAGCAATGCCTATTCCACTGTCTTGAATACTCACGTGTAGTATCCCCTTTTCAATAGACGTACGAATGAGAATGGAACCACCGTCAACGTTGAACTGTATCGCGTTTGAAAGCAAGTTGCTTAAAATCAAATGTAATTTCTCTGCATCACTCTGAAATATTGCTCCTTCAGGCATCCCGTGCTCTACTTTCAGTATCAAGTTCTTTTTAGTGATTTTTCGGATAAATGATTCAATTACAGAATCAATAAGTGCCCGTATATTCAAGGAACTAACCGACAATGGTGCCTCCCCTGCCTCCAGTTCCGCTGAAATGAAAATATTTCTCAATTGAAAATCGAGCTCAAAAGCTTCGGAATGAATCATTTCTGCACATTGCTGCTGCATGTCTGATGGCACAACACCCAATGACAAATTCTTTGAAAGTTCCAGAATCGCAGCGATTGGATTGTTGATCTCATTTCTGATATTGGATAAGAAGTTGGTTTTTACCTTTTCCGACTCCAATAATTTCTGGTTCACTTCATTCAATTGTGCAATGAGTTCACGCTCGGCCTGCAGCATTTCCTGATTTTTATCAAATCTTCGCTGCAATTCTTCCAGAAGTTCCTTATCGGTTAGTTCGTGTTTCATAATAAGTTCATTGTTCAGATCTTTTGAAAGATCGTCGGTTTAATTTGTTTGAGTGGCACGTCCATGGCAGAGATCGACTCAGAATGTCCAAGAAAGAAATAGCCACCTGTTCTCAGATGTGCGCAGAGTTTATGGATCACTTTTTCCTGTGTCGGTCGATCAAAATAGATCAACACGTTCCGGCAAAAGAGCAGATCGAAATCTTTAGGAATCCCATTGTATGTATCGTCGATCAAATTGAGTCGGGCATAACGCGTTTTGGCACGCAGTTCAGGTATAATCCGAATCATGGGATTTTCCTGATCTTTGCTTCTAAGAAGGTATTTCTTCTTTTCAGCCAAAGGAACCACATCCACTCTTTCCATAGGGTAAATGGCTGTTCGGGCCTTGTCCAGAATGCGTGTAGAAATATCCGTACCCAGCACTGAGAAATCAAATTGGGAATGGCTCTCTCTGAACTCACTCAAAACAAATGTCAGTGTATATGGTTCCTCACCTGAAGAACAGGCAGAACTCCATACTTTGATGTGATTCAACCCTTGTTCCAAGACCATTTCAGGCAGAGCATGCTGCTTCAAAAAATCAAAATGAATGGCTTCACGGTAAAAATCTGTTTTGTTTGTGGAAACAACGTCAATCATATTAATGATCTCTGCCTCTCCTCCTTTACCGGAAAGCACTAAATCACAATACTCCTTGAACGTGGCCATTCCATTTTCCTTTAATCGTGACTTCAAACGTGATTGGAGCATGATCTTCTTGTTCAAAGGCAACTTGATGCCATAATTCGTATAAATGAACTGACTCAACCGATCAAAATCTCTATCGCTCAACTCTGACTGATATCCCGTAAATCCTGTTTCCATCAACGGGTTATCAGAATTTCATGAAATCGTTGTCCAATGCGTCAGGTCCTCCCAAATTGATATTCACCTTTGTAGAAGTAACATTGCTTTTCGAACCAGCTTGTACCCTTTCTGCAGGTCTCACACTTTGCACCCGTGGAGCAGTCATTGCCGACACCGGTCGATGTTGAGTAAGCCCGTCAATCTTGAAGAACGCAACCGCCTCCTGCAATTGGAGAGACTGTGAATTCAATTCTTCTGCACCTGCAGCCAGTTGCTCAGCAGTTGCGGCATTCTCCTGCACAACATTATTGAGGTTTTGGATCGCATTGTTAATTTGCTCGGCTCCCGAACTTTGTTCTAC
>JBEGVI010000212.1:0-23304 GCA_041178485.1 Bacteroidota bacterium | reverse complement strand
AAAAATTGGATTACGTTCCACAGGTGAAGTCAGCCTTCGGTATATAATTTTACCCATAATTCGAATTTAATCCCACCGTTATGGTGGGATTTTTTTATTCCCTTACATGAAAAATGCCGCTTGTCACACTTTTAAGTTGAGTTTTCCAGTGACATGTATCTTAGTTAAAAAATATTCTCATGAAGTTACTTAGTCTATGTATCGCATTTGTTGGTTTTGGGTTCTATAGTTCAGCTCAAAGTGCCGAAGAAATTATTGAAAAGTACATCCAAAACCTTGGGGGAACGGATAAACTAAATTCCATTACCAGTTTTGAGATGAAAGCCAAAGTCGACTATGGAGGCATGTCTATCCCAATTGATATGATCTCTCTAAAAGATGGACGAACCATTACTAAAATATCTTTTCAGGGACAGGAAATGATACAAGGAGCTTTTGATGGCACTACTTCGTGGGGAACCAACTTTATGACCATGAAACCTGAAAAAAGCGACGCCGAAACTACTGAAAACGTCAAGCGTACGGCAGGTTTAGATTTTATGACACCGATGCTGGATTACAAGTCAAAAGGATATGCAGTTGAAATGCTTCCAAACGAAACCATTGAAGGTGTTGAGTGCTTTAAATTAAAAGTTGCCAAAAAACCACAATTGGTCGAAGGAGTAGAAATTCCGAATGTCGAGTTTTACTATTTTGACAAGGAGAATTATGTTCCAATTGTTGTAGAGACAGAGATTGCTTCCGGGCAGATGAAAGGGCAGATCTCCCAGACAATTTTCTCAGATTATCAGGAGGTACAAGGAATTTATTTTCCGTTCTCCATGACAAACAAATTAAAAGGTGGCGAAGGACAAACAATTGTTTTTGAATCGATTGAACTGAACAAAAAATACGAAGACTCTTTGTTCAAATTTCCCGGAGAATAATCATTTTTAAATATCTGTACAGAGATGAAAAATACCCTTTCATTGCTAGCTGCTTCATGTTTCTTCTTTTCAGCTTTGGCTCAAGAACAAGTCACGCTGCAGGGAAAAGAACTTTTTGGTGACCTTAAGGCAAGACAAATTGGGCCTGCCCTTATGAGTGGCCGTGTGAGTGACATTGAAGGCCATCCAACCAATTCCCGGGTAATATATATAGGCACGGCCGGCGGTGGTGTCTGGAAATCTCAGGATGGAGGGGTACAGTTCTATTCTGTGTTTGATGACCAGCCTCAGTCCGTAGGTGCAGTTGCGGTAGACCCTTCTGATCCTGACAATACGGTTTGGGTGGGTACAGGAGAGGTCTGGACCAGAAACAGTGTTTCTGTCGGAAACGGAATTTACCGAACCACTGATGGAGGAAAAAACTGGGTGCACTTAGGGCTTGAAAAAACCGAGCGCATCGCCTCAGTTGAAGTTCATCCGCAAGATAAAAACACGGTTTACGTCGCTGCACTCGGTGCGCTTTGGGGTGACAGTGAAGACCGTGGAGTCTATAAAACATCGGATGGAGGAAAAACATGGAATAAAATCCTTTATGTGAATGCAAGTACTGGTTGTTCTGACCTCATGATGGACCCAAATGACCCGAATGTACTTTACGCTGCATTCTGGGAATTCAGAAGAACAGCATGGTCCTTTAATTCAGGTGGATTAAATAGCTCTTTGTACAAGAGTTCTGACGGTGGTAAGACGTGGGCAAAGATCCACAATGGATTTCCTCAGGGCAAGCTGGGAAGAATTGCAGTGACTGTAGCACCCTCCAATTCTAAGATCCTCTATGCTGTTGTTGAGGCCGAAAAAGCAGAACAAAAAGGATTGTACCGTTCCGACGATGCCGGCGCCAGCTGGAAACACCTGAACAGCGATTTTGAATTGACGGTTCGTCCGTTTTATTTCTCCAGGATCGTTGTCGACCCCAGAGATCCCGAAACGGTTGTTAAAGCCGGATTATCAGGATCCATTAGTCACGACGGGGGAAAGACTTTCAAAGGCTTAGGTTCCATGCACTCGGACATCCATGACATTTGGTTTGATGTGAAAGATTCAGACCGCATGCTTGTTGCCACCGACGGAGGACTTTACCGCTCATTGAATGGAGGCACCACCATGGAAATCGTTGAAAACCTCCCGATTTGCATGTTCTACCACGTGAGCGTGGACACACAAAGCCCATACAACATCTATGGTGGGTTACAGGACAATGGTTCATGGTTTGGTCCATCTGCAAGTCCCGGGGGAATTGAGGCCCGTGACTGGGAATCAATCGGAATGGGAGACGGATTCAGGGTATATCCACATCCGACCAATCCAAAGATCATGTACTCTGAAATGCAGGGTGCAGAGGCGGTTTGGCGCTATGATATTGAAAAGAAACAAACGAAAGTGGTGAAACCTTTCCCGGTACAGGGCGACCCAAAACTTCGCTTCAACTGGAACGCTGCCATCACTACAAGCAATCACGCACCAGACCGATTGTACATGGGAAGCCAGTTTCTTCATAAATCAGACGATATGGGGAATAACTGGGCAAAGATCTCTCCCGACCTGACGACCAATGATCCTGCAAAACAAAATCAGGTAGAATCAGGCGGGTTGTCAGCGGACAATTCAGGAGCCGAGAACCATTGTACCATTTTTACTATTGCTGAATCACCTTTAGATCAAAACATACTCTGGATTGGAACAGATGATGGGAATGTACAATTGACGAAGGATGGCGGTAAAACCTGGACGAACCTTACCTTAAACATAAAAGGTGTGCCTTCCAAAACATGGTGTTACCACATTGAGGCCAGTTCATTTGACAAAGGAACTGCTTATGCTGTTTTTGACGGACATACGCGCAATGATAAAAATGCCTATGTGCTCAAAACAACAGACTTTGGTGCCACGTGGAGTTCAATTATAACTTCGGATGTGGCAGGTTTTGCACGAAATGTTCAGGAGGACCTCAAAAATCCCAATTTGCTTTACCTGGGAACGGAGTTTGGTTTGTATGTGACCATCGACGGAGGAAAGAGCTGGTCGAAGTTCACGAATGGTGTGCCGGCAGCTGCAGTACATTACATCGAGCAACATCCAAAAACGAATGACTTGATTTTAGGAACTCATGGGCGTGGAATCATTATTATAGATGATGTTAGTCCGTTGAGGGAATTGACGCCAGAAGTTCTTTCAAAACCACTTCATTTTTTCACGATGAAGCCTGTGGAGATGAATGAGTCGAGCACATTCGGAGGCTCGAGCAGTGAAACACAATTTGTAGGATCCAATCCGTCGAGTGCGGCGAAGATCACCTATTATCTTTCCAAAAGACACACGTTTGGCAAAATGACACTGGATATTTACGATGCTCAAAACACCTGGATAACAAGCATCTCTCCCGGAAAACAGAAAGGGATCAATGTCGTGGAATGGGGCTTTACGTCTATGGCACCGAAAGTAGCTTCAGGGAAAACCATTGCTGGAGAGGCCATGTTCTCACCTCGCGTTGCGGCGGGGAAATATAAAGTTGTTATCACCAAAGGCTCCGAAAAATTCGAAACATGGATCGAGTTGAAATATCCTGAGAAAACCATTTTTACGCTGGAAGAACGAAAAATTCAGCAGGAAACTACAAGAACATTGTTCAACATGACTGAGGAACTCGCCTACATGGTGTATGAGATGGATGAACTGATTGCACACAGCGATAAGGTTATCAAAGAAAATGCTTCTTTGAAAAAACAAGCTGTTAAATTAAATTCAGACCTGAATAAGTTGAAAGATGTTCTTGTAATTACGAAAGGAGACAATTATGTCGGTGCCGGTGAGAAGCAGCTACGTGAAAAAATTGGCGATCTCTACAGCACAATCGGTTCGTATTATGGTGCGCCATCTCAATCACAATTGGAAACATTGAAAATGCTTCAAACAAAGCTGAACGAAGGAAAGACGGCTTTCAAAGCGATCCAGGATCAGCAAGTGGGTAAGTACAAAGCGGCTACTGAAAAGGCTGGTATCAAATTCATTGAATTGAAGTCCTTCGAGGAGTTTGTAAAGAAGAATTAAGAAAACGAAGCGTTTCAAAATGATGACACCTGAAGATAATTTCAGAGGTACACAATCTTTATCACACTCCATTCAGATCCCTTTTCCAAGCACACGTAAAATACCCCTTTTTCGTGAAGTTGAATCAGGGTTTTATCAGACGTCTCATAGCGGTCATACTTTGCTTTTTTTCCATGTGGATCATAGACCTCAAAACATGAATGGACATCTACCAATTCAAACGTTCCTGTAAAACTGGGATTAGGACTTGGTATAAAAGTATTTGTAGGTTGCTCCTCCAGCCCAAGTCCACTCAATGTCCCTCTTTTATAGATGACACTGCCCGTCGGAGAATCCTGATAAACTACGTGCACTGTGCGATTGGAAAAAAGAATATCCGGATTTGTTTGAGCTCCGTTGGTCGACGTATTTACCAACGCTTTTGAGTTCACCAATTCATTGAGATTTCCTGTTGTAGTTAGTGCTGTAAAAATCTCATAATTCGACGTCTCACTCTCCTGCCAAATCATTGCAATAGTGTCGTTTGAGGCATCTATCCGTGGATAATTCTGTACCCCATTGGTATTTGTTGGAGCACTCATCATTACTCTGGAACTAAAACTCAAAAGTGGATTTGTACTTGTTTGACTGAGATAAACGCGGTAACTCCCCGATGCTCTGCTTGCATATACCGAGAACAGATTTCCATTGTTAAAAACGCCATCCGGACCGGTTGAAGGACACGAGGTGATATTCCAGTTCAACTGATCGATGTTTTCAGTACCCGTATAGGAAAGTCCATCATCATCTGAATATACCGCATAGACATCTCGGATGTTCGCCGCATTGTTGCGAAACAACAGAGCATGCTGATTTCCATCGATGACATATTCCGCTGGGCAACAATCACATGCTTCATCCGGAATAGAGGCAGCTATGTTCATTTCATTTTGAAACGTCAATCCCTGATCCAGAGAATGAGAAACTACATAACGCGGAGTAGCCCAAACGGGGTCATGCGCCATATAGATGACCGATGGATTGGCATTCTCATCCATAGCCATGGAAGGCAGCCAAACCACTCCGCCATTGTTGTGGCTATCGGCACGAATGGTGTCTGACCAGGATATTCCTCCGTCTGTAGATCTGACCGTCAGCACATGTCCCCCTTCAAGTGGCATGGCTTTGAAAACGGCTACCATTACATCCCCCTTTGCTTCTAGATCCGGGCCTGTCCAGGAACTTAAATACGACTGAACATTCGGTGGTAAAATGGCTACCGGTAAGTCAAAACCGGCCCCATTCCATCGTGCGGTGAACAATTCTCCTGTTGCCCCTTTGCCCCAAATCACCACAGGCGTGTCTCCCGAGCTAAGCGCAATTCTTGGTCGGGTGTTCCCATACATCGATCCATCCGCAACAATGACTTCCGTATCCCATAAAATAATGGGTTGCGCAAATAGTTCACCAACTTGTAAAATAAACAAGAACAATAGAATTCGCAGTTTCATAGAATGACCGGGGGTTAAAAGTCGGGTTGTGGAGGAGGTAAGACAAAAATTCTGTCGGTGCCGTCAAATTGAGGGGACTGGATAGAGATTACCTTCAGTGGTTTTCTTGAAAGAACTCTTTCGACCGAATGCGGTGTTCCCATCGGGATATTCAGATAATCCCCTTTTTTGATAATTTGTTTTTCCCCGTCGATGGTCATTTTTGCCTTTCCTTCCAATACATAAATGTTCTCCGTATGCGCTTGGTGATAATGTTCAACGACCCTGTTTTTGATCCAGATTACAAAAGTCGTCTGAAGGCTGTCATCAGCGATCTTTTTAGAATAAACACCTTGAAAATCTTTAACGGGTACATCGAGTGTATCGAGTCCGAGAAAGGTTTGACCAAAAGATCCCAGACTAGAAAAAACTGCCCAAAAAAGAAACACAAATTTCCACAGGACGTTTTTATTCCCGGTCAACTTAAACTGTAACATTCCTGTAACTCTCGACATTCGGGCAAGAGCAAACGAGGTTTCGGTCTCCAAAAGCATTGTCTACGCGACGAACTGAAACCCAATATTTAAACTCCTTCAGATAATCTGCAGGATATGCGGCCTCTTGAGGAGAATATGGATAATTCCAATTTTTATTGATGATGCAATCTGCTGTATGAGGAGCATTTTTCAGTAAGTTGTTTTCCTTGTCTGCATGTCCGTTTTCAATTTCAGCGATTTCTTTTCGAATTGTTTTCATCGCCGTAATAAAACGATCCAGTTCTTCCTTGTCTTCGGACTCCGTAGGCTCGATCATCAAAGTACCGGCCACTGGAAAAGATACCGTAGGTGCGTGGAAGCCATAATCAATAAGACGTTTGGCAATGTCCGCCACTTCAACATCGGAAGTCTTTTTAATTTCTCGACAATCCAGGATCAATTCGTGGGCAACGGTTCCGTTCTTTCCGGTATACAGGACAGGGTAATGTCCTTTCAGTTCAGCCGCGATATAGTTCGCGTTAAGGATCGCTATTTCTGTTGATTCACGCAGTCCTTTTGCTCCCAGCATTTTGATGTATCCATAAGAGATAAGAAGGATTAGAGCACTTCCAAATGGAGCAGCAGAAATGGCATGAATGGCCTTGTCTCCGCCCGCCTTTACCACTGGACTACCCGGTATGAACGGAGCCAAGTGAGCAGCTACCCCGATCGGGCCCATTCCCGGTCCACCTCCACCGTGAGGAATTGCGAAGGTTTTATGCAAATTCAAGTGACAAACATCCGCACCAATGTTTCCAGGATTGGTCAAACCAACTTGGGCATTCATATTGGCACCATCCATATAAACTTGTCCCCCCTGCTCATGAATGATGGTTGTGATCTCTTTGATCCCCTCTTCGTACACTCCATGCGTTGACGGATAGGTTACCATAAGGCCGGCGAGTGTATTGCCCAATTCCGCAGCAACCTTTCTTAATTCTTCAATATCAATGTTTCCGTTTTCATCGCATCCCGTCACTACCACTTCCATACCGGCCATTACAGCCGACGCCGGATTGGTGCCGTGAGCCGATGAAGGAATGATCATTTTTGTACGCTGAAAATCTCCATTCGCCTCGTGATATGCCTTAATGACCATCAAACCTGCATATTCTCCCTGCGCTCCTGAATTAGGCTGCAAGGACATCGCCGCAAAACCAGTGCATTCACACAAATCCTTCTCTAATTGACGGAACATTTCATGGTACCCTTCCGCTTGCTCCACCGGAGCAAATGGGTGCATATTGGCAAACTGTGGATTGGTAATCGGAATAAGTTCAGAAGCTGCATTCAGTTTCATGGTGCAAGATCCCAATGGAATCATACTGTGCACCAATGAAAGATCCTTGTTCTCCAAACGCTTAAGATAGCGCATCATTTTGGATTCAGAATGGAAGGAATTAAAGGTCGGATGGGTGAACACGCTGTCTGACCGCAGCAAGTCACCAGAAAGTAAGGTCTCATTTTGACTGGAAACTGAATCTGCCTTTTTTCCTGAAACCTGAGTAAAGATATACAGTATGGCCCGTACATCCTCCAAGGTATGGGGCTCGCCAAAGCTAATGGTCAATTCGTTTTCATTCAGATAATTGAAATTCATTTGATGCTGCTCGGCCAGTACTTTAACTGCGCTTGCTGAAACTCCTTTTACCCAGATGGTATCGAAGAAATTTCCAAAGCCAATTTCAATACCCATCCCGCGCAATCCATTAGCGGTCTTGCTTGCCAGAGAGTGGCAATGAAGGGCGATGTTTCGCATGCCCTCAGGACCATGGTAGACTGCATACATACTGGCCATTACAGCGAGAAGTGCTTGAGCCGTACAAATGTTAGAAGTTGCTTTATCGCGCTTGATATGCTGCTCCCTCGTTTGAAGTGCCATCCGAAGAGCGGTATTGCCATCAGCGTCGACCGAAACACCGATGATTCTTCCTGGAATATTTCGTTTGTACTCGTCCCGTACCGCAAAGAATGCTGCATGCGGACCGCCGTACCCCATTGGTACACCAAAACGCTGAGACGAGCCCAACACGCAATCCGCACCCAATGAACCCGGTGATTTTAATACTACGAGGGACAGAATGTCTGCAGCAACCGCAACTTGTACACCGGAATTTTTAGCCTTCTGGATAAACGAGGCGATATCTGTAACACGTCCCTTGTTGTCGGGATACTGCGTTAAAGCTCCAAAAAACAGTGGGTCAAAGGTGAACGTTTCGGGAGCACCAACCGTTAATTCTATGCCCAGATTTTTCGCACGACCAAGCACCACATCAATGGTCTGAGGGAAGCAATCCTGAGAAATAAAGAATTTATTTTTCCCCTCTTTAATGTCGTTTCTTGATCGAGAATTCCAAAACATGATCATTGCTTCGGCAGCAGCTGTTCCTTCATCCAAAAGGGATGCGTTGGCAATTTCCATTCCCGTCAGCTCCATCACCATCGTCTGGAAATTCAACAACGCTTCTAAACGTCCCTGTGAAATTTCTGCCTGATAAGGCGTATAAGCGGTATACCATCCCGGATTTTCTAGGACATTTCTTAAAATTACGGAAGGAACAATTGTTTCATTGTAGCCCATTCCAATGAACGACTTGAAAACCATGTTTTTTCTTCCCAACTCAAGCACATGCTGAAGGTACTCTTGTTCAGACAGCCCTTCGGTTATGTTCAGTTCACCACTCAAACGAATATGCGGTGGAATCGTCTTATCAATCAATTCAGCCACAGAAGCAACGCCGATTTTATCCAGCATAGCATTCTTTTCAGTTGAATTCGGGCCAATGTGTCTTGAGGAAAAAGTGCTCATTTGTTGATGTTTGATTTTAGGATACAAATATACTATGAAGCAATAGAAATAGGTAAACTCAGAATTGTTTTGATATCAACAATTCCATTGCCTACAAGTTCATTGTTAATGAAAGTTTTGGGACAATGTTTTTCTTCCAGTCCGGGTTTGCATACGCCCCGTAATTGTAAAACCCACCGATGCCAAAAGCCGAAAAGCCGTTGACAAATAATCCATTGATGTATAACCCAGCTTCCGCATACCCTTTATCCATGGATGCGATGCTAAAAGAGTGGTTCAAACTGTTATTTCCTGAACCAATTCCAATCGCATGGTGCAATCCAATTTGTGGTTCATTCCATTTTGCTCTGGTTTTAAACGCGTAAAAATTCATTCGTACAAACGAAGCGACTTGTCTTTGGTTATAAAACATCGAGGGCGGCATGGTTTCGAAGGTGTTGCCAGTTGCCAGGTTCCATTTCAAGCCTGTGGCGTGAGGTGTTTGCAACAGGAATAAAGGCACTTCCCCATCCGTTACTCCACCCGAAAACATCAGCGTCAGTTTCCCCAATCCGCGGAGCGCAATGTCCTGCTGGATCTCTGCGTTAATTCTCGTGTATTCAAACTGAGAACTGTAAACCCCTTTTAAACCTTTAGTAACCTTAACGACGATTCTGGGCCATTTTGTTCCTTTAGATATCCTCTGTTCCCCCAGCTGCATGACTTTTTCAGCTATGTTCCATGATATTTCCAGGCCGGTCTCTGCAAGGTCGCATTCTGAAATGAATGTATTTGGCAGAAGGTTTCCCGAGGGATAATATCTGTACCCTTCCGTAAAAGAAATTCGTTGAAAGTTACCAATCAACGAAAACTTCATATTCGAACGAATGTTGAATGAAAAAACTGCCTCAGCAAGGCGTTGTCGGTCCATATTGCGAATAAAAAGATGACGGTATAAAGAAGTAGAGTTTAAGGAAAAACCATCCTTTTGAAAGCTGTAGCCGCCTCTTTCAAAGACATCCTGCTGGAAACGCAGATCGAGTTTGACACCCAGTTCTTTTGCCATCCAAATGCGCGCGTACCCTCCGTATTTCGATTCTTTATCGCGGGTCGACCAGGCATAATATCCTCCGACTGTTGCAAACTTCATAGCCTTTCGCGAGGTTTCCAGCCCTGCGCCGAAACGTGCTTCCTGATACTGGTCAAAATCCAATAATCGGGTGAGGTCAAGGTTGACATACCCAAATGGAAGTTTTCCTTCTGCAAGGGCCGTAAGTGCCTTAAGGCGCCTATCGAGGTGATTGGCTTTGGAGACACTGTCGATAAACGTGTAGGTGTTTTTCTCCTTTTCTGTTATTCTGAAAACCCTGAGAGAATCCCATTCCCGGTCACTTTGTTCACCTGCATCGTCTCGCGTAGTAACTGTTACATTATTGAAATCTCTCCTTCGGACTCCTTCCGGATCAAAATCAACATCCTTTATATACGTGTTTCCCTTCCCGATGATCTCGAGTCCCTCCACCGATACGTTCCCGGGAAACCGAATCTCAGTACTGAGCTTCTCCGGAAACCATTTTTTACCATTCGTAAACCGGTACTCCTGGACGATCTGAAGTTTTATACCTGTGGTATCTTCATAGGGAGATGCGGTGACTTTTTCCACAGCAAATCCATTGGTGTTGATGTATAGACGTCCGGTCATTCCTTCAAAATTCCGGCCTTTCCTCGGGCGATAGAAAATAGTGAAGGTGGTGTCGGAATTCACAATGGTCGTGTCTTCAAGAATAAATAAATAGCGCTTAGTTCCTCCAAGTGCTATGGGATTGATATAAGATTTACCGAGAAGTTGAAATTGATTTTCATAAAAACTGAAGGACTGTACCTCATTGGCAAAGGTCGAAAAGGCCGGGTCTGTGAAACCGGAAACTTTATAGGCTGTAATCTCCTCTTTGTCTCTCGATGGTGGCATGAATGTTCTGGTAGATGCACTTTCCAGCATGAAAAGGTGCTGCTTGTCGAAAAACTCACGGATTTTAATCAGCGTTGTATCTTTAGTAGTATCCGAAATGGCGGCTACGGTCTCCGGATCGGCTGTAAAAATGAATTTACTGTAGCTGTTGTATCTGAATGCGTCGTTTTCCGTTGGGTTATTCTTTTTGCGGTTTTCAATGGCCCTGTCAATGATGCGGTGAGCGGGATTTTCTCCGGCTATCACTTTAATTTCCATGATCTCAGCAACGGCAGGAGACATTTTCACGACAGTGCCTTTCAATTGCATCAAAAGTAGCGTGGTGTCGAGAAAACCTGACGACTTTAAAAGAACTTGACTTGTTTTATCCGAAACTGTAAATACCCCATCTATATCTGCAAGTTGCGCGTCGCCATAATCCGGTATTACTTTAACGAAAGGAATCGGAACATCATTCTCATCATGCACGACAAATGTTTTTTGACCAAGTAATTGATGCGGTGCAATCATCAAGAACAAAAGAACCGGAACTATTTTCATAGCGCGAAAATACGATGTGATGGCTATACAATTTCTACTGATTGAAAAAACGTAATTTTGAATCATGTCAAAATGGAAAGACCTTTGGCAGATTGCACGCGCCGTTCGATTCAGAAAATTGATCAACCTTATTTTGCTGAGGTCTTCCTTTTACGTCTCAAAATTAAGAAAGAGGCCCTTAGTTTGGGGCAAGCCCTTTTCACTCTCCATTGAACCTACCACTGCATGTAACCTTGGTTGCCCGGAGTGTCCAAGCGGATTAAAACAATTCACACGGCCCACGGGAAAACTGGATCTACGACTCCATTCAACGATTCTCAACCAAGTGCATAAGCATGTTTTTTACATCAACTATTATTTTCAGGGCGAACCCTTCCTCCACCCTGACTTTCTGGAATTGATCATAGAGGCAAAGAAATTTCGCATCTACACTGCGACATCAACCAATGCGCACTTTATTAACAGGGAAAAAGCGAGAGAAATCGTTGATTCAGGACTGGATCGACTCATTATCTCCATTGACGGTCTGACACAGGACACCTATGAAAGTTACCGGGTTCACGGATCTTTGAATAAAGTCCTGGAAGCAACTAGGCATTTGGTTGAAGCGAAAAAAGAACGTTCATCCAAAACACCGCATCTGATCTTTCAGTTTCTCGCTGTTCGTCAAAATGAACATGAAGTTCCCGCTGTTTTCGCGTTGGGAAAAGAATTGGGCATCGATGAAGTACGCATAAAAACAGCACAATTTTACTCCTATGAAAACGGCAATCCACTCATGCCGCAGAACTCCGAATATTCACGCTACAAACTTCAAAAAAACGGTACCTACAAGCTTAAATACTCTGCCAAGAACGAATGCTGGCGCATGTGGTCATCGAGTGTGATTACCTGGGACGGGCGGGTGGTTCCGTGTTGTTTTGATAAAGATGCGACGCATCAGCTTGGAAGTTTGGGTGAAGCGAATTTTGCCGCTGTTTGGCAAGGCAACGCTTACACTTCTTTCCGACAAAACCTGCTGACAGGAAGAAATTCGATTGATATTTGCAAAAATTGTTCAGAAGGAGCAAAAGTATGGGTATGAGAAGACGGAATAGCAGTTTAATTCTATGGATCCTGTTCATAGGGTTGTGTATTGTAGCATTTATTCTTTGGACGCAGCGAGTTGAAAAAGTCCCGGAGAAAAAGAAGACGAATGTAGAAATTCCGGTAGATCCGTCTTTGGGTGGAACAGATAAAAAGGATTCTGAAAAAGACAAGGATACAGTTTTCATTCAAGACGACCAGCCTTTAGAATGGCCTACGTGTGACCCATCAGGAGTTATCCGACACCGGGGTTACGATTTGTGGTATGACGAAAGCGCAGAGCAAGCCGCATGGGTAGCCTATCAATTAACTGAAACAGAAACAATCAAACGCTATAGTCGAACAGATCATTTTATTGAAGATCCGTTGATCAGAACCCGCAGTGCGGGAGATAGAGATTACAAGGGATCAGGATATGACCGGGGGCATCTTGCTCCTGCTGCCGACATGGGCTGGTCCCAGCAGACCATGGAAGAATCATTTTATTACAGCAACATGAGTCCGCAAGCACCTGCATTTAATCGTGGAATATGGAAACGCCTGGAGGAGCAAGTACGCAACTGGGCTGTGGCACTCGACACGATCTATGTTGTTACAGGACCGGTTCTCAAAGGAAAAATGTCATACATCGGACCCGAAAAGGTGGCCGTTCCGAATTATTACTACAAGGCCATTCTCAAAGTGAACGGAAAAGAATCAAAGGCCATTGGCTTTATTATGGCAAACCAATCGGGTACGGGCAGTCTCGACCGGTACACAGTGTCCATCGACAGCCTCGAGAATTTTACAGGCCTGGATTTCTTTGGTTCACTAAACAATGCGGTAGAATCTAAAATTGAAAGTACCCTTTGTACTGCTTGTTGGGACTGGGGCAAAAGTCAGAATTCCTCAAGAAGTTCGACAGATCGAAAATATTCTGGGGAAAACAGCAGTGTTCAATGTTCCGGAACCACCAAGGCAGGGAAGAGATGTAAGCGGATGACGAGAGATTCCAGCGGCAAGTGCTATCAGCACCAATAAAAAAAGTGCCTTTCGGCACTTTAAATATCAAATATACGAGGAGATTAAATTATTCTTCCTCCTTAGTCTCAAATATTCGTTTCGGACGTAAGCGCTCGAAAATATCAATCGTAATCCAGAAAGGGACAATAAAACCAAGTAAAAACAAAAGCATCCAGAAAGCCATCCCGGCGATCAACAAGAAAAGTACAATACCAAAAACGCTCATTGCTCCTTTAAAATTTGAATTTCAACTCTCAAAATTAGAAAAAATATTGTTCCTGACACCGCTGAGGGCTCAAATTTAGTTTTTACAGGTAAAGAAAACATTAAGGATGGATCTGTCTTGTAAGACCTGGGAGATAATTGATTAAATTTGACACGATTGTGCCAAACTTGGGAAAGACGAAAAAACATGTATTGACCTTTGAACAGACCTACGATTTTCAAATGATCGGAATTTGTTCACACCACAACGATTACCGCGTGGCCTGGGCGCTTAATGAAGGATTGGGAATCTCTCTTTCAAAAGCAGAAGAGGAGTATGTAATGGTAAATAAAAAAGGTGTCAAACTCTCTCAGCATTCACTCTACGAATTCAGAGATGCCGAGAACCTCATCGAATATTACCTCATCAAGAACAAGAGTTTGGGAAAACACCTGATCCCGGAAAAACCTGTGATCGATTATTTCTTGTTTCTTGTAGAGAATTACATGTTTGAACCCGAGGAATTGATTGATAAGTTAAGAGCCATTCCAAGTGTTCTTGGTAGCTTTGTGTTCGATCCGGAAGAGTTCGAATCTACAGAGCTTATGGTGTTCAATTAGATAGTAAAATGAAAAAAACGAAAATAGTCGCTACTCTTGGACCAGCTTCCAGCAACAAAGAGACACTTCGAAAGATGTTTCAGGCCGGATTAAATGTTTGTCGCCTGAATTTCAGTCATGGCTCTTATGAAGATCATGCATCGGTGGTGAATCTCATTCGAGAGCTGAATGAGGAAACCGGATTCAATGTGGCAATTCTGGCTGATTTGCAAGGGCCAAAGATCCGTACACACGAAATGGAAAACAACGGTGTTGAACTTGTGAATGGCTCTGAAGTCGAAATTGTTACGGAAAAAGTACTTGGAACCTCTAAAAAGTTTTCAATCAATTACGGCGATCTTCCGGCAGACGTGAATCCCGGTGAACGAATCTTGCTCGACGACGGTAAACTGGCACTTGAAGTAATTTCCAGCGATGGCAAATCCAGCATCAAAGTGAAGGTAGTACACGGGGGAATTTTGTCTTCCAAAAAAGGAGTCAATTTCCCGAATACCAAAATTTCTATGCCCTGTCTCACCTCAAAAGACCACCTCGACCTTCAGTTTGCCCTGGAACAGGATGTTGACTGGATAGGCTTGTCTTTTGTTCGCTCGGCGAGAGATATTATCGAACTCAAGCACATTATTTCAAATGAAAAGAAGAAGGCAAAAGTCATCGCCAAAATCGAGAAACCGGAAGCGATTGAAGATATAGATGAAATTATCAAAGAGGCAGACGGGCTCATGGTTGCAAGAGGAGATCTTGGTGTGGAAATCCCTTATCAAAATGTGCCTGTTATCCAGAAAATGCTAATCAAAAAAAGCGTACGAAACGCCAAGCCAATCATTGTGGCAACGCAAATGATGGAGAGTATGATTACGAATATCTCCCCTACCCGTGCTGAGGTAAATGATGTGGCCAATGCGGTGCTTGATGGGGCAGACGCTGTAATGCTTTCGGGAGAAACCTCTGTGGGTAAACATCCTGTAGAAGTGATACAAACCATGGCAAAGATCGTGGAGGAGATGGAAAAATTTGAGGGTATCTACAACAAAGAAGAAATTCCACAAAAAGACCACAACAGATTTATAACGGACAGCATTTGTTTCAACGCTTGCAGACTCTCTCAACGTGTAGAGGCGAGCGCCATCCTTACGATGTCTTTTTCCGGATATACAGCATACAAAGTAGCCTCACAAAGACCCAAGGCACCCATTTTCGTATTCACGAGCAACAAAAACATCCTGACTCAATTAAATCTTGTATGGGGTGTGCGGGCGTATTATTACGACAAACACATCAGTACAGACCATACTATTGCAGACATCAAATATTTATTGAAACGGGAAGGACTCCTGAAAGATGGCGACCTTGTAATCAATATTGCATCCATTCCCCTTGAGGATCGGGGGAGTTCAAACATGCTCAAACTGAGTTATGTAGAATAAGCGGGAAATCAGAATTTTTGTGCTGATTTTTCAAAAACGTTATCTTTATAATTGAATCAGTCGAAAACGAATAAAGAAATTCAACAGAATGAATAAGTTACACATTACGCTTGCTGCTTTTTGTTTCACAATCGCAAGTTTTGTCTTTGGGCAACAGCCACAGGAATTATGGAAACATCGTTTCAATGGAAGCGGTGATTTCTCGCAACAGTATTCTAAGGTTGTGGCAGCAAAAAACGGTGGATTTTTTATGGGGGGAACCAGTGTTTGCGGTGGAAATCAAAAAGACATGATGCTGGTACGGGTAAATGACGCCGGAGATACTTTATGGAGAAAATTCTACAATGGTTCTGCAGGAAAAGATGACGCCATCACAGCCATGGTGTCTGATTCGCTTAACAATGTCGTTTTTTGCGGCTACAAGACAGAAAAAAACAAAGGCAAAGACCTTTTCGTCATGAAAGTGGCTCCGGATGGAAAATTAGTATGGTCTTATGGATTTAACAATGACAATGCCTCGGGCGATGATATCCCTGTGAGCCTTGCGCTGGATAGTCAGGGAAATGTTTTCGTCACCGGTTCAACGGATAACGAACCCGGCCCTAAAACCAACATAAACATTGTTACCCAAAAAATTGACAAAAACGGTGTGCTTGTGTGGTCGAAGTTATACGATGGTTCAGGGGAATTTGATGACCTCGCAGTTGCTCTCGCTTTAAACAACAAAGGGGAATTGTTTATTTGCGGCAATACAGACAATGGGTCTGACTTAGACATTGTAACGTTAAAATACCGTTCAAATGGCTCACTTGAGTGGATGAAAGCGCATAACAAGGGCAAAAATGATGTTGCATCCTCAATCGCAGTGGACAAAGGGTTTGTGTATGTTGCAGGAACAAGTGACAACGGTAGGGAAAATGATTTTACGGTTTTGAAGTATTCCTTTACAGGAGCAGAAAACTGGGCGAATGGAGTCTACTTCAATGGCCCGGCCCTTGGAAACGATGCGGCAATAGGAATCATCACTGACCTCTCAGGAAACGTCTATGTTGCAGGAATGTCAGACCAGGATGTTACGGCGAATGAGAACATGGATTTTTGCCTGGTTAAACTCAACATCAACGGGACGCAGCAATGGGTCAAAACATGGGGAAGTTCTAAGGAACAGCGCGATACGCCGGCAGCTTTATTTTTTGGGTCAGACAAAGAAATCGTAGTTGCAGGAACAGCACTCATTTCGAACAACAAGGATTATCCCAGTGGAGATTTTCACGCTGTAGCCTTCAGCCCCTCAGGTAACATAGTATGGGAGCAAACACATGAAGCAGAAGCGGGGTATGTGATATGTACAGATGCTGTTGCCGACGCTTCAGGAAATGTGATTTTGGTAGGGAAAGTAAGAGAAAAAGGCGGATATGACATGTGCAGCCTGGTGGCTTTTTCCGGAGATGGAAAATTCAAATTTCATACATCGATTGAAAATCCCGGAGAGAACACAGACAGGGTGCATAAAATGATCATGGATCAGGCAGGGAACACTTACTTGTGTGGATACACCTTTGCGATGGACGGCCAGCGCGACATGTTTGTGGAAAGATTAAGTCCTGAAGGATACACCAACTGGAAGTACATCTATCAGGGCGAAACGGGAGAAAATGACGAGGCGACAGATTTGTGTGTTGATGCTAACGGCAATGTTTATGTTACAGGATACACCACAGGTAAAAAGAAAGATTACGATGTTCAGACTCTTAAAATAAGTCCAGATGGAATGCTTGAATGGGGGGTGAATTATGATTATCTGACGGCTAAAGGAGACGATAAAGGAACCAAAGTCGTTCTGGACGCTGAAGGAAATGTGTATGTGGCCGGTGTCTCTGATGGAGATGCGGGCTCACGCAACGATCAGGACATCATTCTGATCAAATACAATCCGAAAGGAATTTTGATCTGGAACCGCCGATACGCCGGTAAGGCAGCTGGCGATGATTATGCGGTGGGGGCAAAAGCACTCTCCGGAAACAGAATTGCTGTAGCGGGAAATACCTTCAACGGAACTGACGAAGATGTGGTGATAATGTTGTTCAATGATGCTGGACTTATTCTATGGGAAAACACGCACAACAGCAACATTGGGAATGACCATTGTGAAGGGATGTCACTTGACAACGGTGAAAAAATTACTCTTGTAGGTTCATCCTTCAATGGAAAAGACAATGACATGCTCGTACTGCAGTATACCCCTGATGGCATTCTGAACTGGGTACATCAATACGATGCAGGTAAAAATGAATCTGGGGTAGCGGCTGTGGCTGACGCATCACGAAATATCTACGCAACGGGGAATTCCATGAACGGTTCGAATTCCGATGTGATCGTTTTGAAATTAAGTGATAACGGCATCAAAAACTGGGTGGACACCTACAATGGAGATGCTGATCTGAACGACGGCGCAGCAGACATCGCTGTGGACAATGGTGATTTCATCGTTGTGACCGGGTATTCTGAAACTACTAAAACGGCTCCTCAATCTGATTTACTTATTCGCAAATACCATCCTAATTTTGGGGTGCCGGTATGGAACAAACTGATTGATGGTGGTTTTCAGCTTAAAGATTTTGCAGCGTGTGTCCTTATCGATAACAACAGCAATATCATGGTAGCAGGTTCAGGATTTTCAAAAGAAGGTCAGGAAGACATCGTTGTATTCAAATATGACTCGCCACTGAACCTTCATGAAATCACATATCCGGGTACGGGAATCAATCTTTTCCCTAATCCTTTTACGGACGAAATAACAATCGATCTGTTCAACGATAAGGGAATCATGAGTTTCATAGACATCTATTCCCTGAATGGTAAAAAAGTCAAATCATTCAAGACGACTAAATCAGAAATGATCATTGATAAAAAGACGATTAAACCGGGAGTATATCTGTACAATGTGACTCAAAATTCAGAGGTGGTACAGACGGGAAAAATTATTCTGAAGTAATTAGCGGAGCAGGTTCACGTGGCCGGTAAGCATCTGCAAGAAGTCAGGCTTGTCACACGAAACGTATTTGAGAATATACGCGTACGTCCCCTCCTGCATTAACCTTCCGTTGTAACTGCCATCCCAACCGAACAAGGGATCGTCTGTCTTGTAGATCAACTCACCCCATTTGTTGTAGATCGACAATTCCCAGCCCAGCACCTCCAAGCCGAAAAAGCCATTAAAGTCATCGTTGAACTCATTGCCATCCGGAGTAAATGAATTCGGAACATAGATGGAGAACGGTTCGATGATCAGTTTCTGGAAACTTGTGTCAGTACAACCAAATTCGTTGATTGCAACTTGCATTGGATACAGCGTTCCAGAAGACTGATAGGTGTAGAGCGGATTTTGTTGCTCCGAAAAATACGTCGAATCGTCAAACCAATATAAATAATCGGTTGCTCCCTCCGATTGATCCGTAAACTGAATGGTTGCATTACAAATGTCTGTAACCTTTGGGTCCAGGTCAAACTGAGATGTCGGAGACGGGTGAACCGTAATCATATCCTGCTGCAGGAGGTAGAGGGTGTCTACACATCCTTCCGTTGTAATCACCTCCAGGCCCACACTGTAGCTGCCCACTTCTGAATAGACATGCACCGGATTTTCCGCTGTAGAGGCCGATCCATCCCCAAATGTCCAGGTATAATACATCGGAGAATCTGCTTCACTCAGGTTCTGAAACTGCACTGTTGCAGGAACACATCGCGGACCTGGAACATCTGTAAAACCAATAGTCGGCACTCGGAAAATAAAGATTTGACTAGAGGCAAATTCATAACAATTGTCAAACCATGCGGTAAGCGTTATTGGATGAACTCCTGCTTCATCAAATACCACATCTGACACATCCAGTTCAGAAGAGGTGGACGGATCAGCATTTGGACCGAAATTCCATGCATACTGCGTAGTCGCAGGCCCGGTCATAGTTCCATCGAACCAGAAACTATTCTCCGTAAGACACAACGAATCATTATGGGTAAAGGAAATTGTAAGCAATTCATTGACTGTAATGCTCACATTGGTGGTGTCGGAACATGAGCCGTTGGAACTTCCGATCAGGGTAACGTCATACGTCCCTCCTTGCGGGAAAGTAAAGGTGGGCAACTGTTGTGAAGAGGTGTCATTGGTTGTGCCTTGAACGCCGAAATCCCAGTCATAGGTACTTGTCCCAGTGGAGGAATTTCCAAAAGAAACCGTTAAACCTTCACATTCATACCCCTGAGGCAAAACGATTTCAGCAACGGGTTCGGGATAAATGTATATGTTTTCAGTAAACGTGGCTATACAATCCCCGTTGTCGGCTTCGATGGTTATGGGTATGCTCCCCGACGTGGTAAAAGATACATCAAACACATTTGGTGTGGTCGCCGTCTGAATCGAGGCATTGGGTCCAAAAGTCCACTCATAGGTTTCGGGCGCTGAACCGGAGAATTCACTTGTGAAATCGAAACTATTTCCAAGAATACATATCGAATCTACTGTATTGAATCCAATGGTAAATTCATTGTTTACTGTGACGGTCATGTATGCCGTATCTGTGCAGGGTTCACCGGGGTTAACCACAAGCATTGCTTCGTATGTTCCCGGTGCAGGAAAGGTGTATGAAGGAGCGTATTGAGAACTTACATCCGTTGCAATGCCATTGACACCAAAGTCCCATTGATAGACAGTTCCTCCGTACGAACTGTTTTCAAAATTCACTGTCAGACCCTGGCAATAGGATTCAAAAGAGGAGAGTTGTTCCTGAGTTGGTAAAATAGCTGAAAGCGTGATGTTGCAGTTCAGCACCCTGAATAAAAAATCCCGGACGGTTTGTCCGATGAGAACACCGTTTCGGTACTCCTGGACGCGAATACCCACAACAAAAAGCCCCATAAGCTGAGGGGTACATGTAAGCAATCCTGTGGAAGAATTGATGGTCGTTGAGGATCCTGTCCCTAACGGAGAGGTCGCACTGAAGCCTCCGGCCCAACTTACCGGCGCATAGGGAGGCGGCGGAGGCGGAATAGGTGCAGGCGTTACGGCATCAGCACCCGCAAAAGGAGTGACGAGAGAATACACCAGGACATCGCCATCCGGATCAGTCGCAGAATGATCAAACACCAGCTGATCGTTGTTGCACAGAAGTAAAGGCGGGTAATTCGTAAATCTCGGACTGCTGTTTACATAGCACCCCGTCTCGAGTCCAGGAACTCTTGCTGTTAATGTTAATCCCGTATTATCTGGTGAGATAAGATTGGTAATTGCTGGTCCTCGGCAACAACGTTGGTAAGTAATGGTGTATCCTCCGTTGATCGGGGGAAGATTGATCACCACCGTGTAAATTGCTTTTTCAATACAAATTCCACTCGGCGCAGTACCGCACGGATTGTTGAACGTTACCGGCAACAATTCGCTTCCCGGAAAAGGTACAGAGAGTTCCTGAATCGGGACTGAACTGCCTTGGGTATAGACAGCCAGAGGAAGCGGGTCGTCAAATTCAGCACCTGTTGATGCGCAATCCCTGTAAAGCGTGATGTAAAATCTGTAGTTATTGCTTCCGAGGTAATCGTAATAAATATCCCCGCCAACTATGTGTGATGCCCTTAGTGGAGCGAAGACGGAAAAAAACAGTACGATTGTAAACCAAATCCTCATTGCTTCAATGTAGACGTAAAATTACCTTAAATGTTGCGCCTTTTGATGATTTGTATGCATAAAAGGACCTTAAATAGATGTCAAATAATCAAAACAATATTCCTGCGAAAAAAGTTTGGCATCAATCTCCTTTCCAACAACATCCGAAGTTGTAAACATGGGGGGGTCGATTCCAAATTCATTTGCCTTTGCAGTATAATACGCTTTCCTGGTGGGATGTTCAGGATAACTAATATTGAATATGCTGTCACTTGATTTGACCATTATTGCCAGTTCGATAGCACGGATAACATCCTCTCTATGAACCAGGTTCACGACTTGTTGGCCATTGTCCACCGCTTTGCCAGAAAGATGTTTTACCGGATGGCGCTCCCCCCCTATCAGTCCGGCCAGTCTCAAAATCGTATAGTTCATTCCGGAACGCTCAACCTCATTTTCCGCAAGTCTCACCGGATGATCTTCTGCAACTTCGCCTGTTTCATCCAATCTGCCCGTCCCTGCATAAACACCGGTTGAACTGGTAAAGATTATATTGGTTTTAGAGGAAAACTGACTTAACAGACTTCGAATTTGCGATGCATAGTCAGTGCTTTTAGACGGCGGAAAATTGACAACTACCCTATCTGCATCTCTGAGCTGTAAGGGGATATCACAATGAACCACCCCATCATACAAAAACAGGTCTATCCCTGTACACTCAAGTTCGAGCATTTTCTCGGAGGACCTCACTGAACCTGCCACTTCATAGCCTCTCTGAAGGAGGTATTCCGCCAAGGGCAACCCCAACCATCCACAGCCAATTATCACACATTTCACGACACTAAATTACAAACCATTATCCGAAAAGGACATTCCGTATGTATCTTTGCGGTATGCAGTATTCGAAAGCTTTTGTCCGTTTCAACTGGATCACACTCGTATTCATCTATCTTGTGGTGGTGGCGGGTAGCTTTGTGCGCATTTCAGGCGCGGGAATGGGCTGTCCGGACTGGCCAAGGTGCTTCGGACAATGGGTGCCTCCAACGGAAGCGAGTCAACTTCCTGAACACTACCGTGAGATCTATCTTGAAAAACGTTCGAAAAAAATCGAAAAATTCTGTCGGTTTTTGAATTCCATCGGCTTAAAAAAGACATCAAATGCCATTCTCTCGGATCCTACCTTGTTGAAAGAAGAGCCCTTTAACGCCACGAAAACGTGGATTGAATACATCAATAGATTGTTTGGCTTTCTCGCAGGAAACCTCATGCTGCTGGGAATGTTTTGGATCGTGCTCAAATATCGAAAAGAGCGAATTTTTCTGTTCTCTGCGGTAAACCTCATTCTTATGGCGGTAGAGGCCTGGTTTGGATCTATCGTAGTAGCGTCCAATCTCGTTCCCTGGACAATTACCCTGCATATGTTGCTTGCGTTGGTCATTATCGCCATTCAAATCTATATCCTGCACCTCATAAGTCCAATTCAGAATCAACACATTGCAATGAACAAGACCATGAAATGGTTGAGCTTGATTGTTTTTTTGATCACCTTTTATCAGATGTTTCTTGGAACTCAAGTGCGTGAATACATCGATGAGCTTACCAGGATGGGATTTGGAAGAGATTCATGGACCGAACATCTGGGCTGGACATTCTACATTCATCGCAGTTTTTCGTGGCTCGTCCTGATTCTCATGACCTACATGGTCTGGAGGAATGAAAAAGAGAGCAAGATCCGGATGTTGCGCACTGCCTACCTTGTACTCGCACTGGAATTGACGGGGGGTGTATTGCTTGCCTATGCAGACATGCCGGGATTGGTCCAAACCTCACACCTGGTCTTTGCAGCGATACTTTTCGGTATCCTGATGATGCTGGTTTTCAGAATGCGTCCGATCTTCCGAAACTAAAATTGAATGCCGTTCTTGAATATTCAGGAGCGATCAGTATATTTGCAGTCCGCATTCTCCGATGA
>JBEGVI010000211.1:0-18726 GCA_041178485.1 Bacteroidota bacterium | reverse complement strand
ACTTGCGTTTTACATGGCCGACCTCAACCCGGAAATCTACCTCATGTGGGCACAGAAAGCAATGCAAATGGGCGATCAGAAATCAGCTATGGAATACGTTGAACTTGCAAAGAAAAAAGGCTCCGTAAAACCATCTGAAATCGCAAGACAAAAAGCGGATATCCTTGGTTCAAAAGGAGACTACAGATCGGCACTTAATGAAATCAACAACGCCATTAAATCCAATCCTGAGATAGCGCAACTGCATTATCAAAAAGGGACATTTCACTTGTCCCTGAACGAACTGGATCTGGCCGCACAAGCCCTTGAAAAGGCGATTGAACTGGATCCGTATATGATCGATGCCTATAATAATCTGGCAACGGTAAAAGGCAAGCAGCAAAATTACAACGCTGTCATACAGATCCTGGATAAGGCGGTTGTGATCTCCGACAAAAATGCTAAGGTGTTCTTCAATCGTGGATATGCCAAAGGGTTCTTGAGTAATTTTCAAGGGGCAGTAGATGATTTTTCAAAAGCACTTGCGATTGATCCGACTTACGGTCAGGCGTTGGTGCTCAGAGGGCGGGCCTACATCTCGCTTGGCAAGAAGACAGAGGCATGCAATGACTTCACGAAGGCAAAAAATATGAACGTAGCCGGAGCGATGGAATCCATCAACCAGTTCTGTAATTAATCTATTCCATGCAATCACACGGCGGATCCAGACGGATCTCCACCCATTCCAAACGGGATTTTAACGACTTGTGAAAAGTCGGAGAATAGCGGTTCCCCTGAAGATCCAAAATCTTTAAAGAGGTCAATTCCGAAATTCCATTTGGAAACGTAGTAACCGGGGTAGACCAAAGATCAAGGAATTCCAGAACACGGAGATATTTTATGCATTCAGGAATTTCCGAAAAGTTGTTTCTGTTTAAAATAAGAGTTTTTAGGTGAGTCAAACGACACAGCTGAATTGGAAAAACATCCAGTTTATTTTTGGAAATATCCAGGTATTCCAGACTATCCAGCAGAGCGATTTCATCCGTCAAGGTAATCAATTGATTTTTTGAAAGGTCAAGCGCACGCAACTTCTTGAACTTCCCCAACCCAGCGGGCACTTCTGTCCGTTTCTCTTTGGCAAACGAAATTGCATAAATCGTATCCGGCGAAGCATGAGCTACCTGATCCCATGTATACCATGTATAATACGTAAGGTTTTCCTGTGCCTTCAGCAAACTAAACCAAAGGAAGATCAAAGAAAGTGCGAACGTTTTGCTCATCGCTTTTTAACTGTTTAACTAACTCCTGCACCGATGGAAACTTCTGCTCATCGCGAATTCTCCTGATAAACTCCACTTCAACACAGGCACCATAAATGTCTGAATCAAAATCAATCAAATGCACCTCAAGGCTTAAGATAGGTTCGTCAGAAACGGTCGGGCGATTTCCAATGTTCATCATTCCCTTATATTCCTTATGCTCTATCCAGCAGTGAACTGCATATACCCCATTTGCAGGGATAATTTTACAAGGGTCTGTTACCGAAAGATTGGCCGTTGGATATCCGATGGTCCTCCCTAACTGATCTCCTTTCGAGACCACAGCCCGCATCGAAAATGGTTCGCCCAGAAATTTAGAAGCCAGAACTACGTCGCCATCGAACAGGGCATTTCTAATGCGTGTTGAGCTGACATTCACCTCCTCAATTTGCCAGGCAGGAATTTCAACCACCTCAAAATTGAATCGATCCGAAACGCTCTTTAGAAAATCAATGTTCCCTTCTCGCTTGTTGCCAAATTGATGGTCATAACCAATGACTAATTTTCTTACTTTCAGTTCAGTATAGAGGATGTTTTCAACGAATTCTATCGCACTTAATTTGCTGAATTCAACATCGAACGGATACACTATCAGATTCTGCAAACCCATGCGTTCGAGTTTACTGATTTTTTCATCCAGCGTCTGAAGCAATTTCAGTTCGTGTGCATCCGGACTCAACACCATTCTCGGATGAGGATTGAAAGTCAGCAGCACCGATTCGCCTTCCGATAACTCTGCCTCTTTGTTTAATTGATCAATAATTTTCTGATGGCCTTTATGAACGCCGTCGAACGTTCCAATCGTCAGCACTGGTAAAGGAATGTTTAGGCCTTCCGTGCCGTAATGAATCTTCATTGCCATTCAGTCTTTACTCTTTAGCTGGAGCACAGTCTTATTACCGAAGCAGGGTTATATTTCCGTGGCCGGTGAGTTCTTTCCCATTGACCCCCTTCGCTCGGTATTTATAAAAATAGACCCCTTCATCGGCATCCTTTCCTGAGATTTTTCCATCCCAGTTGCCATTGACATCCAGGATTTCTGCTACAAAATTACCCCAACGGTTGATGATGGTAAGCTCAAGTTCAGAAACATACGCGGTCTCGATGAAAAACAAATCATTCGAAGCATCCCCGTTCGGTGTAAACACATTGGGTATGTGCAACACAGGATCAGGAAAAGGAATGACCACAATTTGAAGTGTACTGGAATCCTGACAATATCCATTGTCCGCAATTAAATAGACTCCGTATGTGCCTGGTTGATCATAAACCATACTCTGACCAGACAGATCTGTGGATGTGGTTGAAAATCCATTTCCAAACAACCAAAAATAATCTGTTGCATCCGTGGATGTATTGGTAAATTCAACCGAAAGTCCCGGATAACCTGTCAGGCTATCTGCAAAAAAGGAAGAGGTTGGCGGCGTGACCAACACAACAGTCACCTGATCTGTATTCGTGCATCCTTCAGCATCGGTACCGGTGACTGTATACGTTGTTGTGACGGATGGGATAAAGCTTTGTCCATTTACCACACCATTGTCCCAATTGTAGGTTGATCCATTGGAAGCCGTCAGGGTAACCTCCTCCCCTGCGCACAAGGTAAGGTCTGCACCAGCATTAATGTTCGGAAGTGGATTTACCGTGACAGTGACAGTTTCAGTATTGTTACACACCGATGCAAAATTAATGTCGTCAATACCAAAATCATTTCCACCGAGCGAAGTATTCTGATTCACAATGCATATCGTTGCCGACGTCGCACTTCCCGAATTCCATGTGGTGTAAAACTCTTCCCACTGTCCGGTAAGAAGCGGAGCATTGAATACATCACCCACCACTGTACCATTGATACTGAATTGAAGTTGCGCAGGGGAACCCAATGCCAAGGCACTGACCCATGTTGAGAATACGTAATCTGTATTCGGCTGTACAGTGATTGTTTGACACCAAACAGATGTACCAGGAGTCCCTGAACCATTGACGACCATAAAGTTGCCTGAGCCTGTGGTATGATCAAAACCTGTAAACCCGGGATGGGTGCTGTTTGCATTGTTTGTCACAAAATAAGTTCCTTCCGGCTGCGTGTTACCGCTCAGGATATAACTGCTCGAAAAATCGACGGCGCCAAGCGAGAAATCTCCGTTTGTAACCGTATTAGAACTTATGATATACCCAGTTACATTGTAGGATGTTGTCGCACTCGGACAAAAATTCTGTGATGCAGAGGAGGAATCAGTGATAGCTGCATTTGGAGCCCACTCATAAAAATCAGCACCACTTACGGTGATGTTGGTGCATTCTCCGGCACAAATTTCCTGATCTCCCGTAAAAACCAAAGCAGGAGAAGGATTGATAGTAACTATGACATCATCCACATCGGTACACCCTCCGTCCACTACATTTGTTACGGTTAATGTATATGTTGTTGTACTGGGAACTGATCCTGAATTTAAGGCCGTAACTGTTGGTTGGGCTGCAGATGCATCACTCAACCCTGTTGAAGGTGACCATGAATATGTCAACCCGGCAGTCGCAGGAGCTCCGATCGTAGGTGTAAATCCTGTGCAATAGCTCAAATCGCCTCCTGCATCGGCAACAGCCGTGCAACATGAAGAAACAAAATTCGTCGTTGCAAAATTAGTACACACAACCGTTCCGTAGGTTATGGTTGCTGTTAACGTAAAATCAAATGAATCATTTGAAAGGCCGGTCAAAGAGGGAGTCAAAGAGGTAGTCGCGCCGGGAATTGTCACTGTTGGATCTGAGGTCCACAAATAACTCACACTGGCGTTGATATTAATGGGGGTCGTGAAATTACCTGTGAGCGGTACCTGAAAAATGGATGCCGTACCTGCGGAACAGGAATTGTCATTTATACTTGAACTAATTGCTCCTGAATTGTAATTTACTGTTGTAGGAGAGCCACATACTGAGGCTAAATTTGAGAAGGTAATCGTCGCATTGGTCAATGCCCCGACATCGGCCCCGATGCAATCATAGATCTGAACCCTCCAATCTCCTTCCGTAGCGCTGCATCCATACAATGAAGACCAGTTTATGGTAACATTGTCTCCATAGCTGGATGAGTAACCTGAGTACGTTCCAGACAGAGGTGCTGTAAACGAACATGGATTTATGTTGCCCACCAGATTTGTAGTAAAACACAGGTCTGTAATGTTGTTCCCACTGTTACAGCAACATCCATTGGATGCATTGATCAGCTGTGGATGAGGCATAAGGGGTATCGTAGGACTTCCGCAGGAGGCAGGACCTACCAAATAAAACCCGAGGTCGGAAACATAGGTGTGGTTGGCATCAAAACAAACGGATATTTGAGTTGCAGGTGTTACCAATGAGGCTGCCGGTGGCGGATTGTAATACGTAAAACTGCCATTCACGTTCACCGTACCTGAAAGATTGGTCGCATCGCAGAGTTGTGGTGTGTTTGAGGCAGTAACATCGCTGTTCATGTTCCACACCCATGCAATGTAACACCCCACAAGGTTACTTGATGCATCAAAGATCTGTACTTGATAACCGTCACTCGGTAAGTTATTAATAGTCGAAGTCGCACCTGTCTGAGTAGTGTAAGCCGCCCATGAAAATGTATTTTGGTCATGGTAATACCAGGTAAATGTAAAAGGTCCGGTGCCCGACGGTGCGTTCGCAGTCAGTGATGCCGTGTTGTTCGACAAACCATCTGCACACCAGATATAAATGGGATCATTCGATGCTCCGCTGGTGTAATTCGTGGTAGCACTGCCGGAGTTACCGTTAGGTACAATCTGACCAAAAGAAACAAAACTCAGTGCAAGAGCAATTGTAAACGCGAGTAGTTTTAACATGGCAAATTAGTTTTTCTGTGTTGTGAGTTTCTTTATTCTCTCCTCAACCATAACAATTTGTTTCTGGTAGTTTGCTTTGTCCTGACCTTGGGCAAATTCCGCTTTTGACTTCAAAACCGACAACATTTCTGTCGCTTGTGTTACATCCATTTCTTCAATCGATATGACCTTTTGTACAGGCGCCGGTTTATCCTTTACCACCTCTACTCCTTGAGCGGAGTGAATCTGAACACCATTGTCAAGTGTCTTTGTTTCCTTTACCTGAGCGTTTAAGCTGACAGAGCAGGTCAAAAGAACGGTGCTAAAAAAAGTGTGAAGTATAAGTTTCATACGGTATTTAAGTGATTAAATGCAAAGATAATTACAAATAATCCTTTAAAAGTCAAACTTCTTTGTATTATTTTGAACTTCCTGCTCAATTCGAATGTTATCACAACAAACTTTAAATTTCACTTTAACTGTTGATATTAACTCGTCAAAGTGGTATTTTTGCGGCATAATTGTATTTATTTATAATTAATCTAAATAAAAGAGTTATGATTCAGGTCACAGAAAATGCCAAAAATCAGGCACTCAGACTGATGGAGGACGAAGGAAAAACCGGATACTTTATCCGCGTTGGCGTTGAAGGAGGTGGATGTTCCGGACTGATGTATCAGCTCACATTTGACAACATTGAAGGAGAGGGCGACAAAGCTTTTGAAGACAACGGAATAAAAGTAGTTGTTGATAAAAAGAGTTTCCTTTATCTAGTTGGTACAACCCTGGATTATTCCGGTGGGCTGAACGGTAAAGGATTTGTGTTCAACAATCCGAATGCAGGCAGGACTTGCGGATGCGGAGAATCATTTTCATTGTAATTCTTCCGTCATGGGATATACCGAAGATCAATTAGCGAAAGACCTTGAGAATCAGGAATACAAATACGGCTTTGTAAGCAATATTGAATCGGACAAAATTCCGAAAGGCCTGAATGAAGAGATCATCAGATTAATTTCAAGTAAAAAAAATGAACCGGCGTGGCTTCTTGAATACCGGTTGAAAGCTTTCAGGATCTGGCAAAACATGACCGAACCAGAATGGGCTCATGTCCATTACGAAAAGCCCGATTTTCAGGAAATTACCTACTATGCAGCTCCGAAAAAAGCGAAAAAATATGAATCCTGGGATGATGTAGACCCTGAACTTAAGGAAACAATGGCCAAACTTGGCATCTCGCTGGAGGAGCAACAACGCCTCACCGGAGTTGCTGTAGACTTTGTAATCGATTCCGTATCCGTTGGCACCTCTTTCAAGGAAAAACTAAAAGAGCTTGGGATCATTTTCTGTTCGTTTTCCGAAGCAGTTCAAGAGCATCCCGAGTTGGTTCAAAAACACATGGGAACCGTCGTTCCGGCTACCGATAATTTTTATGCTGCATTGAACTCCGCAGTATTCACAGACGGTTCCTTTTGCTACATACCAAAGGGCGTACGCTGTCCAATGGAGCTGTCTACCTATTTCAGAATCAACGAAGGTGGCACCGGTCAGTTCGAACGAACACTGGTAGTGGCAGATGAAGGAGCCTACGTGTCCTATCTCGAAGGATGCACTGCGCCACAAAGAGATGAAAATCAGTTGCATGCGGCAGTAGTTGAACTGATCGCGCTCGACAATGCAGAGATCAAATACTCCACTGTACAAAACTGGTATCCCGGGGATAAAGAAGGCAAAGGCGGTGTGTTCAACTTTGTAACAAAAAGAGGATTGTGTGAACGGAATGCTAAAATCTCCTGGACACAGGTGGAAACTGGTTCTGCGGTAACATGGAAATACCCGTCGTGCATTTTGAAAGGAGACCACTCAACGGGAGAATTTTATTCCGTGGCAGTGACCAACAATTTTCAACAGGCAGACACAGGAACCAAAATGGTTCATCTTGGAAAAAACACAAAAAGCACCATCATTTCCAAAGGAATTTCGGCCGGGCGCTCGCAAAATTCCTATAGAGGCCTGGTACAAATTCATAAAAATGCCCACAATGCGCGCAATTTTTCGCAATGCGACTCGCTTTTGATGACGGATACATGCGGTGCACATACATTTCCATACATCGAGTGTAAAAACAGTACGGCTAAAATTGAGCATGAAGCCACCACCTCGAAGATTGGTGAAGATCAAATTTTCTACTGTTTGCAGCGAGGTATAAGTGAAGAAAAAGCCATCAGTCTAATTGTAAACGGATACTGCAAAGAAGTTTTGAATCAGCTCCCCATGGAATTCGCTGTGGAAGCGCAAAAATTACTGGCCATTAGTCTGGAGGGTTCTGTGGGGTAATCTGGATTATGAATAGAGAATTTATAGTATAGTATTGACGTTATGATTAAAATAGAGAATTTACACGCTTCGATTGAAGGGAAAGAAATCCTGAAAGGGCTCAACTTAGAGGTGAAAGCCGGAGAAGTACACGCCATCATGGGACCGAATGGTGCAGGTAAAAGCACACTGGCATCTGTTCTTGCAGGAAGAGAAGAATATGAGATCACAGAAGGATCTGTCATTTTTGATGGAAATGACCTTTTGGAGCTTTCTACGGAGGACCGTGCACGAGAAGGTTTGTTTCTTGCATTTCAATACCCTGTAGAGATTCCGGGAGTTTCAAATGTAAACTTTCTGCGAACGGCACTCAATGAAATACGAGAATACCAAGGGAAAGAGGCAATCAGTGCGAAAGATTTTATGGCCCTCGTTCGCGAGCGCTCCGCCATTGTAGAACTTGACCCCAAATTGGCCTCGCGTTCTGTAAATGAAGGTTTTTCCGGTGGTGAAAAGAAACGAAATGAAATCTTCCAGATGGCGATGTTGGAACCTAAACTTGCGATTCTCGATGAAACTGATTCAGGACTTGATATCGATGCTCTCAGAATAGTGGCAAATGGAGTGAACAAACTAAAATCTCCATCCAACGCAACCATAGTCATCACCCATTACCAGCGCCTGCTCGATTACATTGTTCCTGACTTTGTCCATGTGTTGTACAATGGAAGAATTGTTAAAACAGGAACCAAGGAGCTGGCACTGGAGCTGGAAGAAAAAGGATACGACTGGATCAAGGCAGAAGTTGAACACGCTTGATTTTGTAAAAAGAAACCATGGAAACGTTGACCAAAAAACTGGACGCTTTTACAGAGCAACTCACCCGTACCAAAGTGGCTTTTTCTCCGGAAGTCATAGAAAAATCTGAAGCTTTCTTGTCAAACTCAGATTTTCCAACCACTCGTGACGAAGCATGGAAATATACACGGGTTGCCAAAATTGCGGGAATTCGAACAGCCGTGCAGCCAAACAACTTTTCAGAAGATGAACTCAAACAATTCATCCTCAATGAAGACCATTTCAATATCATCCTCGTAAACGGCGTCCCGCAAGGATTTTTTTCCTCAGGACAATCGATGGATGGCATCTCCGTAAAATCACTTTCAACTTGCTCAACCGAGGAGTTGAAGTCATCTCTCACGGAGTTCAACTTAAACACCATTTTTGATCACCTGAATACACTCTATTGTGTTGATGGAATCCGTATTGCAGTCGAAAAAAACGCTTGTCCAGCTCCCATTTCCCTCATTCATGTTTGTACAGGTGAGCAGAACATTCACCATTCCAGGATCCTTATTCAACAGGAACCGAACAGCAAACTGGAAATTTTGCAGTATTTCACTTCCAAGAACGCTTCCAACAGCTACCTGAACAATGTTACTTCTGTATCTTTGGGACGTGACGCTCAACTGGAACTTTATAAGATCGAACATTCACTCGGCAACAACATGCTCATCTCCAATGAGGTTAGCACCCAGGAAAACAACAGCAGGCTTACCATTCACACCCATACAATGGATTGTGGCTTTGTAAGAAACAGTTGTGAGCTTCAGGTGAACGGGGAACATGCAGAAACAAACATTTACGGCACGTATTTGCTGAAAGAGCAGGAACATGTAGACAACCATACGTGCATCGACCATCGCGTAGCACATTGCCTGTCGAACGAGACGTACAAAGGAGTGATCGGGGATAAAGCTACCGCCGTTTTTAATGGAAAAGTATTTGTTCGTGAGAATGCCCAAAAAATCAATGCGTTTCAGTCGAACGCGAACATATTAACGAGTCCGGATGCGACGGTAAATTCGAAACCGGAACTGGAAATTTATGCCGACGATGTAAAGTGTTCGCATGGATCTACAACCGGACAACTCGATGAAGAAGCATTGTTTTACTTGAGAGCACGAGGCCTTTCCGAAACTTCGGCTAAAAACCTCCTGATAGAGGCATTTTTGGGGGATGTAGTAAACGAAGTTACCAATGAATCCGTAAAATCACTGATTGAAAAAAAGATCCGCTCTTTTTTCGAAAACCGGTAAGTGTCAGCTGTTGTAAAAGCCAAGGTCGTCGTCCTCCACTTCGCCTGCATCTTTCAAGAACAACGCAATTTCACTCATGATAGCAGCTTTCTGTGGATCCTTTGGTGAAGCATCCTCTAAATACTCTTTCAAAAATAATTGTGCCTCCAGAATATGTCTTTCCTCAAAAGGACCTTCCATTCCTTCGAGAATCGTGAGGCAATCCAGTGCTTCTAAAAACGACCCTTCTGAAGCTATCTCAACGAATTCAGGCAGGTAATTGCTGTAATTCAACTTGCTGTTCCATACGGTCGCAAGCAACGCCTGACGAACGCTCAAGAACTCCTCATCTCGAAGTATTTCTATCATTTCCTCTGTTGCAGACGTGTCGTTTAGGTCGCATAACATGCTCAGGATTTGTTTGCCCTCAGCTTCCTCCTTCTGCATGAGCAATCTGACCAGATCCTTCAGGATTTGTGTATCCCCCTCACTCTTCAAAAGCTGAAGACTCTTCGAGAATTTTGGTCCATTTTGGTCCTTCAGCTCCTTCATTAGGGCCGAAAGTTTTTGCGCTTTCCGTGAACTTTTCTTCTCCACTGATCTCATGTTTGCACAAAGGTAAATAAATCATGAGAGTGCATTGAACCGTTATGTTGAATATCTTTGTTACATGATGTTCCGCCTCTGGCATGCACAGTTAATCATTGTTTTTTGTCTGACAGGATGCAGTCCGGAAGAAGCCCGCGGACCATTGCACCCTGAAGTCCGTATTGCTTCCGATTGCCTTTATCCGAAAGACACTGTGCTCTTCGAGAACTTCATAAAAACAACAGGAATTTCAGTGCGCATCAGACATACATCAGCTGATAGAATCCTGTCCGATTTAAGAAAAGATAATTTACTCGCACATCACGACTTAATAGTATTAAAAGGGACCTCCGCAATTCAACAGAGTGAAGCATCAGCTTTATTCATGTCCATTCCGGCAGATAGTCTTCCGAAAGAACTCCGCAAAAACCATATTTCAAAGCACCGAAAAATAATCGGAGTAGGTTTTGACCCTTACATTATCGTCACGTATTTTTCGTCCGTGTCGATTCGACCTAATTATGCCTCCTTGTACGACTCTTCAGGATGGTGCAGTGATCTTTCTGAAACCCCCGAATGGCAACCATACGCTGATTTTCTGAAAAGTTCATCAACACTCAGAATCAGTAACCCAAAATTGAATTGCATCAAAATTCTTAGAGAAAAAGATACCCTTAGATATGCAGATGTGCTCTTTACTAAATACTCCAATTTCCAGAAAAAGAAAAAAACACTTTTAAAAAACTTCAGCAAAGGAGCGCTCTATTTCCCCAATCAAACCAAAGGTGGGTATGCCTATGACATGCCGGCTGCTATGATTGTTAATCAGGCCTACAATTACACCAATGCCCTGATGTTGCTACGTTATCTATGCACTGAGCAAGGAAATGTCTCCCTCAATCGGGTTCTTCGAACACTCCCTTTGCATTCGGGGAAAAAACTCAAACGCTCGAAAATTTCACCGATTCAACGAATAAAATAATTCTGTTGAATTAAACTAATCTTTAAGTTTTTAGTTAGTTTTGTCCTTCGATAATCGACCTAACTTACTATTCGTCAAATTTGGCCACGATCCGTGCTTTATTCAAAAAACTAAACTCCTGGTTTGAGATCAGGTACGGATGGTTCTTTGTAAATGGCCGGAACAGTACTGCGTGGATCAATTATCTGCATGAGAAATATGGCAAACGCTGATTTAGATACGTTTTACATTTCACGTTTGGATAAAAAAGACATTGTTCGATTCAATGTCAGTCTTTGGTTTTTCATTCTGGCCACTCTCGTTCTGGCACTTGTCAATTTCTCTGACACAGCAATTGGTTCTGTATTTCTTATATGCAGCATAAGTGCATTTTTTTGGGGAAGATCTTTCAGAAAAAAGTTTAGGGAGATGGAAGTTCGAGGAAACATGCTGATCATTTCTGATGGTAAAAATTCCACTGTCACCTCATTTAAAAGCATTAAAAAGATTAGCACGAAGCGCCTGTTAAACCGAAAACTCACATTTGTCGATTATCATCTCGATGGAAAAATGCAATCAGTCATTTTGTTATCGCCCATTCACCAGAGTCCGGGCACAATGCTGACTGAATTAAAAAAGAAAAAGGCAGATCTATAAGCCGGGTTCTGTATCCCGCCAATGGCGGACGTCTGTCATTTATCTAGTTCCGCACTCGCGCACGGAATCCATCGACCTACCCTCCGAGTCGGACGAGCCGCCCTCTTTTCGATTTACACCGAAATCCCCGGTATATTTGGTCTTTCAGCCCGTAAGGTTTACCATGCGACACCTGTCACCAGATGTCCGGTGAGCTCTTACCTCACCTTTTCACCTTTTCCTCCGACGAATCGAAGGTAGTTTCCCTTTCTGTGGCACTTTCTGTTGCCGGCTTTCGCCGACACCTTCCCGTTAAGAAGTACGGTGCCCTGTGCTGCCCGGACTTTCCTCTCTTCCGATTTCTCGGAACAGCGACAGACCGATCTGCCTTTTGACAAAGGTACGAATTGGGGAGGCTATTCCCTGATAAACTTTTTGGATACTACGTTTTTCTCGGTAAACAAGCGCAATTCATAAACACCTTGCGACAATCCGCTGACATCCAGCACAACATCACACGCCTTCACGTATGCATGTTCTGCAACCAAGCGGCCTGTTCGATCCAAAACTTCAACCCTGCTAAAAGGATGAGCGGATCGAATACATAGAATATCTGAGGCAGGTACAGGGTACACCGAAAATTCCATTAAATTTTCTTCAATTCCCGCATCCAACCCAAGGTACATATCGCGGTATTCAATGGAAGTAACCGTTTCAGTACCTAACAGTGTATTGGTTGTAATTTTGAGCAGAGGAATTTTTTCACCATTTGTCCACCACTCGTATTCTTTTACCAGCGGAAGATCCAAAGGAATCCACGTTGGTCCCAGAAAGGGAAGTTCTGTGAAAATCGAATCTGTTTCTTCAACTTCGTGGCGTATCCTCAACGCATTGAATGTACCTAAAGGTGTTGTAATCGTACCATAACCATCTGCAAAAGAAATCCTTTTTTTATGCTGAATCCAAATAGCATTGTAAAATGGATTGAAATCTATCCGTGTGTAACTTCGAGTTCTGTTTGTATCGCCGTAGTTCAGTGGCAATTGGTAATGCAATTCTATCGTGTCCGACTTTATAGGCAAGTCAAAGGTGGTTCCATTTGCCGTGACTTTCATTGAATACCCAATATTTGTAATTGAATCTTGGGTCGTCCGAGTGTACTGATATAGATTCTCTATAATAATAGGCAAAATTGAAGTGATCTGTGCGACAGGAAGGTCAGTATTTTCAACAAAATAGGATGCACGATATGGAAGTGGGGCCGCAAATCCAAAAAGAAACTGGACAAAAAATGGTGCTTGATTAATGGGGCTAAAATTTCTCAAATTTTGGCTCGTGGCCGAAAGTGATGAAAAATCCCAGACATAATCTATTCCAGTGGAAACATAATCATATCCATTGTCGTTCGCATTGCTCGTTCGCACAGTGTCTCCACCATTGGCAAAATCAGACTGATTGAGCGTTATTCCCTGTGCATTCAGCAGGCAGGAAGAAAGTAAAAAAGTAAAGAGAAGATATTTTTTCATGTCGCAACTACTCTCCGGGCAGACCAAAGATAATGTTTCCC
The DNA here is from genome assembly GCA_041178485.1 of Bacteroidota bacterium. Classification (GTDB taxonomy): domain Bacteria; phylum Bacteroidota; class Bacteroidia; order Flavobacteriales_D; family Crocinitomicaceae; genus M0103. The sequence goes on along the minus strand of JBEGVI010000211.1, from coordinate 5,452 downwards.
GAGAAAGGAAGTTCATCGCCGCTTGAATTGGAAAGTATACAGTCTACATCCGCAGTGATTTTGTACACACTCTTTCCGGCGCTGTCTTTCCCATAGTATGTCCACTCAGAAATATCAAAAGAGGACGATTCGTTGGGACACAAACGGGTGGTGTATAGCTCGCCTTGAAAAGAGATTTCGAGTTGGACAGTAAAGTCATTGTATTGACCCGTGTAAAAAGTCTCAAAAATAGTTAAGTCATCCAAAAAGCATCCTTGAAGTGTTCCATCAGCAAGAACTGTTTTCTTCCGGACGGCTCCATTCGTAAAATGTATTTCCGCCATCACTTTGTGCAGAGCCGGATTCACCTGTAAAATAATGCTTTCCTCTTCCGAAACCAGGTTTCCATCCACATACCAGTGAACAGACTCCACATTCTTTTCGTATGCATCGATCCAAGCGTGCAGTCTCAACTGCTGGTCTACAAAATGGCTAACAAATGCATCTGAAGATGGTCTGAAACCAACAAGAAATTCATTGCAAACCATGGAATTACTGCCATTGTCAAACAATACGTCCGCACAGACACTGTACTTGCCGGGGGAGGAAATATCGAGGTAATCTGTTCCATAAAATACCTCGTCAACGTACCACGATATTTGTTCGATGTGCTCATAATTCGGAAAATCACTTGGGTCGATGTGGATAAACGAGTTCCCGTTTGAAGGAGTAAATGACAAGATTTGAGGGAGTAACGTTTGAAATTTACCATTCGGAAGATCAAGAGCACCATCAAAAACCTTTAGCTTTACGGTGTAGTCTGTCCCGCTGAGTTTGCCACAATGCACATTTGCACCGTTCTCATTCTGAACATAGGATTCTAATTCGCAGTTGCCCTCACCTGCTTCCAGTTCCAATTGTTCACTTCCGAATGTTGCGTTCACTTTAAACACCGGACTTCCTTGAACAGGAGGCTCATCAATCTCCACTTTGTTGCATGACACAAACATGGAAAACATTACAATCCAAAGAAATACCCATCGATATGTGACTGTCGGAATCATTTTCCAAAATATGCTTTAATGGATACATTCGCAGAGAGGGGATGGGAATTTACCTTGCCTTCAAACCGATCTGAAGTGATCTGAGGTACCAATTCATACCGTACATCCGCACCAATTGACAGGGACTCGTTCAGGGCGAATTCATACCTTGCTCCCAGTTGTAGCGAATGCCTGTTCAGCAAAGCAAGGTCCGTAACTCCCTTTGAAGTCTGAAATACTTCATCGTTCCAGCTTTGTACCCGCTTTATCTGAGCAAATAAATTTCTCCTGAATTCAAGCAACGGACCGAACGAATGACGATTGGAACGCATTGTGAGACTCAGTGGTATTCCCATAGATGCCATTCCTGTGAAGGAATAAGAATTATCGTAGGTTGCATACCCGAATCCATAGATTTTCGTTCGTTCCTTGATTTCCAGCTGATCAAATGATGTCCAGTGGAAAGATATTCCCGCTGAAGCGGTTAATTGCCGGCCTACTCTAACGCTCCAACCTGCCTCTGCACTGACAGACATATTCGCACGGGCATGATTTCCAACATTGGTCCAGGATTGCTGCAGTCCGGAGTTGAAAGTGGCATACCAGTGCTGTCTCTGCTTTGAAATACTACGGTTCAATGAAGAAATGAGTGGTTCAGAGTCGTTCAATTCTTCAATACTTAACGGTTTAACCGGTAAAACAGGGTAAACATCCATTCGATATTCGGACTGAACCACTTCACTCGGCTCTTCAAACATCGCAATACCCTGAATAAATTCCGACGCATTGTTTTCTGTATTTGGCGATCGTTCTGCGCTCAAAATGTTAGATTTCTCTGATGGATCTGGAGCAACTTGTTCATTGGCATCTCTTTGAGTAGTGTAGGTGATTCTGGCTACATTCTCTGGCGCCCGGCTTACAGCAACACTCCCTACAGAACTCAAAAACACTAGGAATACGTTCAGCCAAAAACCAAAAACTGAAGTTCGTCTTCGAAGTACCGGAAGTTGTTTTTCGATGTCTTCAAAATATACAGGATCAAACGAAAACTCTTGTCCCTCGTCAATTCCATTGTACAGTGCGTCGATATCCTCTTTGCTCCACCTCATATAGCCATCCTCCTCTTTTCGTCCAACTTCTCAAGTTTCTCACGCAACAATTTTCTGGCTGTAGAAAGGTGCCATTTAGAAGTTCCTTCCGACATTCCAAGTAACTCTCCTATTTCCTTGTGATTGAATCCATCAATGACATACAAGTTAAAAACCTTTCCACTGATGACGGGAAGCTCTTTCAACAATTCCAATAAGTCCGCATACACCAAATCATTTTCACCTTCATTTACTGATGAACTGTCAGAAAATTCTAAATCACGGTCACTCTCTCGCGGGGAAATGATCGCATTCCTTTTTTTATTCCGGCGATACTCATCTATGAGCGCGTTAATCATAATCCGTTTGGACCATGCATTAAAATTAATTTCTCCCTCCATGCTGTCAAGGCCCGTGAGAATTTTCATAAAACCATGGTTCAATGCAGCACGCGCATCCTCCTCGTTCTTATGATACCTGAAGCATACAGGCATGAGTGTCTTAAAGCAGTGGAAATATAAAGCCTGAATAGCACGTCGGTCATCTCTGCGACATGCATTGAGCAACTCGGGCGATATGATGGCTTGACCCATTCGTATTTGACTTATCAGACGCAAGATACATTTTTTTGACAGAAAACCCAATTTGAGACTAGCGACTAAGACGAAACAAAATGATTTCCTTTTACTTTTGACGCGCGCAGAAGAAAAACAGTTGGCAAAAAATGAAGCTTTACCTCATCAGGCATGCAAAAACAGATCAAAAAAGTTCCACCGGACTTGATTTCGACAGGGAATTACTGCCGCGGGGTGTTGCGCAAAGCAAAGACTTGCGTGCTTATATAGAGTCGATTGATGTTTCTGTCGGCACTGTTCTTTGTTCCACTGCCCGACGTACCAGGCAAACTTTTTACCATGTTCGTGGCGCAAAAGAAGATTCCGTTCGTTTCCTGGATACATTGTACCTTGCTGACAGGCAAACCCTGCTTAAAGAGATTACCCGGGTTGAACACAACTCGGACCTGATGCTGATTGGACACAACGACGGCATCACAGAACTCGCCGAATACCTTACGGGCGCAGACATTTACTTGAAGACAGGAATGCTGTGCATCCTTCATTTCAATGGGGCATGCTGGGCAGAATTATCCGCAGAAACCGCTACGGTTGAGGGCTTTTATCGTTCGGAGTGTCGTTAGGTTTGTAGTGATACACGATCTCCGAAATGCTTTCCCGGGTTTTTCTTTGTTCCTCTTCAATTTCAAGCAACCGTTGATTGTACATTCCTTCCAGATCGGGCGGTTCAATGCCCATTTCTTTCTCAATCTCGTATTGATATTTTGGACGTTGCGGGCCTTTTTGTCTATGAAAAAATGCCATTACAAGTCCCACCAGCATGCCAGAAAAATGACCTTCCCAACTGACCTTTTCCTGCATCGGAAAAATTCCCCAGACCATGCTTCCATAAAGGAAGACAATAAATAAAGACAGGGCCTGAAGAGGAAGATACTTGCGGATAACTCCGGAAGTGAACAGAAATGCCGCCAGAAAATAAATCACGCCACTCATGCCGATGTGGTAACGCCCGAAATCCTGAGCAAATACCCACAGGAAAGCGCCCGTGAAAATCCAGCCGAGCAACAATACCTTCCATGCAATTTCTTTGTAATAATAGAAGAGTGAACTCATCAAGAGGAAGGCGGGCAGCGAATTATTGACGATGTGTTCGATTTCTCTCTTGGAGTGGATGAATGGCATGAAAATCACGCCAATAAGACCGGAAAATGTACGCGGAAGAACGCCAAGTTTGTAAAAATCAAACGCGAAAAGATGCTGGGCCCAGAAGAACAACCACATGGCTGCCAGAAAAAAGCCAGCGTTTGCAAATGAAGAAGACCATGATCCGAACGTCGGAATGTTTCGCATGGCACCCTCTTCTCAAATCGTATGCCTTGCGTTTTTGACTGACAGAATGGCGCTGTTTATTTTAATGTTTTGAACAAATCATAGACTGGTCAAATGTCAGAATTGTCAAATCTCTGAATCTTTAGATAATTTTGCGCCATGGAAGAAATCAGGAACAAAGTCGAAGAAAGCGGATTGATCCAGTTGGATCTGGCGCAATTCAAACCTGTTGCGGAGCGTTGTGAGATCGACATTGCGCTTCAGCTATGGGAAGGACTGATTTTGAAAGAGAAAGACTTCCGGACCTACATCAAGGAACACGACTGGAAAACCTATGCCGGTAAAGCGGTTTGTGTCTATTGTTCGGCAGATGCGATCGTACCAACATGGGCATATATGCTTGTGGCCTCTCAACTTACAGGGATTGCATCCACATTTCTCATAGGAACTCGCTCTGACCTTGAAAAAGCGTTGATCAAACAGTCGATTGAACAGCTGGACCTGACGGAATTCATGGATGGAAAGATCATCATTAAAGGATGTTCTGACATAGCAGCTCCCGAATTTGCAATGAGCGAACTGATCAAACGCATCCAACCGGCAGCAAAAAGCATAATGTATGGCGAACCGTGCTCTACAGTGCCTGTTTACAAAAGAAAATAATCACATATTGATGGGCAGAGACTTTAGCCCTTTTTCCTTCAAAATCCTCAAAAATTCTGGCAAGATCAGTTGCAATCTTTCAAAGGATTTGACATTGTCGTGAAATACGGCGATGTCCCCTGAGGTTATTTTTCTTTGTGCATTTCGAATAATCTGATCTGCAGAAACCGACGCATCGTAGTCGTATGAAAGCCAGGTCCACATGACAAGATGGAATTTCTTGCGCAATGCATTTGCCTGTTTTCGACTAATTCTTCCGTAGGGCGGCCTGAACAACGTACCGGAGATGTAATTTGATGCATCTTCGACCGAATCAACGTAGGCTTGCAGGTCCGTTTGCGTGCCTTTCTCGTGGCGCATCGTGTGATTGCCTACTGCATGTCCTTCCTCTAGTATGCGATTGTATATCTCAGGGTATTTCCTGACGTTCTCTCCCACACAAAAGAAACTTGCCTTCATCCCAGACTCCCTCAGTCTATCGAGCACCCAAGGTGTAACTTCAGGATGCGGACCGTCATCAAAGGTGAGGAAAATGGTTCCCTTCTGATCGGACATTCGCCAGATTCTCTGTGGAAACCACCACTGAACAATGCGCGGAACGCGAAATAGAGGCACAGCCCAGCACTTACTGATTCACCGAATCTCCTACAGGAATTTGCTGCATCAGACTTTCAAGATCCAACTCATCGGTAGAAGTTTTGCTTGCCGGAGGTGTAGCCCCTTGCAAATACCCGTAATGCACTCCCATTGCTTCAAGATGACTCTTCAAGTTGGA
>JBEGVI010000210.1:0-5119 GCA_041178485.1 Bacteroidota bacterium | reverse complement strand
AATTCGGGCTGTAAAGAATATCGCGATGATTGATAGGATATGGTAAAAGCTCATAGAGAATTTACCCATTTCAATAAATTTATAGTTTAAAAAGTCAATGAAATTCACTTTATCATTGTTAATGTTGAAACTAATAACAGAAACATATGTAGCAAGAATATATACACTTTGACTTAGTAACTTTAACAAGGTGACACGTCTTCCTTCTACAGCTATATTGACATTTTTGAGATACCTCTTAAGTGATTTGTGAATCACCCGTCGAAGTATCATTGCTACAAAAAAGATTAGACTCAAAAAAAGGATATTCCATAGACATACATCGTATGGACCAAATTTGAATAGGGTATAGCTGAACATATTATCTTAAAATTATTCTGCCTAGTTTATCTGCGAAAATCATTTTTACTCTTTCGTATGCCATTTGCTCGGCCAAAAGATCCATCAGTTCCATTTCTTCCAGGTCTGAAGCATGTTCCAGCTTTTTGCGAATTGAGTGAATTTTTTCCTCAATCTTATTGGCTTTGAAACTGTAAATCGTATTCATGACAAGTTCATTTAAACGGTCGCTTTCAGTTCGGGTTGAAATATTATACTTGCTAAGCCACTGAGCACTTAATTCTTGGTCTTTGCTTTCTATGTTGGAAACAAAATTAACAATGCGTTGATCTTCCAATTTCAAAAAGTACGATGAGGAGTACAATTCTTTTTGTTGCAGGCCGTTTACGATAAGCGTGTAAATTTCAGCGTGCAATGGTTCAGCGAATGACAATTCATCCTTGTCCAGTTCGTGATGAATGAGTTCAGCAACAGAGGTTTCAACAAGAATTTTTTTACCATCCTCATCAATTTGTTCAGTTTCAATCAGACGGGTGCCGTATTTGACCATAATCCGGATCAGATCGTATTCATTGGCAACATTCTGAATGTCCACCCCTTGAGTCCCTTGTTGAATTGGACTAACTTGATTGGATTCTAATGGTATTTCCTTAATGATTGGTTCATTTGTGTCATTTGAAACAATCGTTTTACGTTGTTTGATCAGTTCACTGGCCACAAGTTGCTCACTCAATCCAAATTGTTGGGCAATCTTTTGAATGTATACTGTCCGTGTAATCTGGTCTGGGATCAATGCAACAGAGTGGACAATCTCTCGGATCAAATCTGCACGTTTGATGGGATCACTCTCTCCATCTCTGAGAAGGATATCCGACTTGAAGGAAATAAAATCCTGCGTATGCAATTTAATATACTCTTCAAGTTCGCTGGTGCTTGATTTTTTGGAGAACGAATCAGGATCTTCACCTTCGGGAAAGAGCACTACCTTGACGTTCATGCCTTCCTCAAGAATCAGGTCAATGCCTCTGAATGATGCTTTGATGCCCGCGGCGTCGCCATCATATAAAATTGTAATGTTTTTGGTATAGCGGCGGACAAGCTTGATTTGATCTTTTGTCAGTGAAGTTCCTGAAGAGGATACCACATTCTGAATGCCGGCCTGGTACATGCTGATGACGTCTGTATATCCTTCACACAAAAAGCAGTTGTCGTATTTAATGATGTCTCCTTTTGAAAAATAGAGTCCGTACAGGATTTCACTTTTATTGTAAATAATACTCTCCGGTGAATTGAAGTACTTTGCAATTTTTTTATCAGTGAAAAGGGTCCGTCCTCCAAAACCGAGCACTCTGCCGGTTACACTGTGTATGGGAAACATCACTCTGCCTCTGAAAAAATCGAAATACCTGTCATCTTTGGATTTAACTAATCCAACTTTCTCCATGAATTCGAGTTTGTAGCCTTTTTCCTTTCCCATTTTGGTGAGATCATCACCAGTATTCAGGCAATATCCCAGTTGAAACTTTTCAATGATGTCTTTTCGGAAACCGCGTTCCTGAAAATAGGAGAGTGCTACCGCCTTCCCTTCATCGGTATTGTGAAGGTTGTGAACAAAGTGTGACTTTGCAAATTCGTTTATAATGTGGAGACTTTCTCGTTCGCTCACAGCAGCAAGCTCCTCTGCGGTTGCAGGGGCTTCTTCTGGAACCTGAATTCCGTATTTCTCTGCAAGCCAGCGCAATGCCTCCGGATAAGAGAAATGTTCTTTCTCCATTAAAAAAGTTACAACTGTCCCCCCTTTTCCCGTGGAGAAACATTTGAAAATCTGTTTGGCTGGTGAAACAACGAAAGAAGGTGTCTTTTCATCTGTAAAAGGACTGAGCCCTTTCAGATTTGAACCTGCACGCTTCAATACCACAAAATCACCGATTACCTCCTCTATTCGGGAGGTTTGCATGATTTCATCAATGATATGTGGTGGAATCCTTGACATAATTTACTGCTTCGGTGCACCAAAATCTTTTACCGTTTCCACTTCACCGCGTTCATTGTAGGTTGTCCACTCTCCAACCATTTGATCTTTATGGTATTCACCTTTGTAATGGATGACTCCGGTGGGGTATTTTACGATGGAGAACCCCTGTTTCAATCCATGTTCATAGTATGTGACTGACAGTTCTGTTCCGTCTTCGGCATAGAAGGTCCAAACGCCATTTCGTTTTTTTTCTTCATCCTGACCTCCTTTGTACTTAATCTGTTTTTTTCCGGGATACCATTCGTAGAATATTCCATTTTTTACTTCAACAAGGGTTTCCGGTTTTGATTTCTTAACTTTTTTCTCAGGCTCTTCCTCACAGGAAGCGAATAAAAGCAAGGAAACCAGTAAAGTCAGGTGTTTCAGGTTCATTATTTTTCTCTTTGTGTCGTATATTCAACTAAACCAATGATCGATTGTTTGGCCACTGAATCAGGGATTTCATCAAGTTCTTGGAGCGCCATTTCTTTCATTTCCATCATTTTTTTGTGCGCGTACTCAATCCCTCCATGTGTGGTAACCAATTCGATGGCCCTGTTCACATGGCGCTTATCCTCATTGTGATTTTTAATTATGTTGATCAGTTCCGACCGCACTGCCTTTGGTGCTGTATTCAGCGTGTATATCATCGGGAGTGTTAACTTTCGTTCACGGATATCCAATCCTGTAGGTTTACCGATTTTACCAGGAGAACCGTAATCGAAAATATCATCCTTCAATTGAAATGCGAGGCCAACATATTCTCCAAAGCGTTTCATGCGTTCCGCAAGGTCTTCGCGTTCTGCCGCAATTGCGCCGGCCTCACAGCACGTCGAAATCAGGGATGCTGTCTTCTGTCGGATAACTTCAAAATACACATCTTCGGTAATGTCCAGTCTGCGTGCTTTTTCAATTTGAAGTAGTTCTCCCTCGCTCATCTCTTTTACGGCTCTGGCAACTACTTCGAGTAATCGAACATTGTTTTTTTCAATGGAGAGTAGCAATACTTTTGAGAGCATGTAATCACCAACAAGAACGGCAATTTTATTTTTCCAAAGCGCATTCAATGAGAAGAATCCCCTACGTTCATTTGCGTCGTCAACGACATCATCGTGGACAAGTGTGGCTGTATGCAGCAATTCTATCAATGTTGCTGCGTCATAGGCCTTGTCGTTCATTTCACCCAGCATTTTTGTTGTCAAAAAGACAAACATGGGTCGCATCTGCTTTCCTTTCCGTCGGATAATGTAGTGAGTAATTTTGTCTAAAAGTGGCACTTTTGAACGCATGCTCAACCTGAATCGCGCTTCAAATTCATTTATTTCATCCTTTACCGGACCGACTATTTCATCTACGCTGAGCATATTACAAATATACGTTATACAACCCCAGTGAAAATGCTTTTGGAACGATTCTTTTTGAACATTTCGGAAACATTGCGCTGTCATAGTTTTTGTCGAAAAAACGTACCTCGTCCCGCAAGTGAAGTTCTTTTTTTAACCACTGAACCCTCCGCTTCGGCGGAAAATGCTTCTATCCGAATTGAAAAAAAGCTTATTTGAATACTCTGTTCTCAGGAGAGAGAGCCTTGTTTTTATTTGCCAGTTGACCACATGCTGCGTCAATGTCTTTTCCGCGGCTACGTCTGACGTTTACAATTAAATTCTTTGATTCCAAATAGGCAGCAAAGGCATTCACTTTTTCAGGATCGGCTTGGTGAAAAATACCTTCTTCGATAGGGTTGTATTCAATGATGTTGATCTTGCACGGAACACATTTTGCAAAAGACGCAAGTTCCTGTGCATCTTCAATTTTGTCATTGAAATCCTTAAAAATGATGTATTCAAAGGTTACTCGGGAGGCCGTTTTTTCGTGGAAATACTGCAGTGCCTCGGCCAGCGCCTGCAGATTGTTTGTGTCGTTGATTTCCATGATCTCACTCCGCTTTTTGTCGTTTGCAGCATGAAGCGAGAGTGCAAGATTGAATTTTACGTCATCATCCCCTAGTTTACGAATCATTTTCGCAATTCCAGCAGTGGAGACGGTGATGCGTTTTGGTGACATGCCAAGTCCCTTTTCACTTGTGATAAGTTCGACAGAACGCAACACATTCCTGTAATTCAGGAGCGGTTCACCCATGCCCATGTATACGATATTTGTAAGTGGGGTAGTATAGCGCTTTTCAGCCTGATTTCTGAGGTAAACCACTTGATCCACGATTTCTCCTGCAGTCAGATTTCGCATGAGTTTTAAGCGTCCGGTAGCACAAAAGGTGCAGGCTAAACTGCATCCAACTTGAGAAGAGATACAGGCAGTCATTCTGGATGTGGTAGGAATTAAAACGCCCTCTATAATTTTACTTCTGTCTACGCTGAATGCACATTTAATGGTCTTGTCCGAGCTGATTTGCTGGTCAGCCAATTCAATGTGATCGATAAAGAAATGTTGAGAGAGGTTGTGACGAAATTCTTTACTCAAATTCGACATTTCTTCGAAGGATGAGGCATTCTTTTGCCATAGCCACTCATAGATTTGGATAGCTCTGAATTTTTTTTCTCCTAGTGCGCCTATTTCTTCAATAAGATCTTCCAGCGAAAATTCCCGAATGTTCTTGAGTTTGGCAGACATGCTACAAAGGTACAAAATCAACCTTGGTTGCCGGAGATCAAATTTTGCGCTCTGGTTAAGAGTTGTTCGGGTGGTTCATTTGAAAATACGCTTCCGTACTTTGCAGTGTCAAGTGCTTCGAAAAAAGCTCTGAATTCC
>JBEGVI010000209.1:0-5088 GCA_041178485.1 Bacteroidota bacterium | reverse complement strand
CAAAACCGCATTTTCGGACCCGAACGTATGTACGGTTTCCAATGGGTCCCCGGGTCAAGCAAATACACCTATTTCAGCAAGAATTATCAAACAATGTACTCCTCATTGGTAGGTGCCAAGTCTCCGATTACAGAAGTACTTACAATCAATGATCTGAACAATGCATTGGGTTCTCAGCTTTCAGGTTTCTTTAATCTGAAATGGAAGGATGTGTCCGTTTTCACTATCAATGACGGACGGAACTTTTATACGTATGACATCCAAAGCGGCAAGGGAAGTTTACTGCATTCCTTGAGTGATAAAGCAGAAAATGCTCTTGTGAGTGCGAAATCCGGTCATGTAGCTTATACGGTAGATAACAATGTGTACATAAATACAAATGGCCTGGTTAAATTGATAATTACGGACAATGCGGACAAAAATATCGTTTCCGGTCAGAGCATTGCCCGAAATGAATTTGGTATAGGCGGCGGGTTGTTTTGGTCGAACGATGGCCAGCATCTTGCCTTCTATCAAAAAGATGAGACAGAGGTCCATGATTACCCATTGTTGGACATCACAGAAACGCCCGGTTCATTGATGTCAATCAAATATCCAATGGCAGGACAAAAGTCAGAAAAACCACGGGTAGGTATCTACCATATTTCAACAAAAAACACTGTGTTTATAAACCCCAAAGATGCTGCGGACAGTTATCTAACTAATTTTTGTTTTACACCCGATGATGTGTACGTCCTTGTCGCTGAAGTGAATCGTGACCAAAACCATATGTGGCTGAATCTATATGAAACTAAAACAGGAAATTTTGTAAGAACTATTCTCGAAGAAAAGAATGATAAATGGGTTGAACCGGAACATCCGGCTTTCTTTCCGTCAACGAAATCAACGAATTTCATTTGGATTTCAGAAAAAGATGGGTATAACAATCTATACCTCTATTCTCTGGATGGCAAATTAATCCGCCAACTCACAAAAAATAGTTTTCCGATCAAAGAAATACACAGTGCCACGGCCGATGGCAAAAATGTACTTTTCAATGCTACTGGTCCGGATGCAACGAACACACTTTTTTACCGGGTAAACATGGAATCAGGCAAACAGCAGCTTATTACATGTGAATCAGGTACGCATGAATTTTCTGTTTCAGGGGACGGCGCATATTTCTATGATGCTTTCTCAAATCATGACATTCCACACAAGGCACAATTGCTCGAGGCAAAATCTTTAAAAGTCATAAAAACCTTGATAGAGAGCGAAGATAAACTCAAGGAATACACCATTGGAAAAAGCGAGGTTTCTACGCTTAATAATAAAGGAACCACTCTCTACACCAGATTGATTAAACCGAGTAATTTCGATCCGACCAAAAAATACCCTGTCATGGTCTATGTATATGGCGGACCGCATGCACAAATGATAACGAATTCCTGGCTTGATGGGGCGAATCTCTGGATGTACTGGATGGCAGAACAGGGATACCTGGTTTACACACTTGACGGACGCGGATCCGCACACCGAGGATTTGCGTTTGAGTCACAGATACATCGTCAATTAGGAACCGTTGAGATGGAAGATCAGCTGGCCGGAGTGGCATATTTAAAAACATTGCCCTACGTCGACAGCAACAGACTAGCTGTTCATGGATGGTCATTCGGAGGATTCATGACCACGTCTTTGATGCTTCGACACCCGGGAGTATTTCAGGTTGGTGTAGCTGGTGGACCGGTGACAGACTGGAAATACTACGAGATAATGTACGGCGAGAGATACATGGATCGACCTGAAGAAAATGAAAAGGGTTACGAACAAGCGTCTCTACTGACCCATGCAGGAAATTTGAAAGGAGATTTATTGCTTATTCACGGTACCATAGACGATGTGGTAGTAATGCAACACAATTACGCCCTAGTCAAGAAATTTGTAGAACTCGGAATCCAAATGGATTTTTTCCCATATCCAATGCATAAACATAATGTCATAGGAAAAGATCGTGTTCATTTGATACAGAAAGTTCTGGATTACATTCTTGAGAATAACAATTAATTAAAAGCGGAATATCCGCTTTTTTTTTGTGAAGCCAAAAATAAAATGACTAAATTTGTCATGAAATATTAAGTCATGAAAAATTTGATCAAAACAAAACGGCAAGAACGTAAATTAAAGATCCGGGAGCTGGCCCAAATGTTGAACATTGATCAAGCCTTGATTAGCAAATTCGAGAGTGGACAACGCTTACCGACACGTCAGCAAATCATTGAAATAGCTCGATATTTGGAAATAGATCAATCAGAGCTGCTTGCACAATGGTTGAAAGAAAAATTAATGCGCGAAATGTCAGATTATTCCGTTGTTTCACGCACGCTTGAATTAGTCAGGGAAGAACAACAGTCCTATTCAAAAAAGAGAGAAGTTAAATCATTTGACTCCGATTTACGTGCCATAAATGATTTAAAAGCGCAATTGGATTCTTTGCGTGAATTTGATAGTTATCGCATAGCTCAGGCACTTGAGCTGGAATATACATTTGAAAGCAATCGGATTGAAGGGAATACGTTGACGCTTAAGGAAACGGATCTGGTGGTAAATCAAGGACTAACAATCTCCGGGAAATCGATGAGGGAGCATCTCGAGGCGATCAACCATCAGGAGGCCATTGATTACATAAAAGATCTTGTCCGAAGAAAGGTGAGACTTTCCGAGAGAGAGTTGCTGAATTTACATAATTTGATATTGCGTGGAATCATTCCGGAGTATGCAGGCAAATACAGGGATGTTCAGGTAATGATATCTGGCAGTAAGCATTTGCCTCCAAATCCACTCAAGGTCAAAGAAGAGATGGAAGGCCTGTTTGTTTGGTATCGTACGCATGCGCACATTCTACATCCGGTTATTTTGGCCGCTGAATTCCATCAACGCTTGGTTACGATTCATCCGTTCGTTGATGGAAATGGTCGTGTTTCGAGATTGCTCATGAATCTGATTCTTCTTCAGCATGGATTTGTGATTGCCAATATAAAGGGAGACCATGCCGTACGCATGTCTTATTATGCATGCCTCGAAAAATCTCAGACAGATACATCCAGTTCTGATTTCATTCAATTTATTCTGGATGTTGAAAAAGAATGTCTTTCACGGTATTTATCAGTGCTTAGCTAAAAAGGTATCGCGGGGACATGACATGTCTCAATGCGATACCTTTTGTATATTTGGAACATTATAGAAATAATTCGGAAATGAATTCCGTGGAAACGAAATCGAATGCAATGATCACTGCCGTAGGTGAAGAGGTTTTACTAAAAGCCTTCAGGCTGATGTGTACAGCCAAAACAATGGCTGAAAAATACGAAGAGAATAAAGAGATCACTTCAAAATATGTTCATGCGACTTCTCGCGGGCACGAAGCCATTCAACTGGCCATCGGTATGCAACTGAAACCACAGGATTGGGTTTCGCCCTACTATAGAGACGACAGTATTTTGTTGGGCATTGGAATGTCACCTTATGAGTTGATGCTTCAGGTTTTTGCAAAAAGGGATGATCCCTTTTCAGGCGGACGAACATACTACTGTCACCCTTCTTTGAACCGACCTGACATGCCTAAAATTCCTCATCAGTCTTCAGCGACAGGGATGCAGGCGATACCAACCGCAGGGGTTGCAATGGGGATTCAATACAAGGAGAAACTTGGTCTCTCGGAGGACTATAACGGACAAAATCCGGTAGTGGTTTGTTCGCTGGGAGATGCCTCCTGTACAGAAGGAGAAGTCTCAGAAGCACTGCAAATGGCAGCATTAAAACAATTTCCAATCGTTTTTCTTGTCCAGGACAATGGGTGGGATATAAGTGCCAATGCAAGAGAGACGCGTGCTCAAGATATGACAGAATACATGCGTGGGTTTAATGGAATCGGAGTTCGAACTATTGACGGAAGTGACTTTGAATTGTCATACAAGACCGTGAGTGAAGTATTTGACATTGTGCGTAAAGAGCGAAGACCCTTTGTTATTCATGCGAAAGTGCCGCTGCTCGGGCACCACACCTCAGGAGTACGCAAGGAGTGGTACAGAGATGATCTTGAGGAGGCAGCCACACGAGATCCATATCCAAAACTAAAGGAAAAGTTAATTCAAAATGGACAGGGTAAGGATGAACTCGCTCGAATTGAAAAAGAGGTAGCTGATTTCGTAGATTCTGAATATCAGAGGGCTGTGCATGCAGAGGATCCTTTGCCGGAATCGGTGACTGATTTCATATTTGCTCCAACTTCAATTACTGAAGAAAGAGGCGAAAGGGAACCGACAGGAAAGAAGAAGACGGTGATGGTAGACTCGGCTCTCTTTGCTGTTCGTGAATTAATGGAAAAACACCCGGAGGCCCTATTGTACGGTCAGGATGTCGGTGCACGACTCGGTGGTGTATTCAGGGAAGCAGCGACATTGTCAGAAAAATTTGGAGAAAACCGTGTGTTTAATACTCCGATACAGGAGGCGTTCATTATTGGCTCCACCGTTGGAATGTCTGCTGTTGGTTTGAAACCCATTGTCGAAGTCCAATTTGCAGATTACATTTGGCCCGGGCTCAATCAATTGTTTACTGAAGTATCCAGGTCCTATTACCTGTCCAATGGAAAATGGCCGGTGAGTTGTGTGATCAGAGTTCCAATTGGAGCGTATGGTTCGGGTGGTCCATATCACTCCTCAAGTGTAGAGTCTGTCGTAACGAACATACGTGGAATTAAAGTAGCTTACCCCTCAAGTGGTGCAGACCTGAAAGGATTGATGAAGTCCGCATTTTACGACCCGAATCCTGTAGTTATTTTCGAGCACAAAGGGCTGTACTGGTCAAAAATAAAAGGCACAGAGGGAGCAATGTCTATCGAGCCGGATGAGGATTACGTCATACCATTCGGAAAAGCAAGAGTTGTTCAGGAGGCGGAAACAACCTACATTGAAAAGGGTGAATCTGCAGTAATTATTACTTACGGACGTGGAGTTTATTGGTCGTTGGAGGCGTCTTCCCATTTTGAAGGAAGAGTAGAAATTATCGATTTGCGAACCTTGAATCCACTGGATCACGACAAAATGAATG
>JBEGVI010000208.1:0-4651 GCA_041178485.1 Bacteroidota bacterium | reverse complement strand
CTGATGCAAGACCCAATGAAGATTCAAGCAAAGGCAGTAGTGAAGCAACAGGATCCGGTAGCGGCGCAGGAATCGGAACTGGATTTGTTTTAGCTGGACGCGAAATGCGTTTTAAGCCGAGGGTAGAAGACAATTCCAAAGAGCAGGGCAGAGTGGTTATAGAGATTTTGGTGGACAAAGATGGAGTTGTAGTAAGGGCAGATGGGCCTGCACGAGGTAGTACATCGTCTGATACTACACTAATACGAAAATGTAAGGACGCAGCTTTGAAAACTCGATTTAGCCCAAGTGTTTCTGGTCTGGACGAGCAGCGTGGAACAATCACCTTCAATTTTATTTTGAGATAACCTACTTGTTTACTTGTTGCCAACAAACATTAAATCCAAGCAATAATTATATCTTTTCTAAATATCAGACTCGGATTTTCGTTTTTAAGATATTAATTTTTAAATTGTTGCTTTATTTTCAAACATATTTTCTAATTTTAAACCAACATAATCCAATTATTCGATTTTAAGTTTTTAAAATATACGTCATGCGACCTTCTATTAAATTGTGGATCTCAATACTTGTTGGTGTTTTTCTTGTCCAAAATGACTTATCAGCTCAGGCCTGTCTAATCCGCCCTCAGATTCTTAAGATGCATAAATCAACCCTCGGAGAAATATATGCATTTTTAAGTGAAGGTGGTTGGGGATTTCAAGCGGCTAAATCCGGTGTTCAGGTGCCAACATTCTCACATGCGGGACAATATGATTGGGTAAAATGGACGAATGGTGCTCAAACGCTCGAGGTTTACAGTTCAAATGCAAAGCCCAATGTGATTATTCTTCAGACAAACGAATCCTGTATCCGTTCAATATCAACAGAGTTTTCGTCGCTAGCTACGGGTAAAACTGCCGTGGTAGATGAAGCCCTTCAAACAATTTATGAGAATGGGAATACGGTTGTTTTAATGGTCTCACGAAAAAAGGAATACCAGGCAGGTGAATATTTTATTTATGTATATGATAAGACTTTAATGACAAAACTCAATAATGCAAGCAACACTTCTTCAACCGCTCAATTAAGTAATCCAAATCGAGTCAACTTCGAAAACGAAGAAGAAATGCCCCCTGAGGATCCAAAAGTAAATTCCAATGCCGGGAAAGTCTATACGTATGTTGAGGAGCAACCTAAATTCCCCGGGGGTGAAGCTGCAATGTATGAGTACCTTCAAAAGAACATTAAGTATCCTCCCCTTGCTAGAGAAAATGGAATAACTGGCAGGGTTTATCTTTCTTTCATAATTGGGCCTGATGGATATATTCGTGATATCAGGGTTATTCGTGGAATTGGTGCAGGTTGCGATGAGGAAGCTATTCGAGTACTCAAGAATATGCCTTTATGGATTCCCGGCAAACAAAATGGAGAACCTGTTAATGTTAAGTTTAATATGCCTATAAACTTTACATTAAAAAACAAATATTAAACTACACTATGCAGTCAATGCCAATTTCAATAAAATAATGATCAAAGTTAAAAATTCATCGCTTGTTTATTATTTCGTTGTCTTGTTGTTAGTCTCATGCGATAAAGGTGATTTGCAATGGAATCTCGACAAGGTCCCTCGATTGCCAGTGGTGGATGATCTTGTCGTGTACCAAATTGGAAATACCCAGGCAGCTGCCGATGCAATTGTCAAATGGGACGGTGACAGTGCCGTGACATCCCGTGGATTTTGTCTTTCAATCAGCCCCTCACCAACGACTCAGGATTTGACTTTCATTTCCGGTTCCGGAGAAGGCGCCTTCACCTCTCAGCTGAACGGCCTAGTTCAAAATACACGGTATTTTATCCGTGCTTTCGCATCCAATAGCGTAGGAACAGCTTACAGTAAAGAAATTGAATTCACAACAACGAATGTCTCTGCTTCATTGCCCTCAGTAACTACCACCCAGGTGTCCTCGGTGACCCAAACAGGCGCAGCAAGCGGTGGCAATGTCACCAGCGATGGAGGAAGTGCGGTTCTTGCCCGCGGTATCTGCTATTCCACTTCAATTAATCCAACAATAAGTGCATTAACGGTAGCTGCTGGTTCCGGAAGTGGCTCTTTCAATTGTACGGTTTCCGGATTAAACCCGGGAACAACCTATTACATCAGGGCATACGCAACCAACGCTGTGGGTACGGCTTACGGAAATCAGGTGAGCTTTCAAACCAATTCCAACATTTCTCTACCCACTTTGACTACTGACCAGGCATCCTCAGTTACTCAGAATAGTGCGCAAAGCGGAGGTAATATCACCAGCGATGGAGGGAATGCTATTACTGCCCGTGGTATATGCTACTCAACTTCAGTCAATCCGACACTAAGCTCGTCTACAATTGCCTCTGGATCCGGAGTCGGTTCCTTTTCGTGTGTACTATCAGGGCTTTCACCAGGAACAACCTATTATATAAGGGCCTATGCGACAAACACAGTTGGGACATCGTATGGGAATCAGGTGACATTCCAAACATTGGCCTCAAATTTACCAACCATTAATACTACGGGAGTTACTCAGGTTACCTATTCCAGCGCAAACGTTTCTGGTAATGTAACTTCTGATGGGGGATCTGTTGTTACCACCCGTGGAGTATGCTATTCCACATCGCAAAATCCAACTATTTCATCTAATACAGTAAGCAGCGGAACAGGTATCGGAACATTCACATGTTCTGTGTCAGGATTAACGCCCAATACCACTTATTATGCACGCGCCTATGCCACCAATTCTGCCGGTACGGCTTATGGGAATCAGGTTAATTTCCAAACGCCGCAACAGCCTGCGAACTTAGTTTATACAAATCCCTGCAATAACCTTAATGGTTTGACCACTTCCTACATTCATTGGACAGGCTCTACCTATGCCTGGATACCATGGACGATCAATTCAGCCGGATACACTGGAAGTGGTCTATATGCAGATGATCCAACTGCCTCTGGGGGTGATGCCCTTGGAGGATACGTTGAATTCAACCGGACATTTTCAACAGACGGTTACGTTCGTTTTTGGATAAAGAATGCTTTTAATGGACCAAATGGTATGCTACGGCCTTCGGTCATAATCGATGGTGTAACAACAACTCCATCGGCTGTGACTGGAAATTTGTCAAACGGATGGCTGCAGCTTCAAACAGTCGATGTGACAGCAGGCTCACATACCTTCCGTCTTAACTGGCCTCAAACCGGTCAGTTTTACTACTACCAGGTGGATGAGATAGGGTTTTGGGAGTACTGAAATAACTCTTTCACTTAACGACTCAAGGACGAATTCGAATATCGTTCAGGTAAATGTTCTGAGTATAACCCACTACAGCCTCCATAGTAACAGTAAAAGAAGTCGAATTGCCGGTGTTTACAGAAGCAGTTCCTGATCCGAAGCCAGAGGTAGTGAATACTGTCACATTATCGATTTTAGCATTAAGGGTTCCGCCTGGTGAAGAAATATTGTAGTAGAATTCTAGCTTAGCGCCAGGAGATACATTGCTAAACTGACGCGTAATAGTATAGGAGAGAGGATTATTACTCGAGTTTTGCCATGCATTGATGCAATCTGGACAGGCCGGACTGCTTGAAAACGTCCAACCCGTAGATACCCACCCATCCCAAACATTATTCGCAAATGATTTAAGGTAGTAAGTTTCAATATAGTCAGGCACTTGGCGGTTATCGTCCCCGAATGAATTACTCACATAAAGTGATACACCGTGGTTTCCAATCTTGTTGTAGGTTACTGTGGGATTATTGGCGATTGATGAAACTGGATCACCGTTTTCAAATTGCCATTCAACCGTTGTAGGACTCTGAGTTGAAGTATTCAGGAATTGAACACTCTCACCTATCTTAACAGATCGGCTGGACGCAGAAAAGGAGGCAACCGGTGCTTTAGGGTTGCCTGAATTCTGGTTCTGCAAAGAATCCGCATCATTTTTGCGTGGCAAATTCCACACCATATCGCTTTCATCGCAGGACGAGAGCATTTGAATAATGGTAGATATGAAAAGAAGTGAGGCGATTTTGGAATTCATTTGATAACGATAGGTTGGCGTCCGATTTCTAGAGGTCCTCGTTCGAGTTGATTCTTGAGCGGACGACCTTTTTTAGCATTCTGTAGTCCCTTGGAAAATACCCAAAATACATCGTATAGATATATTGAGGCCGCTATTCCTCCACTTACAAGTGAGATCTGATGATTCAGGTTAGCCTTATCATAAAGCTTATTGATTTCATCCTGGTCTGTAGCTGCAAGGTATTTATCATAATGGCGATCAGAATTCACTTTAGTAAGTAAACTTAAACCCGTAGAAATCAGAAATATTGTCATCCGCCCCCACCCTTTTTGACCTTGGGTCACCTTCAAAGTACCGGTTCCGGGTAAAATCAATGAATAGACAGCTGACCCAGGCCCGCCACTGGTTCGGTATTTGGAAAGGGATACATCAGTGAATACCTGTCCATTTAAACTTTTTGACTTGTAACTTATGGAATAACGGCCATAGGGATTGTTGTTACCAGAAATAAAATCCCTAGCCCCAAATGGTTCGGAAGTTGCATCGGCCTCAATTCCTTTGGGGCCGTATTTATACTCAATTTTCGATAATGTCCATTGATAGTTGATTGGAAGAC
>JBEGVI010000207.1:0-7965 GCA_041178485.1 Bacteroidota bacterium | reverse complement strand
CTCAGGTGTTCCCGCCCCAATGGTGTCGCTCAATGCCAGGATTCGAATATCCAACTCCTTGAACAACCTTTCAGACCAGTTCGTGACAATTTCAGCATTCCATGTCTCCCCATAGGGATTGCCAAATCCCATGGAAAGATATACCACCAGGCTTTTGCCATTTTGTGCGCAAATTGAATGGATATTTTCCAACCGTTTGAATGACTCAGCAATGGTTGAGTTGGTGTTTCTCCTTTGAAATTCTTCTGAAACCGAAAATGGATATCCCAAATATGCTATTTCCTCAAAAGAAACTGCATCTTGTGCACCTCTTTCGTTGGCAATTATGGCAAGTAATTTTGTTGAACCGGACAACTCTAATCTATTCAGTACGTCAGCTGTATCGCGCATTTGAGGAATTGCCTTTGGAGAAACGAAACTGCCAAAATCCAACGTGTCAAATCCACACTTAAGAAGTAAATTGATGTATTCAGCTTTGATCTGAGTAGGAACAAATTCCGCTAGTCCCTGCATGGCGTCCCGTGGACATTCGATGAGTTTTAAGTCCTTCATATCATTTTCAGTCCTTAAGTAATGCTTTGTTGATGCGTTTTACCAAACCCGGACCTTCGTATATAAATCCAGTGTACAATTGAATCAACGAAGCTCCTGCTTTGATTTTCTCGAGCGCGTCCTCAGGAGAATGAATTCCTCCGACTCCAATTATTGGAAAAGCACCGTTGGAATTTTTATGTAAAAACCTGATGACCTCGGTTGAACGATGACTCAGAGGTTTTCCGGATAGTCCTCCAGGTCCAATTTTGTCAAGTGTGAGCTGCGTTGCTTTCAAGTTTTCGCGACTGATCGTTGTATTTGTAGCAATAACCCCGTCAATCCCCGACTTTTTTATAATATCAATAATATCCAATAATTGATCGTCCGACAAATCCGGTGCAATTTTAAGTAAAATCGGCTTTGGGGCTATCTTGTTTTTATTCAGTTTCATCAAACCAACAAGCAATTCAGTCAAAGGTTCTTTTTCCTGTAATTCCCTCAGATTTGGTGTATTGGGCGAAGAGACGTTAACTACAAAGTAATCCACAGAATCAAACAACCCTTCAAAGCATTTTGCATAATCCGAAAATGCATCTTCGTTCGGTGTAACCTTGTTCTTGCCAATATTTCCGCCAATGATCATTCCCGGATTTCTGTGCTTCAGATTTTTTACTGCCTCGACAATCCCACCGTTATTAAATCCCATCCGATTGATCACTGCCTGATCCGACTTTAATCTGAATAAGCGAGGCTTATCATTCCCTGGCTGAGCAACCGGAGTAATCGTGCCAATCTCAATAAATCCGAAACCACAACTCTCCAGCTCCTTATAAAACGCAGCATTTTTATCAAAACCGGCAGCCAATCCTACAGGATTTTTAAAGGTCAAACCAAACACCTCTCTTTGCAATCGCTGATCATTCAGTGTAAACACATTTTTCCACAGCGTATTCAGCAGCGGAATTCTATTTACCAAGCGTAAACTGTTCATGGTGAAATAATGAACGCGTTCAGGGTCGAACAAAAAGAGAAACGAACGGATCAATCTGTACATACTACAAATTTAAGAAACGAAAAAGAGGCAACTTACGCTGCCTCTTAAACACAATTAAATACTTTTCAACATTAGAACTTGTAACGTGCACGCTTCCAGTAGTACTGTCTTCTCTTCAGCGTGTAATCTCTATAAGTAACGTTACGCATTACAACGACATTCAGATAATAGTAAGCATCCTTTTGAGGTTGACCTCTCATTTGTCCGGGAGCAAACCAAGTTACATTGTCTTTTGCCGGATTCGAGAGATATGAGGCTTCAGGTGATTGCAACGAATTTGGATCATAATAGAATCCATGAACATCGTCGATGTAATCAGAGAATGTTTTAACATAAGTGGCCTCTAAAGCAAAACGCCATTGGCGACCGATTCCAAAACGAACACCTAAACCCATTGGAATTGTAAGTGTTACCGGAAGTGTTTCCCGGGCACCGCCAGCCATCCCCTGCCCTTCTGTATTCAAAGGATCCAGCGCCACCCATCTCCCATTATACCGGGCTTTAGGATTGAAATAACTTCCGCCAATCCCGCCGAACACATACACTTGTTCGTTGTGGTTCTTCGCTCCTTTGTGTCCGGGCAAGCGGTATCGCGCACCAAATTTCTCATTGGAATAAAAGATAAACTCCAGTCTCTGGTGCAATTCCAGGATAATCGAACGAAAATGCAAATTTCTACTTTCCCGAATGATTTCATTCGTCAAAGCATCGTCGCCTCTTAATCGCCCTATATTCAGCGAAGTCGTAGTGGCCCAGTAAGGATGAAAACGATAACGATAACCAATCATCCCTCCAAAACCGGTAGAAGGCAAATCAATATCCACAAGACTAAAATCTTTTCCAATCTGATCCCTGCCGCCAAGGTCGCCGGTAAACTGAGTTACCCCTAATCCGAAAATAATCTCTTTCTTGTTTAAGGACCAGTTTCTCTGTGTATTGAAATTTGTATGCTGCGCAAATAGACTAGAAGACTGATATACAGCCAAAAAAAGCAATAAACAAACAAGTAAAGCTTTATTCAAACGCATACTTTTACAACAAAGTGACACGAATTTATGAATGTTTTTTGGATTGTTAAAATCTTTTGCTCTTTAAAGCTATGTTTTTTATCAGAAACTGACTGTTGATTACAAAAAACTATGGAATAATTTTAAGGTTTATTGAAGGTAAAACAAGCTGTTTCCCATCGCTAGTCTCGCTTAGTATTTCCGTGAAAAACACCATCTCATTCATGTTATAGGTTACAATTTCATTCTTCAACTTTTCACTTAACGCGTTGCCACTCACGAACTCCAGGACTTCTGTCGTCCCATTGTAGTACCCAACCATAAAGGATGTGATTTCTCCCTCTACCCCGCTTTCCATTTTGACGGATCCTAAAAACGATGCTTTTTTGATCGATCCACTATGAATTCCACCAATGGTAGGGACTCCATTTTTTCTTGAGACAATAGACGCTTCGGGAGTATGTTCTTTTTTTTCGACAGGAATCTCTGTTGTAACATTCAATTCGCCCGGAACTTCCATTGCGGTTTTTTCAGAAACCACTTTTTCCGGTTCAACATCCTGAATTGTCACAGAGGATGCCCGGGATTTTCGCTCCGTTGATTCGGCAGAAGATAAACGGCTTGTGGTTTTTTCTTTTTTTAGTGCTTTGGGTGCACTCAAGGCATCAATCACTAGGAAAAGCACTATAGCAAATCCTAAAACTGAAAAAAACCAAACCTTTTTGCTGATAGATGCCTTAATATTTGTGGTTTGATTGGAAATGGAGTCAAAATCTTGTCTCTGCTGGATGTATTCCGAGGGCAAACCCTGCCTATCGAGATTGATCTTGATTTTTTTCATTTTAACTTTTCGAGTTAAAGATAGTTTTTAATTTCTCAATCGCTCTGAAAGCTTTTACTTTCGCATTGTTTTCGGTGATTTCCATAATTTCCCCAATCTCCTTGAAGCTTCGTTTCTCAAAAAATCTCAATTCAATTAATTGCAAATCTTTTTCCTTAAGCTTGGGAAGCGATTGAAATAATTTCTGTCTGTTTTCCTCGGACTGATCCTCTTCCAGTTCAGTAATCATTTCGTGTAATTGAAAAGAATCAATGTTCACCGTACGTTCAGCTTTCCTGTCACGAAAGGATTGATACAACTCACTTTTCGCAATTCGGTAAAGCCATGAAGAAAAAGGAACTCCACGAAACTCGTATTTCTTGAGATTGAAAAGTGCTTTTACAAAAACTTGAGAAGTCACATCGAATGCCTGTTCCTCATCATCCATGCGCTGATACACATACCTAAATATCTGTTCGTGGTATTTCGTGTAAATCGGACCAAAGAAGGCAGGATCACTTTGAGCCTTACGAATCCAGTTCAGCTCTTCTTCCATTCGCTGACCAGACTGATGATACATTGGGTTTACAGACATGGCTCTTTTTTTTACTGGTTTAAATGACAAAGCTTGCAGACCTTGCCTTTTGTATTGTGATATACGTTCAAAAGTTAAATGCACAACGCAAGAACCTTTCCGAAAATTACAGGAGGTCAAAAAAAAATCAATAATTCTTAAGATATGTAGTGTCAGTGAGCGATCTTAGGAAGGACACCAACGCGATCTTTTCTTCTCGTGTAAGTTTAAAAGAGCCAATAGCAGGATGTTGATTTTTAGACTTTTTCCCTCCGTCTTCATAATGCTTTATTACATCTTCAAGTGTACTTAAGCTGCCATCGTGCATGTACGGGTAAGTCAACTCCACATTACGAAGCGACGGAACTTTAAATTTCCCGATATCACTGGAGTCATTAAATATCCTGAATCTTCCCTTATCCTCGCCGTAATCGAAATACAACCCATTGTTCTCTGCTTTGTAGGTTGTGAAATGCGGTGCCGGGTGACATGTTGCACAATACAATTTTTCAGTAAAAAGCTTGTGCCCCAGCTGCTCACTTTTCGTAAGTGCTTTTTTATTTCCTTTTACGAATTGGTCAAATCTGGAATTTTGAGACAGCAAGGTCCGCTCGAAGGCAGCTATACTTCTCGTTAACACATACGCATCAAAGTCCCGTTGAAATAAAGCCCTCGCTTTTTCCTGATAGCCGGGAATGGCCGCGAGCTTTTTAATCAACTCCCCCATTTTCATGTCCATTTCCTGATGTTCTTGAATCGGCACAATGACTTGCTGTTCCAATGTCGGTAAATGCGCGTCAAACATCATTGTTTTTAAATATGCAGCATTCAGCAAAGAAGGAGCGTTGCGGGTCGTCTTTCTGCCATTTACTCCTTCACTCAACGGTTTTCTGTCGGTAAATGCGTATTCGGGAACATGGCAGGAGGCACAGGAAATTTCATTCGTTCGGGACAGACGCTTATCGAAGAAAAGTGTTCTTCCAAAATCAACTTTTTCTTCAGTTAACGGATTTTCAGCCGGAATAGGCGGTGGACCAAGAGAAAATTCAGAAACCAAGTAAGATTTGCACCTTCCCGATAGAAGGATAAGACTTACAATACAGAACAGAACAAAAAAAGTGGCTGCCCCGAAACGCTTCATCAATGAAACAATTTGATGGCTTTGACGGTTCTTTCGGAAGCATCAAAAACCTGAAACAGATAGATGCCACTTGGGATATCTCCCAGATTCAAACTTCCATCCTCCTCTCCTATGGCCTTGTGAAGCAATTCTTTTCCCGTCATATCACACAATACCACAAACCCTTCGGCCGGCATGTTTTTCCAATAAACCATTCCCGTTGAATAATAAATTTCAGAATTAAGGGAATTCAAGTGGGTTGTCCCGGCATTCAGTGGCTGTGTAAACACGGGTTCTGTTGTGACATTATACATCGATGATTCATTGTAACTTAGAGAGCCATGCATGATGCCAATCGTTTCAATTGGAACACTTTTGAGCCACTGTTCGATGTTACAATCCATGTACACGTCGATTTGATCATTTCCTACATTGGTTTGAACGATCGGAATTACCGGTGTTTCAGTGTAATTATGTCCTCCAAGATTGTGCAATTCAAAGTACGCATCTGCAATTCCATCTGCATTCGAATCAGCGTACCCTCCTGAAACTAAAAACATGTACCCTGCCGACCAGCCCCAGTACATTGAGGGTTCCTGAAAAGAAAGTGGATGGTCACTTGGATAAAGACTTATGTCGATTGCATCCGGCCCTGAGGCTGTATTGAGGTTCGCTGGCACTCCGATGTTGAATTGAACAGATTCTATACTCGTTACGTCTAAAAACCCAAGGTATAAATCGTGTGCATCAGGTTTTACTAAGTAAACCTCCTGGGACATATCCAATAACTGTCCGCCGTCATGGGTTATCCGAAGTCCTGACAGATAATAATTGAAATGGTCTAAATTAAAATCTACTCCTTGAAAATCCGTGTAATTGGTGCCCAATACCAGGTCTGCACCATTGACTTTTGGAGAAATCTTTAGAAAGACATTCTTTTGGCCCTGAACGGCAAAAGCAACGATCGAAAACAACAATAAAATACTTCTCATCTTCCTATTTTTTTACAATGTACAAAATTTCCTCTTTTTGAAGGCGAAAACGTTTAACTTGCTCTTCAGAATAAACATCTTTCATAAGGAATTGTTCGACTTTAAAGCCTGCTTTTATCAGCCATTCGGGGTAGTCTTGTCCAAAAAGACGCACGTGATCCTTCTGCCAATAAAATTTTTCTCTGTCTTCCGGTGTTACAATGGATGCATCCTCGAGTGTTTCCCTTCTGTGATGGTCCTGCGGAACCTGCATGATTCCCCATCCTCCCGGCTTCATAACACGGTAAAGTTCTTTCATGCACTGATGTGCATCATCGACATGTTCAAGAACGTGGTTACAAAACACCACCTCAAAGCGATCATCCTCCAACGGAATGTCGTGTAAATCAAAATGCACGTCCGCTAAAGGAGAAACCAAATCTCCTGTCAGGTAATTGAGGTTTTTCTGTTTTTTAAATAACCCGTGAAAACATTGCTCAGGTGCAATATGAAGCACATTCAGTCTTTCAGCTGAAAAAAAATCCGAGTGTTCCTTCAGATACAACCACATCAATCTGTGTCGTTCGAGTGTAAGGTCTTTTGGGCAAAGGACGTTCTCCCTGTGCGCCATGTCTGAACCATACGACAGAAACTTTCGGAAATGCTGTTCGCACACAGGACACTCCACATTGTTGCCACGATAAAACAGAGGTGCGATCAGTCGAAAAGGATAACTCAGCCTAATGAGCAGGGGCCTTGGCAAACGGTTAAGAAGAAACTTGTATAGTTTTTTCATTCAGACAAATTTACCTAAAAGAAATGTAGGTATTCCTGTTCATGAAGCGATTTCTATTAATTTTATAATGTAAATCAACCTGTATGAAAAAGCTAACTAAAACAGCTGTTTATATCCATTTTTACCTTGTCTTCTCGATTCAATTCCTTATGGCACAAGAACCTATCGCTCCGATCAACACCAAGACGTTAACCATTCATGGTCATTCGAGAAATGACGATTATTACTGGATGAATGAACGGGATTCAAAACCTGTGCTGGATCATCTCTCAAAAGAGAATACGTATGTTCAGGCATACTTTCAAAAACTCAAGCCTCTTCAGGAAAAATTACTTACAGAATTTGAGTCGCGTATTGATCCGAATGAGGCCAGCGCTCCATTCATTTTGAATGGTGTGACCTATCAGGTTCGTAATGAGGAAGGCAAAGATTACGTGAAGATCTACAAGCTAAGCGGAAAATCCGAGGCCTTATTTCTAGATCAAAATGAGCGCGCCAAGGGAAAGAGTTTTTACGAACTTGCGGATTGGGCCAATTCCCCTGACAATAATTTATTGGCTTTGGGGGAAGACCTGCTCGGACGTAGGAAATATCAGATTACATTCAGAAAAAATAAGGATGGGAAATTTTTAAAAGATAAAATAACGGATACAGATGGTTCCATAGTTTGGGCGAACGACAACAAGACCATATTTTACATTAAGAAGGACCCTCAAACGTTAAGAGAATACCAGGTGTATTCACATGTCTTAGGTACTGACGTAAAAAAAGACCGTCTGGTATACCAGGAGGATGATGAAAAATTCAGTGTTCACATTTCCAAGTCAACCTCTGACCGGTACATTTTTATTCATTGCACAAGTTCAACAACTTCCGAATTGCGAATGATCGACGGGAACGAACCATCTGGCGATGCCCTTGTATTCTGGAAAAGACAGAAAGGTCATATTTACGATGTCGAACACCATGACAATGGATTTTATATCCTTTCAAACATGGATGCGAAGAACGGCAAGATTCTCTTTTGTAAAGCCCTGACCAAGGACGAAGCAGTTACAGAATTTGTGTCTCACAGTGCCGATCGTCTGA
>JBEGVI010000206.1:0-9058 GCA_041178485.1 Bacteroidota bacterium | reverse complement strand
GACTTTTAAATCGAAAGCAAGACGATTGGAAGGCATTAGAGGAACTCATGTCCGAATTACGACAAATGGACATGACTGATCCCGTCAAATATGATTTCGCTCTCTTTGGGCTCGGAGTTTTTGAGTCGTTTTAATTGCTGAACAATAAATTCCTTATCAAGCACCCTAATCAGCATCTTTTACGGAATCTCTGGCAGATAACTTTCAAACGAAGTGTTTTCCGAGATTTTCTTACATTTGAACTATGAGATTTGTATACCCTGAATTCTTATGGGCACTTCTGTTTCTGATTATTCCCATACTTATTCACTTTTTCAATTTCAGGCGGTACAAAACTCTTTATTTCTCCAGCTTAAAATTCATCAAAAGGGTCCAGGAGGAGACACGTTCGATAAAGAAACTCAAACATCTTCTTGTTTTGATCTCCAGAGTGCTGGCGCTTGCATCTCTGATTATCGCTTTTGCGCAGCCATACATTCCTGCTACCAAGACTAAGGCGAAAACAGGGCGATCCGTCATTGCTGTATATATCGATAACTCTTTTTCAATGACAGCGAAAGGCACAGAAGGTGAATTGTTGTCTGAAGCAAGAGAATCAGCCAGAAGAATTATCGAAAACGCCTCCCGTAACACCCTTTTTCTGCTTCATACCAATGCCATGAATGGCATTGAACAACGTGTTGTTTCTTCGCCTGATGCGCTCGAACGATTGGATAAGATTGAGCCTTCCCCCATCAACAGACGCCTGGATGACGTTCTGAAATGGCAGCGCACCACACTCAAAAAAGAAAATCAAACCAAACAACGAATAGGCAGTATACAACATATTCTATTGAGCGATTTTCAGAAGAAGGATCTGAACGATTTTAATCTTGAGGAGGACAACAGTTCGCTTTATTACCCTATCCTGTTAAGCCCTCAAAACAAACAAAATTTAAGTGTGGATTCTGTTTATTTCTCTACGCCCATTCACAAAAAGGGAATGAATAACGAACTGCACATCCGAATAAAGAATTATGGAGATCAAGCTGTTACTAATGCAGATGTTCATGCTGAAATCGGAAATATTAAGCGCGATGTTTTCGTGGACATTGCTGCGAATTCATATATTGAAACCGTAGTAAATTACACTGAGCCTTCTACCGGGAGCAAACAGGGAAAGATCACCTTGAATGACAAACAATTATTTTGGGATGACGTCTATTACTTTTCATACTCGGTAATTGACCATTCCGATGTTTTAGTAATAAACGCGGAAAATGCGCAGGCACCTGTCGAAAAAGTATTCAGGCTGGAACCATTCTACAAACTAAAGTCGATTCGGGAATATGAATTCTCTGCCGATTTACTGAATGGAACAGATCTCGTGGTTTTAAATGGGTTGAATGAGCCCGCGTCCGGTTTTTCCGATGAGATTGTTTCCTTCTGTAAGGCAGGTGGAACGGTAGCGATTTTCCCCGGTCCGGAAAGTCAAGTGCAGGCATGGAATGCACTTCTGACAGAAATAGGAATGCCACAGCTGGGAAACAAAATTTCAACAGGAACAGGGATTAAGACATTAAACTATGAAGATCCCTTCTTTGACGGAATGTTCGAAAAAAAGAAAAGTGAACTGAGAATGCCTTCGGTCAATACCATCTACCGCTGTATGCCGCAGAATAACAGCGATTATCTTCCTCTTATTGCAGCAGAGAATGGACAGCCAATTTTTCTCAGGACAGGAGGCAGTTTGAATGCTTTTTTAATGTGTTCTTCCATTGAAAGTAAACATGGGAATTTTACAAGCAATGCCTTATTTCCATCAATTGTGTTGCGATTAGGCGAAATGAGCCAGCGAAAATCACCGGTTTCACTCACCATTGGAGGAGAAACGTTTTTTCCGGTATACAAGTCAGTGAAAAACGAACGACCTCTGAAGATAAAAGGAAACAACATTGAATTCGTCCCTCAAATAGTAAACGAAGGCTTTGCTTCTACCCTTTCCCTAGCCGGTCCTGAAGCAATGGAAACACTTCCGGCAGGAAATTACAACGTATATGAGGATGAATCTGTGATCGCACCACTTTCATTGAATTACGATCGCCTTGAATCGACTACAGATTGCCATTCAAGCATGGAAGTTCAGGAGATCATGGAGAATTTCGGATTAAAAAACGTTTCTTCTCAAGAAGTTAAAGAAGGACAAAGTGTGACCAAAATTGACATTGACAAACCATTTGAATATTGGAAATGGTTTATTCTCTTAACCTTATTATTTTTATTCACCGAATTGGCATTGCTAAAATTTCTGAAATAAGATATGAAGATCCTCCTTAAAAATGCATTCATCGCAGACCCGCTTTCCAGTCACCACGGAAAGAAAACAGATATCCTGATCGTTAATGGAACCATCGAAAAAATTTCCAATGACCTGAAGGATGAGGATGCCCATCTTGTGGAAAGTGATAACCTTTATGTATCTCAGGGTTGGGTGGACCTTAAGTCTCATTTCTGTGATCCCGGGGAAGAACATAAAGAAACAATTCAAAGCGGCCTTGATTCTGCTGCATACGGCGGTTTCACGCATGTCTTGACACTGCCTTCCACGTCCCCCGTCACGGACGGAAAAACAGCTGTAGAATACCTGTTGAAACGTTCATCGGATCACGTAGTTTCACTGCACCCCATGGGCGCAATTACCGAAAACCTCAAAGGCGAACATCTTGCAGAAATGTTTGACATGTATCAGGCAGGTGTACGCTTATTTACAGACGACACCACTCCTATGAATTCGGGCATTCTGTACCGGGCCTTACTTTACAGCCTAAACTTCAACGGAAAGGTGATAGCTTTTCCCAGAGACTACTCGCTTGCCGGCTCCGGAATGGTCAATGAAGGTGAAGCATCTACACGTACAGGATTGAAAGCAGATCCTGCTGTAGCAGAGGTCATCCAGCTTGAACGCAATTTGCGCCTGCTGGAATATACGAATTCGAGAATGCACATAACGGGTGTCTCCTGTGCTGAATCTGTACGTCTTATCGGCGAAGCCAAGAAAAAAGGACTTCGGGTCAGTGCGGACACGCATGTTATGAATCTGTTATTCAACGAAACTGCGGTATTAGGATTCGATACGAATTTCAAGGTCATGCCTCCCCTGCGACGAGAATCAGACAGAGTTGCACTCATCGAGGGAATTCTAAATGGAACCATTGACACCGTTGTAAGCGACCACAGGCCACACGACCAAGAAGAAAAAGATGTGGAATTCGACCATGCATCTTTCGGATGTATTCAATTGCAATCTATGTTCGGTGTATTGAACGCAGAAAGGGCTCTGAATTTAGAAACTTTAATTCGAGCGTTGAGCATAAACTCTAGAGAGATTGGAGAAATCCGGTCATATCCAATTGAAGTTGGAGTGAAAGCGGACCTTACTGCCTTCGATCCCACAGAAAAATGGAATTTCACCTCCGAAAAAATCATTTCCGGCACTGTTAATTCTGCGTTTGTTGGTAAAGAACTCACAGGAAAAGTTGTCGCCGTGATCAATAATAGTAAATTAGCCGTAAGAGAATAAGTCGCAAATGTCAGACAAACGATCGTTTTTAAAGCAATTTTGGAAGGAAAAGAAAATGGTGGGATCCATGACCCCCAGTTCGCGTTTTCTTACCTCAAAAATGCTAGAAAACATTGACTTTAAATCCTCTAGAGTACTTATTGAACTGGGTCCGGGAAATGGTGTTTTCACTGAAAAAATCATCGAAAAACTCCACCCTGAAGGAAGGCTTCTCGTGTTCGAACTGAACGAACAGTTCTATCAAGCATTGACTGAAAAATTCAACGATCCTAGAGTTACTCTGATACATGATTCAGCTGAAAAAATAACCGAACACCTCCAGAAACATGGTTTGCATCATGCAGATGCAGTGATTTCTTCCCTGCCACTTGCAAATTTCCCGATAGAACTTCAGGAAAAAATCCTCGGAAGTGCCGCTGACTGCCTGGGAGAAAACGGAAAATACATTCAATTTCAATATTCATTGCTATCGAAGAAAAACCTTGATAAAGTGTTCGGAGAAATCAAAATAGCCTTTACGCCATTGAACTTTCCTCCTGCTTTTATCTACACCTGTCAAAGAAATTCAACACCATGAAGGACGACATTCGCCATAACCTTGACAATGCGCGGAGACTAGAGGAAATATATCAATCTGATAAATCCGGATTTAAAAGCTCGTTTAACGAAATATTTGAAGAGATACAGGATCAGCCTCTCGCTCAATTCTGGAACGAACGGTTAAATTA
The DNA here is from genome assembly GCA_041178485.1 of Bacteroidota bacterium. GTDB lineage: Bacteria > Bacteroidota > Bacteroidia > Flavobacteriales_D > Crocinitomicaceae > M0103. The sequence goes on along the minus strand of JBEGVI010000206.1, from coordinate 4,771 downwards.
CGTTGCACCAGGAATTTCATGGGGTGGAAAAATGGATTTGCCCGTAATTTTCGTTGCATCCCTCATCGCTGGATTTATAGCAAAGCTCCCTGTCTTCACAAACATTGAAGAATCGTTTTATTACTCCAGAAATATTGGATTTGTAGTTTTACCAATACTCATTGGATATTTTGCCTGGAAGCAACAGTTCGAACAAAAGAAACTACTCATACTGAGCGCTACAGTATTGTTTTCTATCATTTTCATTAATCTGATCCCTGAGAACTCACAAAGTCAGACGCTGATTTTATCCTGCATACACCTTCCTTTGTTTTTATGGGCCGTAATGGGCTACAGTTTTGTTGGAAACAAGTATAATGATACGAATGCACGCCTGGATTATTTGCGCTACATGGGTGATCTTGTAGTGATGACCACTATCATTCTCATCGCTGGTATCATTCTCACATTGCTTACTCTGGGCTTATTTAACCTCATAAATGTAGATATTACGACGTTTTATGTAGAGTATGTTGTGGTGTTTGGAGTTGCAGCTGCCCCCATTATCGGCACCTATCTCGTCCGAACCAATCCACAGCTAGTGAATAAAGTTTCTCCGATTATAGCAAAAGTTTTTTCTCCACTCGTCCTCGTTACCCTGGTCATTTACCTGCTCGCAATGATCGGTTCGGGTAAAAACCTGTATATGGACAGAGATTTTCTGTTCATCTTCAACATGCTTTTAATTGGTGTGATGGCCATCATCCTGTTTTCAGTTGCGGAAACAGGCAAGAACGACCGAAGCACAGCAAGTATTCTTATTTTGTTTGCACTTTCGGCAGTGACGGTAATCGTCAATACGATTGCACTTTCGGCGATTCTTTATCGTATTTCTGAATGGGGAATCACTGCGAATCGACTTGCGGTCCTCGGAGGAAACATTCTCATTCTGTGCAATCTTATTTTTGTTTCTCTGAACCTTTTAAAGGGAATAAAAAATAAAGAACTACTGGGGAAAGTAGAAGACAGTATTGCATTTTTCCTGCCTGTTTACAGCATCTGGACTGTAATCGTAACTTTTCTCTTCCCGATCCTGTTTCAGTTTAAATAACTTTATCAGGCAAACTACATATCAAAGCCTCCTTCGCCCGAAGTAGATTTCTTGTTGGAAATTTCAAGTTTTCCAAATTTGTATGAAAAGGTCAGATAATAACGTCGCGTCAACCATTTGTATGTCATGTCCTGTTCTACCGTTGGTTGATCCAGATTCAGATAAAATCCTTGAACATTAAAGATATCTGATACTCTGCAACCCACCGACCACGTTCCGTTTTTAAATGATTTGTCAAATGCGATATCTGTTGGAGCCTTGCGTTGTACCCTTCCCTGTACTGAAACACGGGGACCATTGTATGCGGCAGACACCTGTATGGAAGCAGTTTTTTTCCAGAAATCGATGACCCCGTTGTACTTACAGTTCCAGATAATTCCACTTACATTCCAATTCGCTGTAGCATAATCATCTACATAGCGGATATAATTCCCATTGACTGAAAAGGTATTTCTAAACCACTTCACCGGCTTGTATACTGCGATCAATTCTACTCCAATGCTATGACTTTCATCGATATTGGTATACGTTGTCGAAGAGGTATTGGCCGTATACTCCCGGATACGCATAATCATCCCGGTTGATTTTCGATAATATACACTCGATGTCAACGTAAAAACACTTTTATCGAACATGTAGCCAAGGTCGTAGGAATCAATATACTCCGGATCAACGTATGGATTTCCCCGCATGAGATTATACGGATCTGCGTAACTGGTAAACGGATTAAGCATTGAAGAATTGGCTCGGTTTATTCTTCGGGAGTAACTCAGACTTAGTTCGGATTTCTCTGTCAAGGAATAGCGAATGTGTCCGGAAGGAAAATAATTGAAATAGTCGTTCACGATTTCAATGCTGTCAGAAATCAAGTTTGGAATCTGGTAGGCCTGCTCGAGACGCAACCCGAACTGGTATTTAAATTTCCCAAGCTGCTGACCTAAAATCCCATAGAAACTATAGATTTGCTCCTTGTACGAATACGTAAAATTTGCCAGAGTGTCTTCGTAAAAAATACCAGACACCGTATCCCTGGACTCAGAATATGTGTCCACACCCTGGTTTCGCAGGATGGATTTGACACCTGACTCTATCCGAATGTTTTTCTTTGGAATAAGGTAGGTAAGATCCAGTTGACCTGTAAAAACATTGTTGGATTCTTTGTTTCTCAAACGTTGATGAAGATCTGCAAGACCAGAGGGTGTACCATTCTCAAGGAGGTGAAATTGACCATAGTCCCCTTGAATGCTGTCCGTTCCAAGAGATTGATTAAAATCTGCAACAATGTTACCTCGTTCGTTCTTAAAGTCATAACGGTAATTCAAGTTGACATCAAAATTCTGTTGTTGACTTGGGTCGTCAGAGATTCGCTGCCATCTGAGGTAGTCACTCGAAAGGTTGTTCGTCTGCATATTGAGCTGATCACCCGTACGATTTCGTTCTCCTACACTCCCGGTAGCGGAGATTCCCAGAGACTGGCGATGCTTCAATGCAAGGTCAAGACCGAATTTAAAGGTGTGTCCAAAATTCTGGTCAGTTCCATAACGCGTCTGATCGAGCGTCACCAAAGAATCGCCAGTGTAAAATCTTCTGATATTTGAAAAATTGTTTCGGTAACCTTCCAGGTACCGGCCTGCGTAACTTCCATAAATATTCACAATTGAATTTCGGTAGCTCAAGGAAATATTTCCATCTGCCACTGTTCCATTTTTCACGAACCCCGAGGCGATGTTGCCGTTGATAAGGCCATTAAATCCTTTCAATTTGTTCTTTTTCAAAACAATATTTATAATCCCGGAAGTGCCATCGGGGTCATATTTCGCTGACGGGTTACTCACTACTTCAATTCTTTCTATCGAACCTGCCGGAAGCGCATCCAGCAAGGTTTTACCGTTTCCTCCAGAGAGTGAGCTCGGCCTTCCATCAATAAGAATCGTTACCTTTCCGTCACCTCGGAGCATTACATTGCCATCCTGGTCGAGCTCAACGGAGGGAATTCTGCTCAATACATCATTGGCTGTACCTCCTTTCGCTGTAAGGTCCTCTCCTACATTGAAAATCTTTTTGTCAATACCCGCTTTTAATACATCTACTTGTCCGGTCACCTTGATCTCCTGAAGATCACTTTGCTTTACGGGCAACAACTTGATGATTCCTGAATTATAAATTCTTGAAACAGATGAAATAAGTACGTTATCAATAACGGTCACATCGTAGCCGACAAAAACAATTTTCAAAAAATAATTGCCATTGGGAACCTTTTCCAACAAGAATTTCCCATCAACATCGCTATATATCCCCGTTATCAACGAGGAGTCTTTCTGAGAATACACTTTAACAGATACGTACTCCAGTGGCCCATCTGTTGTACCGCTAACTATTTTACCGGAAATCAACCCATCCCCAGTGGCTTGTCCGAAAACAAATCCTGAAAAGAAAAGAATGAAAATAGATTTAGTCAGGAATTTTAACATGGCTTCAGGTTCAAACGGCCCAAATTTAACCAATTCGAAAGTATGTTAGATTTTATTTCCATCAAGTTTTGAAGGGACTGAGATATTTTATTAGCTTTGAATGTTTTACAAATAATTATTATCCTATGTCTTTTCTTATCATTCTAGCCGTTCTTGCGGCCGTTTTATTCTCTTGTTTTATTACCGTTCAGCAGGGAACGATTGCGGTAATCACTATGTTTGGAAAGTACCAGCGGATCTTACATCCGGGGCTGAATTTCAGAATTCCGGTACTTGAAAATGTTTTCAGCAGAGTCTCTATTCAAAACCGTGCAATAGAAATGGAGTTCCAGGCTATCACTCAAGATCAGGCGAATGTTTACTTTAAAGCGATGTTGGTGTATTCAGTTCTGGACTCGCAGGAAGAAACGATTAAAAACGTAGCCTTCAAATTCATGGATAACCGCAGTTTTTCACAAGCATTGATAAGAACAATCGAAGGTTCTGTGAGAGGTTTTGTTGCGACAAAAAAACAAGCCGAAATCCTTTTACTAAGAAGGGAAATCGTCGATGACGTAAAAGAAAGCCTGGATCAAACGCTTGAAAGCTGGGGATTCCATCTGATTGACCTTCAACTGAATGACATCACCTTTGATGCAGAGATTACCTCGTCTATGGCGAAAGTGGTTGCTTCAAACAACCTCAAGGCCGCTGCTGAAAACGAAGGTCAGGCATTGTTGATCACTAAAACAAAAGCCGCCGAAGCAGAGGGAAATGCTATTAAAATTGCAGCACAGGCAGAAAAAGAGGCCTCTCAACTCAGAGGTCAGGGGATCGCATTGTTCCGTGAAGAGGTCGCCAAAGGGATGACTGAGGCTGCGGATAAAATGAGAGAGGCCGATCTGGACACCTCATTAATTATGTTCTCAATGTGGACAGAATCGGTGAAAGAATTTGCAGAAAAAGGAAAAGGCAACGTAATCTTTTTGGATGGTTCAATTGATGGACTGGACAAAACCATGAAGCAAATGATGGCAAACAATATGCTCACAAAACCCACAAAATAAAATGAAAAATTTCCTATCAGTACTATTCATTCTCGCCTGCTTTACATTTTTTAGTCAGACGTACAATTCAGGAGACAAAGAATTGGATGGTATTTTGACAACAATGAATACGGATGCAAAAACCGATCTTGCTCAAATCAAAAACAATTTCGCATCCACCTACA
>JBEGVI010000205.1:0-9136 GCA_041178485.1 Bacteroidota bacterium | reverse complement strand
AAGATGCCAGCTTACAGATACCTGATTCCTATATATACTAGTATCCAAATGAAATTTACGCTATCCTCCGTAAGGAGCTTTGCGGGATACCCGTAGAGGACCTACGTAGATGTACGTAGATACGTCACTTTAGGATGGATTTAGGGGTTTTTGAGGGGGGGCAAATGTTCGTCAGCGTGACCTTCAGTTTTTTTGAATCCGGTGTTGCGAGTGCTTCCCTGCTGATGCTGTGGCCAACGCACCACAGAATCTTTTCATCGTCGCAGACTACATATTGCGCAGCTTTGGCAAATGCCGGGATCTTGGCGTCTGTGAGGATGTCTGAGATGAGTTTTGAGCCCTGTAAGCCTATGGGTTTAATCCGGTCTCCGTGCATCCAGACGCGCAACCGAAGTTCTCCGGAGATCTTTTCAGGATCTAAATAAAGGGTTTCTTTATCGAATGAAATGGGTAAGTTTTCAATGAGATCAACCTTCAATTTCGGAAGTGATGGAACAACTTCTTCCATTTGGAAATAAAAATGATCACTTTCTTTAAAAATCTTGTGACAATGCGCCTGCTCAATTTGAACCGATGCTCCCTTTTCAGAGGTTCTGAGTTTTTTTAGTTCTTTATAAGTTCCGTATGAAAATCCTGTAGTCTGCAGTAGTTCTCGTAAAACCTCTTCGTCACAAGAATCAAACGTGTTGAAATCCAGTCGCTGCTCCGTTAGAAATCGCTCTTTCAATCCATCCGCATCTTTTTGAATACGTGTAAGTTCTTTTTGAAAACGATTCACCAGAAACAGGACCTGCTCTTCTAACTCAGGGAACAGGTTTTTCAATTCGGGGAGAAAGAGTTGCCTCCAGCGGTTACGTGAATAATAGGTTTGTGAATTGCTTGCATCCTCCCTCCAGGGAACATGGTTTTCAAGGGCATAGGAATGGATTTCTTGCTTTTTAAACAAAAGGAAAGGGCGGTAAAAATAATCCCGTTTATCCGCCATACAAGCTAAAGCACGCAGTCCACCTCCTCTGGAAAGTGCTAGAAAAAATGTTTCGATCTGATCGTCTAAATGATGTGCAAGAAAGATCCCATCTGTTGAATGTCCGATATGTTCAAGGAAAAAAGACCTTCTGATCTCCCTGGCACGGGCCTGCAAGTTTCCTTTGTCTGTTTCAAGCAGTTCTTTCAAATTCAGTTTTAACACACTAAGGGGTATGGACTTTTGATCACAAAACGACCTCACCAATGCTTCATCTGCATCCGAGTCATCTCCTCTCAACCCGTAATTTACATGCAAGGCATGAACCGGTTTTCCAGATTGATAGAGGGCATGAAGCATGGCCATAGAATCCACTCCGCCGGAGCAGGCTACGAAACAGCGTTCTACACCGAAGTTAGACAAAAAGGCAGCGACATGTTCCTGAAGTTTACTCATTGATGCCGTCAATGATCCGTTTGATCTTCACCAGACATTCTTCGTATTCAAGCTCGGGGTCAGACTGTATGGTAATGGCGCTGCCCACTGAACAGGAAAGCACTTTGTGATGGGAATTGTAAAGTAAGCTTCGAATGACGACATTGAAATCAAAATCTCCGGCCGGGTCAATGTATCCAATCGACCCGGAATAAAAACCGCGTTGAAAATTTTCGAATTCTTCTATCAATTCCATCGCTCTGCGTTTTGGTGCTCCCGTCATAGAACCCATAGGAAAGGTTGCAGTTAGAATATCGGTCAGGCTCAACTCCGGGTTTACTTCACATGCTATCGTAGAGATCATCTGATGAACGGTTTCAAAGGTGTAAATGCCGCATAATTCTTCCACCTCAACAGAATCCTTTTGAGCAATTCGGGAGAGGTCATTTCGCACCAAGTCAACAATCATGATGTTTTCCGACCGCTCCTTGGGATCGTTTCGCAGCTTTTCTTTCAGCAATTGGTCTTCATCCTCATTTTCAGACCTCCGCATTGTTCCTTTAATGGGTTCAGAAATCAGGCGTGTACCTTTTTTTCGAAGGAATCTTTCCGGACTTCCGCAAAACAAAGCAAATTCATCTAGCTGCACAAAGGCAGAATGGGGTGCTCTCGTCAGATGATTTAACTTGAAATAGGTGTCCCATAGGTTTGGCAGTTCTACCTCCTTTGCTACAAATTCCTGGCAATAGTTGACCTCGTAAATATCACCTCTCTGAATATGTGTTTTTAGCTTAAGGACTGTTTCGAGGTACTCTTCTTTTGAAACCGATGGTTCAAAACGAAAGCCATGCTGATGGTAATTGGTATTGGTTTCTTCCTCCAGAATTTCAGTGATGAGTTCCAGCGTCGCTTCATTTTTTTCTCCGGAAAGAAACTCAAAATTTTCATGATCCATGCGAACGACACATTCGGGTACCCAAAAGACCAAATGGGGTGCCTGAATTAGATCAGGATTGTCAGAGTTGAGCCCATGGAGTGCATCTTTCAAGTCATAACTTAACATGCCAAAACGGTAGCTTCCTTCGTTGCGTGAAAGAAATACTTCCAGTGCTTCTAAAGATTCTTTACCGGATATTCGAATTCGGTCCTTTTCTCCGAGCGCAAGCATGCTGCTTCCATCATTACTATTCAGGTATGCCGTCGTTTTATTCACGCAGGCGAAAATACAAAATGAAGCGCTTGAGTGAACTTCTTTCCTCGGGAATTCATAACTTTCACATCTCGCTATATGTATTACCTTCTTAAGTTCATTGTTGGAATCAGCATACGGATCTATTACCGGTCCGTAAAGGTGCGCAACATTGCTCATCTTGAACATACGGGACCGAAGATTATTATTGCCAATCATCCCAACACGCTTATGGATGCCTGGTTGATTGGTCATGTGTGCCGTGAGCCTATCTATTACATGGCTAAAAGCACTTTTTTTAATTCTCCCCTGAAAAAATGGCTTCTGGGAAAATTAAACATGATTCCCATCAATCGAAGAACTGACGGCAGTACACAGGGCGTATCAAATTCAGATTCTTTTGAAGCCTGTTATCGCATCCTGGAAGAAGGAAAAACGCTGGTCATATTTCCTGAAGGAACAAGCATTCCTGAACTTAAACTTCGTGAACTGAAATCTGGTACAGCGCGCATCGCCCTTGAGGCTGAAAAACGAAACCATGGCAAACTCGATCTGAAAGTAATCCCGGTTGGATTGTTTTATTCACAGCCAGAAAAGTTCCGCAGTTCTGTAATGGTTACGGTAGGAAAAGGCATGAACGTTACCGATCATCTGAGCGCATATAATGAGAACAATTCCCTTGCATCAAAGCAATTGACGGCTCGTTTTCGGGAACACCTGGAGCGGGTACTTGTTACGGTTGAGAACGATGAACAAGAAGTCCTGGTCAAAGAATTGTACGAGGTACTGCGAACCAAAGAGGAAGCACAATCCATTGATAAAGGTTCTCAATTGATGAAAGTGATCAATTCTTCGATCGAGGAGTTGCAATTGCTTCGCCCTTATCGTGTGAAGGAAGTGCAGGAACTTCTTCTGAAAATCAAGTGGCAGAAGCAAAATCTCGCCATCCATTCCGACTTCATCAGCCGGAGGTTTCGTTCGCGCCTGTATCTCATGCAGCTTAGTTTTTCTTTGTTCTTCCTGTTATTGGGCATGCCCTTTTTTATTTTTGGATTGATCCATAATTACCTTACGTACAAATTCATTGATCTGGTCGTTCCTAGAGTTACGCGATTCATTGAATACCATGCCGCTCTGAATATTTTATTTAGCTTAATTCTTTATCCGCTCACTTATTTTGGCTGGATCGAACTGGTTAAATGGTCCCTACATCCCGCCTCGTGGATGCTTTTAATTTATGCGTGCTCCCTTCCCGTGTCTGGATTTTTCGCGCACCGATTTGCCCATTATTTTAAACGTACGGGGCAAAAACGCCGCTATCTATTCCTGATTTACAATCAAAAAGAAGCATTGCTTGAATTACAGCAGATGAAAAAAGAACTCGAAAAACTACTTTTCGGCGAAGGATAAACACGAATCTTCGTCATTCAATATTCTACGTAAAAATAAATTGAATTACCTTACCTTCGTGTCATGTGCGGGATAGCAGGCTATGTGGATCATCGTTCCAGAACTCCGGATGGGACAGCTCAACTGATGTCCGAGAAGCTGCATCATCGCGGACCGGACGGGGGCGATTCTGAAGAATTTCATCTAGGCAATGTAAAAATCGGTTTAGGACACAGAAGACTTTCGATCATCGATCTGAGTGAATTTGGCAAACAGCCGATGCACTGGCTGAACTACTGGATCACATTTAACGGAGAGATCTACAATTACAGAGAAATCAGATCAGACCTCGAAAAACTGGGGCATTCTTTTGATGGAAACTCGGACACTGAGGTCATTTTACATGCGTATGCCGAATGGGGGCACAATTGTCTTGATCGCTTTCGGGGCATGTTTGCTCTGGTGATCGTTGATACTGAAAAACGGCGTGTGTTTGCCGCTCGGGATCGAGCAGGGGTCAAACCTTTGTTTCTCTATCAAAAAGACGGGCTTCTCATGTATGCTTCAGAATTGAAGAGTTTTCATGCGCACCCTCATTTCCAGAAAGAATTGGATCCTTCTGCTGTGGCTGCGTTCATGCAATTCGGGAATGTTCCGACGCCACATTGTATTTTCAGACATTGCCGAAAGTTGCGCCCGGGACATTTTCTGACCTTCGATCTTGATTCAGAAAGAATGGAGGAAACCCAGTACTGGAATGTGTATGATGCTTACAACCGCCCGAAACTGGAATATTCTGAAAAAGAATTTACAGACAGAACGGAGCGCATTTTAACAGAAGCATTCAACTACCGTATGGTGGCCGATGTTCCTGTCGGCGTATTCCTTAGTGGAGGCTATGACAGTGTTTCAGTGGCTGCATTGTTACAAAAGGACCGTTCAGAGAAACTGAAAACCTTTACGATCTCTGTTCCGGATATGGGTCTGAATGAGGCTCCATTTGCAAAAGAAATTGCTTCCAGATTGGGAACAGATCACACCGAGATCGCATGTACTCAAAAAGAGGCGATAGAGCTCATCGGGCGTCTGCCGTACCATTACGATGAACCATTTGGAGACAGCAGCGCGATTCCAACGACTCTGGTAAGCTTAATGGCGCGCAGACATGTAACCGTAGCCCTGAGTGCAGACGGTGGAGATGAAATTTTTGCTGGGTACAATCGGTATGATTACCTGATGCGCCATGGGAAACGCATTGCTACGTTGCCTTCCCTTGTTCGGAAGTCGCTTGCAGGAAGCATGGACCTCATCCCGGCGGATAAGATTCCGGTGCTAAAGAACAGATATAATTTTCATAACCGCTACGAAAAATTGAAAGGCATCCTTCGCGATCCGTCGCCAGAGAAGATCATGCGAAGTTTGAGTACACAATATGCTCCCGAACAGCTGGATGCGTTGATGCAATCCTCATATACTTCACTTTACACTGCTTACGAATCGAAAGAACTCAAAGATGCTTATTACTCCCCTCTGTCGTACATGATGGCCATCGACTATACGACATACATGGTGGATGACATCCTGCAAAAAGTCGATCGTGCAACGATGACCGCCAGTCTGGAAGGCAGAGAACCTTTTATGGATCAGCACATCATCGAATGGGCCGCTCAATTGCCGGACGATTTGAAGTACAGAAATGGAGTGAAGAAATACATTCTAAAGGAAATCGTCCATCGACACATACCAAAAGAAGTTATGGACCGACCCAAAATGGGGTTTGCGATACCTATTGCAGACTGGCTGCGTGCAGACTTGCGTCCATTGCTGGAAGACTATTTGTCGGATGAGCGCATAGAACGGGAAGGTTTGTTTTCACCTGAATATGTACGCAGGTTGAAATTAGATTTTTTGAACGGTAAAAAAGAATTCGATGTGAAGATCTGGTATCTGCTGATGTTTGAAATGTGGTTTGAAGAATGGATGTGAGCGGAACATGGAACAAAGAATAAACATACTCTACTTGTCTTATGACGGAATGACGGATCCACTCGGTCAATCGCAAGTACTACCCTATTTGAGGGAACTGTCGAAGAAGGGCTATGTGTTTCATCTGATCAGCTTTGAAAAAGCAGATCGTTTTGATTTGTTTCAAGATAAGATCAGACAAATCTGTGATGAATCGGGAATCATTTGGCATCCACTTACCTACACGAAAAAACCCCCCGTTCTTTCTACCCTTTTTGATATCTCCAGAATGAGAAGAACAGCATTGAAATTGCATCGGCAGCATAACTTTTCTGTTGTACACTGTAGAAGTTACCTCGCAGCACTTGTCGGATTGCGGTTAAAGCGAACGAAGAGTGTTTCCTTTCTTTTTGACATGCGAGGATTCTGGGCCGATGAACGAATCGATGGGAAGATTTGGGATTTAAAAAATCGCATATTCAGAACTGTATACAGATACTTCAAAAAAAAGGAGCAGGAATTTTTCAAAGAGGCGGATCATATCATTTCGCTCACGCACAATGGGAAACAAGAAATTACGGAGAATATTTGTCCGTCTGTTCCAACTGAAAAAATTACCGTGATTCCGTGTTGTGCAGATTTGACACTTTTTGACCCAAACCAAATTGATCCTGAGGTTCAGAAAACACTTCGTGAGAAAATCGGCATCGCAGAAGGAGAAAGAATTCTGGGTTACATTGGTTCAGTGGGGACGTGGTATATGCTCGATGAGATGTTAGAGCTTTACAAATCCCTGAAGAAACAAGATGACAACTGGCGCTTTCTCTTCGTAACAGGGGACAATCCGGAGCTTATTCATAACACAGCAAAAACCCATGGTATCGACCGCTCGGATATTTTCGTCCAGAGTTGCATCCATTCCGAAGTGCCTGTCTACATTTCGTTGTTTGAGCTGTCCGTATTTTTTATTCTGCCTGCCTACTCCAAAAAAGCATCCTCACCAACGAAACAAGGAGAATTGATGGCCATGGGAATTCCGTTGATCTGCAACACCGGAGTAGGAGATACAGCATTGGTTGTGAACACCTATAAAAGCGGTGTTGCGCTGGAATCTGCAAAAGAATTTCCTCCTGATTTAACGCGATTGGTCGAAGCATCATTCAACCGATCAGAAACCACGCGCGGTGCAAAAGAATTCTATGGACTGGAAGCAGGAGTGGAACGTTATGCCAAAGTATATAACCTCTTGATCCAAAAGTCAGAGGCGGATTTCTAACTTTGTACTTGATGGCCCAAAAGATCGTTTTCCTGGTTCCGTATCCCGAAGGAAGTGCACCTTCCCAACGGTTTCGGTTCGAACAGTATTTTGGCCACTTAAAGGACCAGGGCTACGAACTTGAAATTCACCCTTTTTACGATTACACGTCCTGGCAGACCCTTTATCTTGAAGGGAAATATTTCCTTAAAGCACGCACTGTTGCCTCTTGCTTCGTAAAGCGCTTCGGGTTACTGTTTAAACTTCGTAAAACGGATCTGCTCTTCATACACCGTGAAGTAGCCCATGTCGGTCCACCAATTTTTGAGTGGATCATTGCCAAACTTCTTCGAAGAAAGTACATCTACGATTTCGATGATGCCATCTGGCTGCCAAACTACAGCGAAACCAATGCTCGGTATCATTGGGTAAAAGCCTATTGGAAAGTCAACTATTGCATGAAATGGGCACATAGTATATCTGCAGGGAATGAATACCTTGCCAGTTATGCACGAAAATACAATTCGAATGTTCGGATCATTCCAACGACCATAGATACGGCTCACCACCATAATATTGCGGTCAACCATCATGTGCTTCCTCCAGTGATCGGCTGGACCGGATCGCATACCACCATGCGATACCTCGATGAACTGATTCCGGTAGTGAAGAGACTTGAACAACGTCACTCCTTCGAGTTTGTAGTAATTTCCAACGAGGATCCAGGGTATGAATTGGACTCACTGCGCTTTGTTAAATGGCAAAAAGAGACAGAGATCGAAGACTTATCCAGAATTCAGATCGGCGTCATGCCTCTTCAGCACGACATCTGGTCAGAAGGGAAATGTGGTTTCAAGGGATTGCAATACATGTCGCTTGGAATGGCGACAGTCATGTCACCCGTTGGGGTCAACACGTCCATCATTGAACACGGTAAAAATGGGTATTTAGCCTCCACTACAGCAGAATGGGAAGAAAAGCTTGAGCTGCTTTTAACGGATGTGAAATTACGCGAAGAACTCGGTAAACAAGGGCGGCAAACCATATTAGAAAAATTCTCGGTGGAAGCGAACAAATCCCACTACGATCAACTTTTTAAAACCATCGCATGAAACTGATCTTCGCAAGTCATAACGAGAATAAAGCGAAGGAGATCCGCTCTCTTTTGCCCGACAATATCGAACTGCTCACACTTTCCGATTTGCAGTTACTCGAGGAAATCCCTGAAACAGCAGAAACGCTGGAAGGGAATGCCCTGTTAAAAGCCTCTTTTGTTTACGAACGTTTTGGAATGAATTGTTTTGCAGACGATACCGGCCTGGAGGTGCACGCACTAAATGGAGCACCAGGAGTATATTCCGCCAGATATGCAGGAGATGCAAAGGATCCCGAGGCAAACATGGCCCTGTTACTAAAAAAGTTAGCTCATGTGAATGACCGACGTGCTCGGTTTCGAACGAGCATCGCACTCTACTGGGACGGAAAGCAGCATTTTTTTGATGGTACCGTAGATGGACATATTGCAACATTTCGTGCAGGCTCAGATGGTTTTGGGTATGACCCGATTTTTATTCCTGAAAACTCCACGCGCACTTTCGCGGAAATGACATTGTCGGAGAAGAATGGTCAAAGTCACAGAGCAAGAGCTTTGGACAAGATGATCGCTTTTCTGAAACAGGTGTAAAAGAATAGTATTCAGTTCAGAACTTTCCTTTATCTATTTGCTGAAATAAGTATCTTTGGCAACGTTGTATAAAAAATACTTATTTATTTTATAAATATTCTTGCATGAACGCTAACTCAAAGATCTATTATACCCTTACCGACGAAGCACCGGCCCTGGCAACTCATTCTTTTTTACCTATCGTACAGGCCTTTACGAAACCTGCTGGAATTGAAATCGAGACAAAGGACATTTCACTTGCAGGAAGAATTCTGG
>JBEGVI010000204.1:0-19067 GCA_041178485.1 Bacteroidota bacterium | reverse complement strand
TGCAATCACAACGCCAGGCACGTACAGCGTTACTGTTTTTGACGGATATGGTTGCTCCAAGAACAGTGGCCCCTTTACGTTTTCTATTGATAATTATGAGTTTTCAGCAACTTTGGGCAATGATACCTCATTGTGCACCGCAAATCTTCTTGCATTACAAGTGGGTGCCTCTGAAACCGTCAGCTATGCATGGCAGGGAAATGCACCATCTACGCAGTCTACCTTTCCTGTTGGTCCAACGGGAAATTACTGGTTGGAGAGCATCAATGTCAACGGTTGCCTGGCAAGAGACACTATTTTTATTACCAACGTTGGCACCGCACCCTTAGCGGAGTTTTCAGTTCTGGCACATTGCTATAATACTGTGGCTCCTGTAAACGATCAGAGTTCAGGCGTGGGCAGTGATTTTGTGGCTCAGTGGCAGTGGGACATGGGCAACGGTACGGTCTTGTCGGGCCAGAATATAAACTATAGTTATCCTTTGCCGGGAATCTATCCCGTTGAATTGTATGTGCAGTCGGTCGGGGGCTGTGGAGCTTACCACTACGATACGATCGAAGTGTTTGCCAATCCTGCGGCTCAGTTCAGTTTTGTTGGCCATTGCCAGAACCAGGAAGTGCAGTTCAGCAATGCCTCGATGCAGGGAGGAGCCTCTCTTTCGGCGTACTCCTGGGATTTTGGTATGCCGTGGACAGGGAGCTACAACACCTCTAACATACCGATCCCTAACCGGATTTTTGAGCAGGTCGGCAGCTATGATGTGAAACTGGTGGTCACCGACCTCAATGGGTGCAAAGACAGTCTGACACAAACAGTGCAGATCGATCCTTCCCCACAGCCCAATTTTGTGTTTCAAAGCACCTGTCAGGGAACGCCGATCCAGTTCCTGAATTCTTCTGTGACGCAGCCATCTTCCCAATACCTCTGGACCTTTGGAGACAACACAAGTTCCATCCTGGTAAATCCGCAGCATACCTATGCCGATTACGGGATCAATGAAGTAACGCTTCAGGTCACCAATCTCTATCAGTGTGCAGCCATGTCTATTCAGAATGTGGAGGTGTACGCGTTGCCCTTAGCTTCCATGCAACTCGGCGCAGCGTGTGTGGATTCCTACCTGACTTTGGAAAACAGTTCTTCAGTTCCTATGGGCGCTGTAGATTCAACGATGTGGATCGTTAACCAAACTGACACCCTATACGGAGCACAGAGTGCGTGGATGGTAACGGCGCTGGGTCAGCAACAGGCAGAACTCTACACGTGGTCAGCCCAGGGGTGTGCGGCTCAAACCAATCAGTTTTTTGATGTGAACGAACAGTTCAACGCGTCCTTTTCGACCGGAACCGGAGTTGTCGCGGTTGGCCAGCCTTTTCAGTTTGAAAATACCTCCAATCCGGGCTCCATTGCCCTCTGGACCTTTGGAGACGGAGCAGTGTCCACCGAATTCTCTCCGGAGCACACCTACAGTGCTGCATGGGAGGATGAAACCATAGACGTGATGCTGATCGCCCTGAATTCAAGTGGGTGTCTGGATACTAGCATACAGCAGGTATACATCCGTCAGCCGCGTCTGGACATGGAAGTAACGCAACTATTCCTGCAGCAAAATGGCAACTGGTACACCATGGGAGTGCGTTTGAAGAACGTAGGGACCGTTGACTTGGCCACTGCTGATTTTGTGGTAGAGACCAACAAAGGCCTTTTATTCAATGAGACCTGGAACGGCTCACTCAAACCTACCGAAGATTCCATCTACGTATTCAGCGCCATGCCGACCTCCATCTTTACAGATCAGGACAACATTGAATCCTACATTTGTCTTGCCGGAAGGGCTTACGACATTTATGCCAATGCCGAAACAGCGCTCGACAACAACACCGTTTGTCAGAACATAGAGGGTACATCCATTGTCCTGCTTCCCGTATTCCCGAATCCCGTATCTTCAGATTTCACGGTCAGGATTTACGTTTCCCAGGAAGCAGAAGTATTCCTTTCACTTGACGACGAGCGCGGCCGAACAGTTCGAAGCCTCGAAACCGGCGCATTGCTCCAGCCGGGGTACTACGATTATCCCATCAGTTCGCTGTCACTTAGCGACGGATTCTATTACCTCAATCTCCGCGCCGGGGATCAGAAGCAGGCGATGAAAGTTTCCATAATACGGTGATCTCGATACGCCTCACTTTCAGTGAGTCACTCCCTTCGATGAACTCAGGGCATCGCGATCACCCTCACAGTATGACAGCTGACCGAGTGCCCGAAGGGTGTATCGAGGACAGCGCACAAGATGTATCGAGCGGTGCACCAGGAGTGCCCAGAAGGAGGTGCTCTCGATACGTCTCACCATCGGTGATCCACTCCCTTCGATGAACTCAGGGCATCGCGATCACCCTCACAGTATGACAGCTGACCGAGTGCCCGAAGGGTGGTGCTCTCGATACGTCTCACCGTCGGCGATCCGCTCGATCACCTTTTCACAGCCTCACCTTCGGTGAGCCAATCGATTACATTTCAGCCAACAGCAGCTGACCGAGTGTCCCGACGTAGTCGGGATGTATCGAGGGCAGCGTATCAGGAGTGCCCGAAGGGAATTGTTCTCGAGCATTTTATTCATCCGCTGACCGAGTGTCCCGGCGCAGTCGGGATGTATCGAGGACAGCTCTCTCCTCCTCGCTCTTTTCTCCTTTGTTTTTCTCTTCCCACTTCACGTGCCCGGTAAGTACGAGCACCAGAAAAGGCAGCACCGGCGCTTTGAAACGGACCAATACCCCGAAGAGGATAGAGGTAAACCCTGCAAAAAAGGCAAGGATGAGCGCGAAGAAAAAGCCATAGATCAGGATCTCATTGTCACGAATGTGTGCAATCCGTTTCCGGAAACGGTGGTGAAAGAGGAAGCGTACCATGAAATAGATGAGCACTGTACCTTGAATCCCGTCGAAAATAAAAGAAAATGAAAGAGCCTCCCAAATAAACGGCCTGAAAAACCCTGCCACTACCGAGGCGGGGAAGGCCTTGACCATGCCCGCGGGAGAATAATCCGTTACTTCCAGGTTGTATTTGGCACCGGTGTACGATTTATTGGTAGTCATGTCCTGGTGGATGACCGCGGCTTCATCAATGAATCCTTTGGCGATAGGGGTCTGAAAGAAGATCAGGATGCCGGCAAGCCCGAGTCCGGCAAAAAGAATTCGGATTCCGGTACGTTCGAAACTTTTGGCGCCGTATTTTTTTCCGATCCGTGCACTGTAGGCGTAGAGCAGGGGCACCAGCACCGTTACGAGCATAAACGAGCGTACCTTTAACATCAAATAGACAGAAATGAACACCATTGTCCAGTTCCGCCAGGAATGGTCAGATTCCGGCGTGATGATCCGGAAAACATTCACAATGAAATAACAGACGGCCCACCACATCAGCGTATCTTTGGAGATACCGGCACACCAGAAGCTCAGGGAGGGAATAAAAAAGATGGCCAGGGCAAGGTGCTGATCTGTATGGAGCTTGTACTCTCGAATGAATTCAAAGAGGCGCATCGAGATGTTGGTGGTCATGTAGGTAAAAATGATCGACATCAGGATGTAGCCTTTGAAGGTGAAGAATCCAAAAAAGGAAGCCACCTTACTGACAAAGAAGGAGGATTCTTCTTCGTAGATGTGGCCATCCGGATACCCTGTTTCCGAATTGAAATGCACATGAGGACTTCGAACCCCCTCAAATCCCACTTCGAAGATCTCCTTGAAATAATAGACGGGGTCGTAAAAGAAAAGGTTGTTCAATTTCACCGCGCCGTCCCAGAATCCGATAGAGTCTCCTCCCGCACCGTATTTTACTATGTAAAAGGTAATGTTGGCTACAGCCAGAAACATCTTGAAATAAAAAGCACGTGCATAATACCTGTAGTAGGGCTTGTCTGCATTTGCACGCATCCTTAGATAGACCAGTATGGAAATGACCACAATCCCTGCAAAGGTCGCCATGATATCGATCGGCGTAAAGAACTCGTAGTTCCGGTCTATGAGAAACTCTTCTGGTCTGCCGCTCGCCATGTGCTTGTTTCTTCAAAAATAATCATTTCAGTACAAAGCGCCTTAACATCCAAAGTCCTAAAGTCTTAAAATCCTAAAGTCTTAAAATCCTGAAGTCCTGAAGTCCTGAAGTCCAAAATCTCAAAATCCCCTAAATTCGCGGAATGAAAATAAAATTCATCTGTATCGGCAAAACCTCCAAATCTTTTCTCATCGCGGGAGAAGAAGAATACGCGGGCCGTTTGAAGCATTACTGCAGCATCGAGCGCATCGAGTTGCCCGATGTGAAGAATGCATCCGGGTTAGCGAAGGCACAGTTGAAACAAGCCGAAGGCAAAGAGTTTTTGAGCCGCATTGCAGCCGGTGATGTCGTTCTTTTGCTGGATGAGCGTGGCAAAGAATATTCGTCTCTGGAATTTTCAGGTGTAGTACAGGAGCACATGAACCGGTCAGTGCGTACACTCGTATTTATCATCGGCGGGGCCTATGGGTTTTCCGATGAGGTGTATGCCCGTGCAAATGGCAAACTGAGTCTATCACGCTTAACCTTTTCACATCAGATGGTACGCATGATCTTTCTCGAACAGCTGTACCGTGCATTTACAATTATACGCGGGGAATCGTACCACCATGAATAGGGTAGGTTCTTGTTCGATGCCTGAAGAATCAGCGAAGGTCTTGGTACAATATTTGCTGACACCCGAGTCAAAAGGAACATACACATGCATTTTTTCTACATTGCCTTTACCACACTTATCCTTCTTTTCAGCGGAAAAACCGAAGTTCCCTACGCTGCCGTAGAAAAAGCCTTCAACAGTGCCAGCGCGGCAGACATCACTGCCTTTGGAAAGGAGAAGTTTCTTGTGAATATTCTGGGAAAAGAAGCTGTGTACAGCCAGAGCCAGGCAACGATGGTGCTCAAGGATTTTTTTCAAAAAAAACCGGTCACCTCCTTTAAGTTTACCTACAAAGGAAAAGAGAATGCGGACGAAACGATGGCTGTAGGTTCGTATGATTCCAAAGGAGAAATGTTCCGTGTTACCCTGCAATTCAAAAAAACCGGATCAGACCACAAGATCGAGCGCCTCGCCATCGAAAAGTAAACGGTATGTTGGAAAAACCAAATTTCCTGTTCCTGAATTCCATAAATAAAATGAAACTCCTATGTCCGCCTTTTCAGACATCGTCAAATCACCTACGCCAACGCTGGTAGATTTCTACGCCACCTGGTGTGGCCCATGTAAAATGATGGCACCCGTATTGGATCAGTTGAAAGACCAGCTAGGTGACAAAGTACGCATCCTCAAGATCGACGTCGACAAGAACCAGGAAGCAGCCGCAAAATTCAAGATCCGCGGTGTTCCGACATTCATTTTGTTCAAGTCCGGCGAGATCTGCTGGCGCCAGAGTGGCGTGATCGAGTTGAACCAATTGCGCTCGATGGTGCAGCCGCATCTTTAGGGGTGAGGGAAGCCCCTCCCTCAATCCCTCCCCAAGGAGGGAAGTCTGTCTTGTCGGAATCAACCCTGTTTGTCTTTGAGCGAAGCGGTCTTTTGTCTTGAAGTCTTTTGTCTGAAAAAAACACTTGCACAAATACAACCAAAATTCTACTTTTGCCCCCGACAAAATTTTATGCAAACTTAACTTTATGGAGTCAATGATGATTTATGTGCCGATAGTTATGGCAGTGATTGGTCTACTTTTCATGTGGATTAAAAGGTCTTGGGTACTCAAACAAGATGCTGGAGATGGCAAAATGAAAGAAATTTCTGATTACATCTACGAAGGAGCACTTGCTTTTTTGAAAGCTGAGTACCGACTACTGGCAATTTTCGTACTTGTAGCGAGTGTTGTTCTGGCCGGAATTACTTTTTTACCCGGTGTAAAAACACATTTATTAATAATAGTTGCGTTCGTATTTGGAGCAGTATTTTCTGCGTTGGCAGGTAATATGGGGATGAAGATCGCTACGAAAACGAACGTAAGAACAACCCAGGCTGCTCGTACAAGCTTACCACAAGCATTGAAAGTTTCTTTTGGAGGTGGTACTGTAATGGGTCTTGGTGTAGCTGGTCTAGCTGTTCTTGGTCTGACTGCATTCTTCATCATCTTCTTCCAGATTTTCATGAATGGTCGTTGGACGAATACAGAAGATATGACGATCGTATTGGAAACATTGGCTGGATTCTCCCTTGGAGCAGAGTCGATTGCGTTGTTTGCACGTGTTGGTGGAGGTATTTATACGAAAGCAGCGGACGTAGGTGCTGACCTTGTTGGTAAAGTCGAAGCTGGTATTCCTGAAGATGATCCTCGCAACCCTGCTACGATTGCAGATAACGTAGGTGATAACGTAGGAGACGTTGCGGGTATGGGAGCTGACTTGTTCGGTTCGTATGTTGCAACTGTATTGGCTGCGATGGTTCTTGGTAACTATGTGATCAAAGACAATGGCGGTGCGATCGCTGATGCATTTAATGGTATCGGACCTATCTTGTTGCCAATGGCTATTGCAGGTTTCGGAATTTTGTTCTCGATCGTTGGAACAATGTTGGTGAAGATCAGCAGTAACGATGCGAAAGAAGCACAAGTTCAAAAAGCATTGAACATTGGTAACTGGGTTTCAATCATTTTAACTGCGATAGCATGTTTTGCATTGGTTCAATTCATGTTGCCTGCAAAAATGAATATGAGCTTCTTTGGAGAAGGATCGAAAGAGATCTCTTCAATGCGTGTATTCTACGCTACGATCATCGGTTTGATCGTTGGTGGTGCTATCTCTTCGGTTACTGAATACTATACAGGATTGGGTACAAAACCGGTATTGAAGATCGTTCAAAAATCTTCAACCGGAGCAGGAACGAACGTGATTGCTGGTTTAGCAACTGGTATGATCTCTACATTTCCTACAGTTCTTTTGTTCGCAGGTGCGATCTGGGGTTCTTATGCATTAGCAGGTTTTTACGGTGTTGCATTAGCAGCTTCTGCAATGATGGCTACTACAGCGATGCAGTTGGCGATCGATGCATTCGGACCGATCTCGGATAACGCAGGTGGTATCGCTGAAATGAGCGAATTGCCGAAAGAGGTGCGTACACGTACAGATATTTTGGATTCAGTTGGTAACACAACTGCAGCAACAGGTAAAGGTTTTGCAATTGCTTCGGCAGCATTGACTTCATTGGCTTTATTTGCTGCTTATGTAACGTTCACTGAGATTCAAGGGATCAATATTTTCAAGGCTCCAGTTTTGGCTATGCTTTTTGTTGGTGGTATGATACCGGTTGTGTTCTCTGCGTTGGCTATGAACTCAGTTGGAAAGGCTGCAATGGATATGGTGTACGAAGTACGTCGTCAGTTCCGTGAGATCCCGGGGATCATGGAAGGTACTGGAAAACCCGAATACGGTAAATGTGTTGAGATCTCTACAAAAGCTGCTTTGCGAGAGATGATGTTGCCGGGAATTTTGACCATCGGTTTCCCCATTGCAATTGTTTTGTTAGGATTGACTATTTATGGATTTGATACAGAATCAAAGAAGTTGGTTTCTGAAATGTTGGGTGGTTATATGGCTGGTGTTACAGTATCAGGTGTTCTTTGGGCTGTGTTCCAGAACAACGCCGGAGGTGCTTGGGACAACGCAAAGAAATCTTTCGAAGCAGGAGTTGAGATCAATGGTGAAATGACATACAAAGGTTCTGATGCGCACAAAGCAGCAGTAACCGGTGATACAGTTGGAGATCCATTCAAAGATACTTCAGGTCCATCAATGAACATACTGATCAAGTTGACATGTTTGATTGGTTTGGTGATCGCTCCGATTTTAGGTAGTGGAAATGAAGGTAGTAAAGAAGGATACGGTGCTTGCAAAATGGAGCAGTGCGATGGCAAAATGGAATGCCATGGAAAAATGGAAGCCTGTCATGGTGGAATGGGTGAGTGCAAAGGAGGCATGAAAGCGTGTCACGGTGCAGCAACCTGCGAACCTCACATGAAAGGTGAATACATGGTTGGTCCGTGCGATTTGCGTGAGTGTGCGAAAATGACAAAAGAAGAGTGTGCTAAAATGTGCGACGAAAAAGGATGTACTCCAGAAGAAAAAGCAACGTGCATGGCTCACTTTGGTTCAGATGGAAAATTCATTGGCGGTGCTCATTGTGAAAAAGACGGCGCGTGTAGCGGCGAATGCAAATCCAAAAGCGAGTGCAAAGGAGCGTGTGAGAAAGGCGGCAAATGCAAAGGCAAGTGTCGTTGATCTGAACGAATTAATTTTCAAAGAGGGATGCCTGAGTGTGTCCCTTTTTTGTTAGAACAAGGCTTGCAGAACTGAACAAGGAACAAGGAGCAAAGATTTTTCCCTCCTAGGGGAGGGATCAAGGGAGGGGAATTATAGCACAAGAATAGCATTTCGCCGCAGCATTCCAAATACTGCGGAACGGTGAAAAAAAAAGATATATGTTTCCCTCCTTGGGGACTTGTCCCGATCGAATGAAATGAGCATCGGGAGGGATTAAGGCGCCGCACTGAGTTTATCGAAGTGGAGGGGAATTATAGCACAAGATTAGCATTTCGCCGCAGCATTCCAAATACTGCGGAGCGGAGGGAAGTAAAATGCAAATCCTCCTGGAAAAGGATTAATTTAATTCTGAAAAGAGAAAATGATTAAAGAAATAATACAGACCGCACTCCGCGAGGACATCGGTTCCGGTGACCACTCAACGCTGGCATGTGTTCCGGAGGAAGCTACGGGGAAAGCTACGTTGCTTATCAAAGAAGATGGAATCCTCGCCGGAGTCGAACTGGCGGAGGAGATTTTTCATACGTTCGATCCGTCGCTTAAGTTGGAAGTGTTCCTTCGCGACGGTGCGCATGTAAAAAAAGGAGATGTTGCCTTTACGGTATATGGCAGTTCCCGTTCTATTCTGAGTACGGAGCGTTTGGTCCTGAATTTTATGCAACGCATGAGTGGCATTGCTTCTCAAACGGCGAGGATCGTTAAACTGACAGAATCAACAGGGGTGAAGCTGCTGGATACACGTAAGACCACGCCCGGCATCCGTTACATGGAGAAGTGGGCAGTTCGTATCGGTGGTGGACACAACCATCGGTTCGCCTTATACGACATGATCATGCTGAAGGACAACCACATTGATTATGCCGGAGGGATAAAGGCAGCGATCGAACGCGCGAATGCTTATCTCCTTAAAAACCAATTGGACCTGAAGATCGAGATCGAAGTGCGCAACAGAGAAGAGCTGGAGGAAGTGTTGCAAACGGGCAACGTGGATCGGATCATGCTGGATAATTTCACGCCGGACCAAATTCGTGAGGTTTTGCCATTGATCCCTACAGGCCTCGAAACCGAAGCATCAGGAGGAATTACCGAAGCCAATATACGGGCCTACGCTGAGACAGGCATTCAATATATCTCTGTTGGAGCGCTTACGCACAGCGTTAAAAGTATGGACATGAGTTTGAAGGCAGTGCTAGATTGAATGCGTTCAGCCTAACTCATCACTTCTGATCCATGAGGTGATTATATACCATTATTCCAACCAGTGCGATAAATACGATAATGCTTCCCAACCAGAAGTAGAAGTTCACTTTTGGATCGTGTTTTCCGGTTCTGTATGAGGCAAAATTCAGTGCAAGGGCAATCCCGCCGCTGATAAGAAAAATGAACAGGGCAGTTTTTGGTCCCATGTATTGGGTTCCGTAGCCGGTAAAGAGCACAATCGAAACCAGAAATGAAATTGCAAAACAGATGGCTGCCAGAACTTTCGCGATCATGATACGGTGTGAAGAGCGTTTTTCTTATAGGATGCAATGTCCAGCAGAAAGTCAGGATGATCTTCCAAATGGTTTCCGATGACAACCAGGTTTGCTCCGGCATGGTGAGCGTGTGCGAGCATGTCTATGGAGCGGATGCCACCACCCACGATGAGCGGTGTTCCCAGTCTGCTCACCTCGCTAATGATTTCGTTTGGCACAGGATGTTCTGCTCCACTTCCGGCATCCAGGTAGATCACCTGATGCCCGAGTAAGATGCCGGCCATTGCCGTTGAACGTACAATAGTGTGCTGATCTCTTGGAATAGGGGAGGTCTGACTGACATATGCCACGCTTGTCAGGTGTCCTCCATCAATCAAAAGATAGCCCGTGGGAATGATTTCCAGCGTTGAGTGAAAGAGTTCTCCAGCGGCAGCAACATGATGACCGATAAGGTAATCCGGATTTCTGCCGGAGATCAGACTTAAAAATAACAGCGCATCGGCTTCCTGACACACTTGCTGTGAAGAACCCGGAAATAATACGACAGGAAGAGACGAATACATTTTAATACGCTGAACGGTTACCTCCAGTTCCTGACGAGTTACAGTGCTTCCGCCAACAAAAAAAACATCGATGCCGCATGCCTGGGCCCCGCGTACCGATTTTTCAAGCGCAACTCCGTCTGTAGATTTCTCGGGGTCGATGAGCATGGCAATGCCCCCCTTTAGCTCGCTCATCCATGACAAAATCTTATTTTTCTGTAAGCGGTGTACCATTTATAGAAACAATTAATGCGCCTGTTACAAAAGTATGAATTTCAACCGACCGTACTTTAGCGCCGGAGCGAATTGTGCCAACGGCGCGTTCGTCATCCAGTGGGGAAAGTTGAAGGTCTCTTCTGAAGTCTATCGATTTGTGTCCGGCAAGTTTGTACAGGCACTCTTTTGCGCTCCAGCATCTGGTCATTTGCTCATCAGAACTCGTGTCGAATAAATCCATTTCTTCGACAGACAGAAATTTGGCATGTACACGCCTGGCTTTTCCGCAGATTGCTTCCAGATCCAGGCCGATGGGAAAAGTGGTGTTGAATGCAAGTGCTGCAGTCGTGTCGGAGTGGCTGATCGAAATATATCCTTCCTGTTCTATATAAGGAGCGCCGTTCGCATCGTAATGAATATGCTCAGTACCAAAAAATTCATTTCGTAAGATCCGTGTTGCCACAAATTCTCTTTTTCTGGAAAGATGTGTAAACCCCAAAAGTCGTTCAATCTCAATGGATGTGAGTCGGTCGGTAAATTCCATTGGATCAAATGCTGAATAATGCAGCAAATTGATTTCGGTTGTTCCATGATGAAGCTTTTCGATCCTGAAATTCATGTCGAAAAATAGGTATTTTTTAGTCAGTTCAGAGATGTATATTTTGCTTTGAAAATTATTTTTTCCATTTGTTCAATTAAACTTTGTCATACTACCTTTGTTAAGGAACGTTAAGAAACAATCCGTTTAAAATTTTTTAACATGAAATTTTATCCGCACGATTTTTTCTATATTTACGGGCTTTCTTGTGTAGAGAAAGTTCGAACTATAAACTATTCTTATGTTACGAAAACTTAACTTTTTACTGGTAAGTCTCTTGTTGACAAGTTCTTATGGTTTTTCGCAAACCGGTTTAGGTACTATCAAAGGTGCTGTAACGGATGCGGAAAACAAACAACCGATTCCATTTTGTAAAGTGATCCTTTTCCAGAATGGGAATGTTAAAGGGGGTGCAACAACAGATTTTGACGGAAAATTTCAGATCAACTCTGTGGGAGCGGGCTCGTACGATGTAGAAGTTCGGAATGAAGCTGAAGGGTATCAGCCAACGCGCCAGACAGGTGTGGTTGTTTCTTCGGACAACATTACCTTCCTGGACGACCTTACACTTTCCAAAGCAAAAGAAGCAAAAGAAATGCAGGAGGTGAGAGTAGTGGCGTACCGCGTTCCATTGATCGATAAAGATGGTGGTTCTTCGGGTGCGACGATTACACGTGATGATATTGCTCGACTACCGGTTCGTTCTGCTGCAGGTGTTGCGCAGACAGTCGGTGGGGTAAACAGCGACGAAGGCTCAGGTGAGATCTCCGTTCGTGGTTCTCGTTCAGACGCAACCTATTTCTTTATAGATGGTATCAAAGTTCGAGGATCTTCGAACCTTCCGAAATCTGCGATTGAAGAGGTAGCCGTTATTACCGGGGGTGTTCCTGCAAACTACGGTGACGTAACAGGGGGTATCATTTCTGTAACAACGCGTGGACCTTCAGCTCAATATTTCGGTTCTGCGGAGGCTGTAACATCAGGATTTTATATCAATGGTGCAGATCCAAATGGGTACGACGGAAAAGTAATTGGGTTGGATAAATACGGGTACAACCTTTTTGAAGGAATGTTGTCCGGTCCACTTTGGATGCAAAAAGATTCGACTGGGGCGAAAGTGAAACCACGTCTTGGATTCCTTGTTTCTGCAAACTTGACAGACCAGTTGGATGGCCGACCATTGGCTGGAGGTTCATACAGAATTAAAAAAGAAGCTCGTGATGAGCTCCTGGCAAACCCATTGCGTCCGACATCAACCGGTCAGGGTACGTTCCACAATGCCTTATTCTTGTCAATGGAAGACTTCGAAAAAGTGCCTTGGAGAATGAACGCCAGAAATACTACTGTTTCAGGACAGGCTAAGATCGATGTAAATACAGGACCATCCACCAACCTCACGTTCGGTGGTTCAATGAACTACAGCCAGGGGAATGCCTATTCTTTTGGAGGATCACTTTTGAACTTTACAAACTTTGGATTTACAAAATCGTTTGACTGGCGTGTGTTTGGACGTTTAACACAGCGTTTCACAAACGACCAGGAGGGAAGTGCTTCAAAACTGAAGTCTTTTGTGTACTCGTTGATGGTGGATTACTCCAAAACGAAAGACGATGTGTACGATCCGAACCACGGATACAACATGTTTAACTACGGTCACGTTGGAACCTTCACTACGACAAGAAGGCCTTCTTACGAGTTTGACAATGACAAACAAATGTATATCCACAATGGATTCAGAGATATTGAGGTTGCCTTTAATCCATCTGAAACAAACGCAGCATTGGCAGCGATTACTACACAGTACTATGATATTTATGCAAATGATCCGGTAGGGAACTATGAAAACCTTTTCCAGATCCAGCAAGGGAACGCTTTACGAAACGGAGATGCTCCTTCCAGTGTGTATCAGATTTGGAGCAACATCGGAACACCTTACAACTATTTCGGGAAAACTGAAAATGATCAGATCCGTGGTACAGGTTCCTTTTCAGTGAACGTAGGTGATCACTCTATTTCATTTGGTTTTGAAATGGAACAACGTATTGACCGTGGATGGACTTCCGGAACAACTACGGGCGGTGGAACAAACGGTCCTTTGGGAATTTGGTCAATTGCGCGTCAGTTGACAAACTTCCACATCCGTGAGCTTGATCTTAACAGCGGTGTGATTTCAGATTCCGGTTCGTTTAAAGCAATTACGTATGAACGTTTGAATTCAGGATATGCATATACTTCCGGTACAGGACAATACGGTGGTCAGGAAAACAATGACAATCAGTCGTTCTTTGACTACAACTTGAGAGAATACCTTTACAGTCAAGGGTTGATCTCA
Organism: Bacteroidota bacterium; assembly: GCA_041178485.1. Lineage (GTDB taxonomy): Bacteria > Bacteroidota > Bacteroidia > Flavobacteriales_D > Crocinitomicaceae > M0103. The sequence continues at coordinate 5,585 of JBEGVI010000204.1, read as the reverse complement.
TCCGGTGGTGCAGGAACTGATTTCATTGACATCGACCAGTACGACCCAAGTATTTACACATTTGACCTGTTCTCTCCGGATGAATTGTTGAACGGAGGAAACTCATTTGTATCCTACTGGGGCTTTGACCACACAGGTAAAAAAGTTCGTGGAAGTACGGACATCAACAAGTATTTCAATGAATTTGATGAAAACGGAAACTACAAGCGTTTTGTTGGAGCATTCCAGCCAACGTACATTGCCGGGTACCTTATGGATAAGTTTGCATTCAATGACATCGTTTTCAACGTAGGTGTTCGTGTCGATGTATTTGATGCGAATCAGCCGGTATTGAAGGATCCGTATCTTTTCTACAACGCGCGTACTGTTGCTGAGGCGAAAGAATTGCTTGCGAACGATCCGGGAACGTACAGCTGGGTAGATATCCCTGAAGCGATGGGCGACGACTACACCGTGTATGTAAATGATGTAAACAACCCTTCCGCAATTAACGGTTTCCGTATCGGTAACAACTGGTACAATGCTGATGGTATTCAGGTGGAGGATCCGAAAGTGATTCGTGGTGCAACTGGTATTCAGCCTTGGTTGCTTAATCCGTCACAGACAACACCAAGTGCAGATGCGTTTGAAGATTACAAAGCGCAGGTGAATGTGATGCCGCGTATCGCATTCTCTTTCCCGATTTCGGATGAAGCGTCTTTCTTTGCGCATTATGACATCTTGACCAAGCGTCCAACATCAGGTTTCCGTTTCGATCCGTTTGAATATCAATTTATTCAGTCTAGAAGCGCAATCATCAGCAATGCGAATTTGAAACCTGAAACTACGGTTGACTACGAACTAGGATTCCAGCAGGTGCTTTCGAAAACATCTTCTTTAAAGATTTCTGCATTCTACCGTGAACAAAGAAATAACGTTCAGTTGATCAACGTATTCGAAGCTTATCCGGCGACGTACCGTACGTTCGGTAACCGTGACTTTGGTACAGTGAAGGGGATGACTATTTCGTATGACTTACGTCGTACCGGTAACATCCGTATGACAGCAGCCTATACTCTTCAGTTTGCTGACGGAACAGGTTCGGATGCAACTTCGGCAGCAGGTCTTGTAAATGCAGGTTTACCTAACTTGAGAACAATCTTCCCATACAATTTCGATCAGCGTCATGCATTCGCGATCACAATGGATTACAGATATGGTGAAGGAAAAGATTACAATGGTCCTGTGATTGGAAAATTCAACGTATTGGAGAATACAGGATTGAACATAGTATCTAACATCTATTCTGGTTCCCCTTATTCAAGTCAGACGTTCATTACGGATGAAGGAATCGGTAACTTAAATGCCGGTTTGAATGGTACATTGAATGGATCACGTCTTCCATGGTCATACCGTCTTGATCTTCAGTTCGACCGTACGTTCGAAATGGAATTTGGCAAAGAGAAAGAGAAGAAGCGAGCTACCTTCCTGAATGTGTATGTTCGTGTAGTAAACTTGTTCAATCAGTTCAATGTCCTGAATGTATACCGTGCAACAGGAAACTGGGATGATGATGGCTACCTTGCAGCTGCAGCTAACCAGACTTCTATCCAAAACCAGTTGGATGAGCAGGCGTTCAGAGATTATTATGCAATGAAGATTCAGAATCCATTTAATATCAGTGCACCGAGAACAATTCGTTTGGGTGTTAAATTTGATTTTTAATACAACCTTTTAGATGTATCCTATGAAAAAGCAACTCATACTCTTAATGCTTGGTACCAGCTTTGCCTGGGTCAATAATGCATTGGCTTACCTGGGTCCAAATGATCTTGGTAAAAAGGTTACTCCAACGTTGAAAGGTGCAAACTGTTCACCTGCAACGGCCAAACTTATTCTTGAGTTCAATGACGTGAAAGCACTGATTGAGCAGGGGGGAAGTATGTTCCAGAACCGTGCAGCAGGTGTCGCGTCTTACGAGATTCCAAAAGGAAGTGGACTCCATGTTATTTTTGCCGGTGCACTCTGGATGGGGGGTACGGACGTCAACGGTCAGTTAAAATTAGCTGCACTTCGTTACCGCCAGGGGAATGACTTTTGGCCTGGTCCGCTTACTGTGAATCCGGGAACTGGAAATTACAATCCATTGCTTCCTGTAGGTGACGATGCGGTACGTGACTTTGGTGAGGCAAACATTGATCCGGATCAGTGTATCGCGTACGACAAGTTTTTCACGATCAGAAAAGCAGAGATCGTTCGTTTCAATGTGTGGTTCGAATGTTCACAAGGGATTACGACTGAAGGATGTGAAGACATCACTGAGCCTACTGCGGATGAATTGAACAGAATTTATGCATGGCCAGCACACGGAGATGTATCCAGAGGACAAGATTATTTCCTTGCACCATATTATGACAGAAATCAGGATGGTGTGTATAATCCTGCTGATGGTGACCACCCGTGGTACGATGACATTCTCGGTCGTGATGACATTGAGTGCGGTATCGACCGACGTATCTCCCTCTTTGGAGATGAAACACATTGGTGGGTATTTAACGACAAAGGAAACATCCACACTGAAACAAATGGAGATCCTATCGGAATGGAGATTCGGGCGCAGGCATTTGCGTTTGCTACCAACGATGAGGTGAACCGAATGACGTTCTACAACTATGAACTAATCAACAGAGGTACGCAAACTTTGTATAACACGTATTTCTCTCAATACCTCGATGCGGACGTTGGGAACTATGCGGATGACTACACCGGTTGCGATGTGTCTCGTGGACTTGGATATATGTTCAATGGTGATTTGAATGACGAATCAGACGGTGGACGTCCTGGTTATGGAGAAAACCCACCTGCTATTGGATGTGACTTTTTCGAAGGACCGTATCAGGATGCCGATGGAATTGACAACGTAGGTCCATACTTGGATGACGCTACGAACACGGAGGTTGTACCTACTGTTTTGGAGGCACTCAATGGAGATGGTATTGTGTACAAAGGCATCGGTATCGGATATTCGGATGGAATCATTGACAATGAGCGATTCGGAATGCGTCGTTTTACGTATTATACATCTACTTCTCAGTTCCCATACACTGACCCGTCAACTGCAGCGCAATACTACAACTTCATGAGTGGTACTTGGGCGAATGGTTCAGAGATGTTCTATGGAGGATTGGGGTATGAAGGTTCTACAGGTGTTACAACAGTTCCTTCAGACTACATGTTCCCAGGTGAATCTGACCCACTTTTCTGGGCAACAGGAGGTGAGGACATGAGTGGATTGTTCCCTACTGGTTGGGATGAGTCAACAAACAACAACCCTGTGGGTGACCGTCGTTTTGTTCAGTCTGCAGGTCCGTTCATCCTTCGTCCGGGTGCAATCAATAACATTACAGTTGGTTTGGTGTACGGTCGTGGAACAGACGGAGACCTTTTCTCATCCGTGCGTTCGATGAAGCGTGCAGATACCAAGGCGCAGGCGTTGTTTGATGCATGTTTCAAAATTCTTTCGCCACCGGATGCTCCGAAATTAACGATTCAGGAACTTAACAATGAATTGATCCTGATGATCGAGAACCCATCTTCTTCGAATAACTATCAGGAGAAATATGCGGAAGTCGATGAAATCAACATTCCAGATCCGACGGTGGATCGCGTGTACAAATTTGAAGGTTACCAAATCTTCCAGTTGAAAAATGCGGATGTAGCGATCTCAGACATTAATGATCCTTCGCAGTCACGTCTAGTTGCACAATGCGACATTGAGAATGACATTTCAAGAATTATCAACTTCGAATTTGATGAGGCCCTCGGTTTTTCAGTTCCAGTAGAGAAAGTGGATGGTGAGAACGAAGGAATCCGACATTCATTCCAAATGACAGAGGATGCTTTTGCATCCGGCAACAGAAGACTGGTAAATCACAAAACGTATTACTACGTAGCAGTTGCATACGCATTCAACCAGTTCAAGAAGTACGATCCGAATGATCCGCTCTCACTGGATGGACAGAAGATTCCATACATTTCTTCTCGATTGAATTATGACGGTACGTCTATTACCCCAATTGCAGCGGTGCCTCACAATCCAATGCCTGAGGCTGATGGTACAGTCCAGAATATTGGGTACGGTTCTTCACCAAGAATTACAAGATTGGACGGTTATGGAAACGGGAACCGAAATCTTGAGTTCACTTCCGAAACACTGAATTCAATTTTGGCGAATGGATATGTTGAAAATCCGGAGTATGAACTAGGAAAAGGTCCGATCGGCATCAAGGTAGTAGACCCGCTTAACTTGGCGAATGGATACTTTGAATGTAAATTCAAAGACTATACTCCGAGTGCATGGAAACCTACTCCACATGCTGTGGATACAGCGAACTGGATCATTTATCGCTATGATGCGAAGGGTGGAAATAAGATTGACTCAGTTGAATCGGAGCGAACAATTCAGGAAAATAACGAACAGATTATTCCGCAGTGGGGTATTTCTGTTACGATTCAGCAGCGTCAATACCTTGGTTCAGGTGCGCAATATGACCGTACGACGGATATCATTGATGCGACGATCGATTTTGCGGATTCCTCAAAACGCTGGTTGTCATTTATCCCTGACAACGATGCATTTTACCCAACGAACTGGATCAGATCGGGTGACTACAACCCAGATCCGGATGTTGATTGCTTGCCTGATGGATTACCACATCTAAATCCATGTAATTACCGCGATGAAGCAGGTCAGGATGACGACAAACTGTTTGCTAAATTGCTGGGAGGAGGTATTGCACCGCACAAATTAGTTGGATATCAAGCTGATTTCATGCCGCTGGCATATTACAATCTAACCAATCCAGGTTCGGCAAGAAACAATGCTGCTATCAGCTTCCTGCCAAGTGTGGACATCGTTATTACCAGCGATAAATCGAAATGGACGCGTTGTCCTGTGATTGAACTCGGTCGCGATGTAAGTTTGAACGTAGGAGGTGCGAAGCCGGGCGAAATGAGGAGCAGCTTGAGCGTGGATAAAAACGGTAACCCTGACGGAACAGGTACGGGTATGGGTTGGTTCCCAGGGTATGCTGTAGATCTGGAGTCCGGAGCTCGTTTGTACATGGCCTTTGGAGAGAATTCGTTCCTCGGTGGTGAAAACGGTGCAGACATGATCTGGAATCCGACTTCAGATGTGGTAGATGGTGTAGGAAACCCTATCATGGGCGGAATGCATGCGGTTTATGTATTCAGTTACAATCAAGCAACAATCAATAAGTTTGTTTCTGGTTATGACTTCCCTGCATACGTGCCTTCTGTGGGAGAATCTGCCTCAAATCACGCATATGAGAAATTGAAAGACATCATCGACAACAATTCTACGACGGCGAAACGCGAGTTTTACGGAAGTTTGTCTTGGATTGCATATCCTTACCTTACGGAGGATCAAACAGTAAATTCGACCGATGTAACGATCAAACTTCGTGTGAACAAAGAATACAAAGATTTCGTGGCAACTGGAGACAACAATGGAAGTCCTATGTATGGATGGTCAATGGACGACATTGCTACGGAAACAGGCAGTAAAGATCAGCTTGCGGAAGCGC
>JBEGVI010000203.1:0-5720 GCA_041178485.1 Bacteroidota bacterium | reverse complement strand
CGGTTCAGAATGTCTCCGGTGGAACTGCCGGTACCACAAATTCTGATCATCTTACTGAATTTAATATGAATGGAGCTACCAATGGTGCTTCAGGATTGAGTGGCAATACAACGACGATTTTCAACTTGACTGCAGTGAATACAGAAGTATGTGCAGGTCAGTCAGCGTCTTTTTCAGTGTCAGCTTCAGGGACGCTTCCCGGAACCGTAAACTGGTATGCCAGTGCTTTCGGAGGCTCGTCTTTAGGGACAGGTTTAACTTACACCCCTTCTATAGCTCCGACTGTAACAACAACTTATTATGCTGGAATTTGTCCTGGAACATTCCGCGTTCCTGTTACGGTAACAGTAAATCCTTTGCCTGTGGTCACCGGAACAGCCGTGTTGACGAATCCTACCTGCAGTGCAGCGGGAAGCATTACAGGTCTCTCTGTTTCATCAGGAACAACGCCATACCAGTATTATTGGAATGGGGTTTCAAATCCCACTGTAAATTACACAAATCTTGCATCAGGCACCTATAGTTTTACCGTAACAGACTCAAAAGGATGTACAGCCAGCAGCGGTCCTTACACACTTACAGGTGTCGCAGGACCAATCATTGATGCTTCCGGGGTAATTGTGCAAAATGTCAATTGTGTGGGTGATCCAGGCTCGATAACAGGCATCACTGCGTCAGGAACCGGACTGAATTATCTTTGGAGCAACAGCGGTGGATCGGCCCTGGATGCCTCAGGTCTTGCGGCAGGATCGTATACCTTGACCGTAACGGATGCTAACAGCTGCACGAGCTCTTCTGGTCCTTACACTGTAAATGTTGATACGGGTCCAACCATCGATCAATCTTCTGTTTCAGTTGTGGATGAGCATTGTAGCCAGGCGGATGGTGCCATTTCTGGAATTGTTACCACAGGTTCTTCACCAACATACAGCTGGAATGGAACTACAAGTACTACCGCTGATCTTAGTGGCGTCTCCGCTGGAACGTATACACTCACTGTTACGGATATCGGAGGATGTACAGTATCAGGAGCTCCGATTACTGTAGCAAATACTCCTGGGCCGTCCGTAGATATAGCTTCTGTAATAATTACAAATGAAAACTGTACTGCCTCTGACGGTGCAATTTCCGGAGTCGTGCCTTCGGGGGGTACACCTGCTTACACGTATTCCTGGAACGGTGTGACTGCATCAACCCTTGATGTTTCTGGTGTTTCTGCAGGAGTATATAGTATTACAGTGACAGATTTTTATGGATGTACTGTATCCAGTGCTCCGATTACAGTTGGTACTGCCCCTGGTCCGTCCCTGGATGAATCTGCCGCCGTGGTAACGGACGTTCAGTGTAACGGAACTCTTGGGACTATAAGCGGAATTACTGCTACAGGTTCCAATATGACATATTCATGGTCAAATTCAGGAGGATCAACCCTTGATGTTACAGGACTGCTACCGAATACCTATATTTTAACTGCTACAGATGAATACGGCTGCAGTGTGACATCCTCACCGTATACCGTTGGAGCTGTTACTCCTTTGCTGATCAATAGTTCAAGTATGACGGTTACACCAACTGCCTGTACTTCAAATACAGGATCTATCTCGGGTATCTTAGTCATTGGTGGAATTAGCCCATCTTCTTCTTGGTCAAGTGGGCAGAGCAGTTTGAACATCTCGAATTTGGCTGCTGGAGTTTACACACTGACTGTAAACGACAATCAGAATTGCTCTGCTACATTGTCTGTGACAATTGACGTGAGTCCTGATCCAAATATTTCTCTGGTATCTTCACAGGATATTACCTGTGCCGGGGACAACAATGGAGCCGCTTCTGTCGCGGGTTCTGGAGGAACGGGTACTTTGAGTTATTCATGGCAGCCCGGTGGTTTGACAGGTTTATCCCAGTCTGCGCTACCTGCTGATGCATACATTGTTACAGTGACTGATCAAAATGGGTGTACCAACACTGTTTCATTTTCGATTTCTGAACCTGCACCAATTGTTGTCAGTCAAGGAAGTATTTCGCCTGCCAACTGCGGATCATCGGACGGATCAGCCAGTGTCACTGCCTCAGGTGGAACGGGTACATTGAACTATTCGTGGTCTCCAGTCGGAGGAAATACCTCGACAGCGAGCAGTATTCCCGGAGGGAATTACACGGTAACAGTCTCCGACGACAATGCATGCACGGCAGCATTGAACTTGGTGGTTAATTCCTTAGGTGGTCCTGTAGTCACGGTGTCGGATCAAACAGATGTGACTTGCAACGGAGAATCAGATGGATCTGTCACTGTAAATGTCACCGGAGGAACAGTGCCTTATCAATTCAACTGGAGTCCTTCAGGAGGTGCTCAGGCAACTGCTTCAGGTTTGGATGCAGGCAGTTATACAGTTGTAGTAACAGACGACGCAGGATGTGTTGGATCTATTTCGGTGACTATTTCGGAGCCGGCACCTTTGACTGTTACATCGGACGTAACTCCAACAGACTGCGGGTCAAGCACTGGCTCAATAACTGTAAACGCTTCGGGTGGGACAGCACCTTATTCATATGGATGGTCTTCTGGAAGTGGTTCAACTTCTTCTGTGACAGGACTTTCTTCAGGGACATATACAGCAACCATAACGGATGCGCTAGGATGTACTGTGACTGCCGTAAATAATGTTATAGCAACAGGCTCACTTACGCTTACTGTGTCTCCTGATGTTGCCAGTATTGGACCAGGACAAAGTGTTACCCTTTCAGCTTCCGGGGCCGAAACGTACACATGGACACCGGAAAACGGATTGAGTTGTATTGATTGTCCATCTCCGGTTGCTTCCCCGTCAGAAACCACATCCTATATCGTTTCAGGAACAACTTCAGACGGATGTACAGGAACAACAATTGTTCAGGTAATTGTCATTGAAGATTGTGGTGAAATATACGTCCCTACAGTGTTTGCACCAAACGGCACAAGTGGCAAGCCGGAAAATCAGCGATTTGGTATTTTCGGTCAATGCATCGCTTCCGTATCTATTGAAGTGTATGACAGATGGGGCAATAAGGTGTATGAATATTCTCCTGAAAATCCGTATTGGGATGGGAAGTATAAAGGCGAAGAACTTAACTCCGGAGTGTACGTGTATCGACTTTCAGTAACTACTACAGATCAAAAAACTACGCAAATGTCTGGCAATGTTACATTAATGCGATAACTTTGTCACAAGTGGTGTGATTCGAATGAGTGTGAATACCGATGCTGACAAATCCTTAAAAGAAGTTTATTCGCAACTTATTTCTGCGCATAAAGAAAACGGGCAGGCCATTTGTCTGAGTCATTTTGGTTCGTTATCGCAGGACCTGATTCACAGCATTGCGATGGCAGTAGAGGAGTTGATGGTGTCCAGTGGTGAGGTCAAACGCATCGTTAAGCGTTCATTCTCCATTCTAATTGAAGGATTGCAAAACATCTACCGCCATGGGTCGGTCAATGAAGAGGGAATTCAGCTCGCGTTCTTAATTGTGGTCCGAGGAAAAGATGATTTTAAGTTGATCTTCGGAAACCTTGTAGAGGAGAGCGACACCGAGTACCTCCGTAACTATATTCAGCGTTTGAACAGCATGGATACAGATCAGCTAAAAACAAAATATCTGGAGGTATTGAGCAATGATACGCTTTCTGATAAGGGAGGTGCCGGTTTAGGATTTCTTACGATGATCATGAAATCAGATGGTCCTCTAACATTTGATATACTGCCTCTAACGAACATCCGATCGGGTTTTTTTGTTGAAGTTTCTTTGAGCCGTTCTTAAAGTTCAGATTCAGCTCCTTCAAAAATCATGAGAATTGCATTTCGAAATGAATATGTACAGGCTCTGCCTGAAGGCCATAGGTTTCCTATGGAAAAATACGACTTGCTCCCGAGGCAGCTTATCCATGAAGGTACCATTTCAAGAGAACAGTTGTTTGAGCCGGAGATCATTGAGGATGCCCATGTGTTGGATGTTCACTCAAGTTTGTATTTTGAGCGGCTGACTTCTCTAATGTTGTCTGCACGAGAACAACGGGTATCAGGCTTTCCACATGATCAAAAGTTAATACAGCGCGAACGGATGATTATGGAGGGCACGCGAAAGTGTGTTGAATATGCGCTTGAAGATGGCATTTCAATGAATATTGCGGGAGGAACACATCACGCATTCTATGATCGTGGAGAAGGCTTTTGTTTGCTGAATGATCAAGCCATTGCAGCAAAATGGTTCCTCAAAGAGTATCCGGAGAAAAAAGTATTGATCGTTGACCTGGATGTACATCAGGGAAACGGAACAGCCTCTATATTTGAGACAGATCAACGTGTTTTTACGTTTAGCATGCATGGGCGAAATAATTATCCTTTAAAAAAGGAACATTCAGACCTTGATATTGAACTTGAGGACGGAACAGACGACGACACTTACCTCTACCAATTGGCACATTCCCTGGACAGTATTCTTTCGGGATTTACCCCAGACTTGGTCTTCTATCAATGTGGTGTAGATGTGATAGGATCAGACAAATTAGGTAAACTCGGATTGACCATTCAGGGATGTAAAATGCGCGACAGAATGGTTTTTGAAACAGCACGTACATTAAGTGTTCCAGTCGTTTGCAGCATGGGTGGAGGCTATAGTCGCGACATTAGGGATATTATCGAGGCACACGCCAACACCTTCAGGGAAGCTCAATTTATTTTGACGTGAATCTTGATTCTATAAAAATCATTTTTACCTTTGTTTAGAATAATTCTAAACAAGTGATCCAGCAGCATAGTGAAATTCAACATGTAAAATTCCCAAAAGGAATGGCGTGCGAATTTTGTGATTGCGCAAAGAAAAAAAGTTGCTGCAAAAAGTATAAGAAAAAAGGTGTGCACTGCAAAAAATGTCCAAAATTGTAACCTAATCTCTATTTTTACCATCCATGCGATGGTTGTATTCTTTTTTGTTTCTCTTCAGTATCGTTCACGCTCAGAAAAACCCTATTCGCTCAATAGACGTGAGTTATCGTGTCGCTGTGAATCGCATGGACTTCTTTACCGGTCCCGGATTGACGTGGTCTCAGCAGAGAATCGTAGGGATGATGCATGTTGAAACTGGAATAAATCGAACGATTTTTCAAAGTTCACCTTTTCCACGTTTTTCCCTTGATTTTGGGTACAATTTGACCGAGTATGGAAGAATTCAATTTGTTCCAGTTCTAAATTATTCTTTTTCGGGGTTGAGGTTTGGGAATACGATTCACTTCTGGAATGAATACTATGTTGGTTACAGGGTCAGTTTCGGAAGGCAGCTAAAGATTTTTCAGGAAAGCATGGCTGGTCTGATTCAAGAGAGATTTAAAGGGGTTAATCATGACGAATTCATTTTTTCTAATTGGGGTTATTTTGGAAGCATTGGGGTATCGTTTGTTGCTGGGCATTAGTGTATTGGCCATTTTCACGGCTTGTAGAAAGAATCAAAACTATGAGAGTGTTTCACTTATTTCTCATGGTGGGATGGGCTTGGAAAATCCAAATTCTTTTTACCACGACAATTCTATTGAGTCAATTGAATTGGCTCTCTCAATGAATGAATGTGACGGTGTAGAAGTGGATTTGCAACTCTCAGCCGACGGGAATTTGTGGTTGTATCATGATGTCAATCTCGAAAGCAATACCAATAAGGAGGGATGTATCTACAACTTAAAGGATGATTTTTTG
>JBEGVI010000202.1:0-15538 GCA_041178485.1 Bacteroidota bacterium | reverse complement strand
TCTGGCGAACAGGTGCCAACGAAAATGCAAAGTTTACCTCCAATGACCCCGTGATCTTTGGAAAAGACACACTCAAGGCCGGAACGTATGCAATTTTCACAAAGCCGTCCAAAGATTCATGGGAAATCATTTTCTATTCTGATTATTCAAACTGGGGCACCCCGGATGAATGGGATGAAAAAAAGGTTGTGTTAAGAACAAAAGCTGCTGTCGTTGCACTCAATGATGTTGTTGAATCGTTTACGATTGGATTTGACAAACTTACGACCAAGTCTGCCGAATTAACGTTTTCGTGGGACAAAACACGTGCAGTGTTGCCCTTCAGTGTTCCAACCGCTGTTAAAATGCAAGCCAACATCGATAAAGTAATGAACGGCCCATCCTCAGGAGATTACCATGCAGCGGCAGAATTTTACTTCAAGGAAAAGAAAGAGTTGAAAAAAGCACTCGAATGGGAAACGAAGGCAATAGAACTCAGACCTGATGCGTACTGGTATGTTTCAATGAAAGCGCAGATTCAAGCCGAATTGGGCGACTACAAAGGGGCTATTGAATCGGCAAAGCGCTCGATGGAACTTGCCGAAAAAGCCGGTGACAAGAACTCTGTTGACGCAAGTAAAAAGTCCATCGAAACGTGGGAGAAAAAGAAATAAGTTCAGGTTCGCTTGTTTCATCTCTGAAATCACGCTTTGGCGAGCATAATGTATGTGCCGTTTCTTCTGAGGAGGGCTTGTTTCCCTTACTTCTGATCAACCTCGAATTAAAAAGTCCCGTAAGCGTTTTAATGACTCATGGGCTCAGTGATTTTACCATGCCTGTTCACGAAAAACACAGTGACAAGGCAAACATTGAATTGTATTTCTGTTTGCCAAATTACTGGAACCTGAAAGACCCAAACGATTCAAATTCCAACTGGGTCTATCGGTGGATTTCTCGCCTGGCGACCTACGTAATTGACAAACACACCTGGTTCGGACATGGACATACCATGCCTTGTGGAAAAGAAATGCTTCCCCTCTCAGAAACGATGAAACAGAATCATTTTTTCCTTTCAGAGCCAATGTTACTTGAAAAAGAACTTGCCCCACTGGACATTGGAGAAAAACGAGTGCATTTTCTTTCAATCATCCCAATATTCCCGGATGAAATGGACTACAAGCAGGGAAAGGGAACCCTTAAGTTTCAACAAAAATTAATTCAACACGGCATCACCGAAAAACTGGATGATTACCGCGGGACGGTATTGCGAAGCAAATGGAGATTGTTTGTTTGATTTGATCGTTAATTTAGCGTATTCTTTATGGCAAAGTTCGCTTCTAATTCAAGACTATTTAAACGGGTTGTGCTTCTCGTGGTTGCGATTCCTGTTCTCTTCTTCACAACTATCACATCGGTCGTATACTTCATGCAAGACCGCCTGGTTCAGGAATTGATTGTCACGGCCAATGCTGATTTTCACGGCCACATTCAGATCAAGGGAAGTCACATCGCACCATTTGCAAATTTTCCTAATGTTTCCATCGACCTTGAACATGTAAGCATTTTCGAAGGGAAAAAAAATAAAATCCAAGAGCGCATTGCGCATTTCGAAGATTTGTATGTAGGCTTCAATCTTTGGAAGATTCTTCAGGGAAAGGTGGAGATCCGTTCCATAAAAATGAGTCATGGTGATTTACGACTCGTTCAACATCGGGATGGAAGCTTAAATCTTGCGAATGCGCTGTCGAGTAAAAAACCAATCAAACAAGCCAAAGAGGAACTGCACCTTGACCTTAAGTCCATCAAGCTGAGTGAAGTTGACATTTCTAAATTCAACGAAACTAATGGTTTGCTTGTCGACGCGTACATCACGGAGGCAACCTCGCGATTCAAAACAAAAGACAATCACATGTTCATTGGATTGAACAGCCGTTTTGAGTTAAGCCTCATAGAAAAAGGCGATACAACTTTTATTAAACACAAACATTTCTTTGTAGATACAGAATTTGACCTGAATGAAAAAACCAATGTTTTGACGATTTCACCCACAGAGATTCACCTGGAAAAAGCGACCTTTGGATTTGACGGAAGCATTGTCTTGAATGAAGATGTTGACCTTGACTTGCGTTTCCATGGGAACAAACCCAATTTTAATTTATTTCTTGCTTTGGCTCCTGAGGAACTTGCCCCAACACTGGAACAATTTGACAACAAGGGTAAAATTTATTTTGAGGCGCACATTAAAGGGCCGTCAGCCAATGGTCATTTGCCCGCGATTAACGCGCGCTTCGGTTGCAAGGAGGGTTTTTTCAACAACCTTGAATCAGGAAAAAAGTTGGATAAAATCGGATTCAGGGGTAGCTTTACGAACGGTACAAAACATGATCTTTCCACAATGTGCTTCGAGCTTGAAAACTTCAGCGCCAAACCAGAAGCGGGTTTGTTTAGTGGAAAACTAAAGGTCACGAATTTTCTTTCACCAGACATCGACATGAACCTTCGTTCTGATTTTGACCTTGAGTTCCTTTCAAAATTCCTCAACACCCGGGAATTAAGGGGACTGGCCGGTCGTGTGGTTTTGAATATGAATTTTCATGACATTATCGACCTGAATGAGCCGGAAAAGTCTATTGAACGACTGAATGAATCGTATTTTACAGAGCTTCTAGTGGAGAACCTCAGTTTCAATTCTCCGGACTTGCCCGTTCCGCTTAAAAATATGGATCTGAAAGCAACACTTAAGGGTCATCGGGCAAAGATCGAAAAGTTGGATATAAAGGCAGGAAGTTCTGATATTCATATCGATGGAGATGTGAGTGATCTTCCGGCCATACTTCACCACACAAACGATCCTGTAGCGTGCCATTTGAATATACGCTCGAAAAAATTAAACATCGACGAACTCACTCGTGATGAAGAGGGCAAAACTACGGTCGATGAAGAGCTTGATGACCTTAGCCTGAAACTGACATTCAAAAGCAGTGCACGCGCGTTTACGGAGTCGCCAAATCTGCCTGTTGGAGAGTTTTTCGTGGATGACCTTTATGCAAAAATGAAACATTATCCCCACACTTTTCATGATTTTCATGCGGATGTGTTCATTGATGACCAAAACTTCCGGGTAATTGATTTTTCAGGAATGATCGACAAATCTGACTTTCATTTTTCCGGTAAACTGGTCAATTATGACCTTTGGTTCCAAGAAAAATTACAAGGCGACACCAAGATCGAATTCGACCTGGTTTCAACACATCTGAATTTGGACGATGTTTTCACATACAGGGAGAGCGTTATGTTCCGGAGGATTACAGACACGAAGAAATCAATAAGTTGAAATTACACGGAATGGCTGCACTGCATTTCAAAGATGGCTTAAAATGGACAGACCTGGAGTTGTCTAATTTCGAAGGCGGTCTAAAGATACACCCACTCAGATTTGAAAATTTCAAAGGGCGCGTCCATTTTGCGGATGACCTGCTTACCCTTGAAAAGTTCAATGGAAAACTCGGACATTCTCGTTTCACTGCTGACGTAAAATATCATTTCAGTGATAAGGCAGCTCACAATCATGTACATTTAACTGCGCCACACCTTGACATCGACGAACTGCTTAATTACAACGCTCCTCCTACAAAAAACTCCTCCCATTCTTCGAAGGTTAATCACGATGCGACATTCAGTTTGTATGACCTTGAATTCCCAAATATAGATTTCGTGTTTGAGATTGGTCATCTCAACTATCACCACCACAAAATGGACCATTTCAAGGCTAAAATTCGTATGCTGCAAAATCATGTTATACACATTGATAAAATGAATTTTGATGCAGCAGGCGGCCATTTTGATTTTAAAGGAACCCTGAGCGGCGCAGACAAAAAACACATCTACATGCAGCCAAACATCTCTGTCAAAAATGTGGATCTAGATAAATTCATGGTCAAATTTGAAAATTTTGGACAAGACCATTTGGTTTCTGAAAATCTCCATGGAAAATTTAGCGGCCAAATAACAGGGAAAATACATCTGCACGGTGATCTAACCCCAAAAATGGACGACTCAGAGTTGACAATTTCCATGACCGTTTTGAATGGACGATTGGAAAATTATGCTCCGATTCAAGCACTTGCGACCTATTTTCAGGATAAAAACGTAAATAAAGTGCTTTTTGATACACTAGAGAACACGCTCAAATTAAAAGGCGGATCCTTAACTATTCCCTTGATGACAATTAACTCTTCTCTGGGGTTCATGGAGTTGAAGGGAGAACAATATTTGGATGAAAAAATGTCCATGGACTATACAATTGGAATTCCCTGGAAAATGATCGGTCAAGTAGCCGGCCAAAAATTATTCGGCAGGAAAAACAAAGAAGAAGAAACCACCGATGAAATTCAATACAGAGAAAAAAATTCACGCTTTGTATATCTGAAGCTTAGCGGTAACATAGAAAATTATACTGTCGAACTTGCCAAAAAACCGCGTTGATTCAATGACGATGTTTAACTTACGATTGCTAAAACTACTACATGAAAAAATGGCTCTTGCTTTTATTTGTTTCACTTTCACTTTATTCCTTCAATCAGACGGACCCATTGTACGCACAATTCTGGAATACACAGCAGCGTTTTAATCCTGCTTACACCGGACTTAAAGAACAACATGAAATCCATGCATTAGCCCGATGGCAATGGGTAGACATAAATGGCGCGCCTGTCTCACAACTTGTCTCTTATGGTGCAAATTTCAAAAAATACACCAGCGGAATAGGTTTTGTTTATGAGCACGATCAAATCGGATACTTAAAAAGTGATCAGGTCAAGTTAACCTATGCCTATCATTTAAAATTTAAGGACGAACACTACCTGTCTGTAGGCGTTGGTGCAGGAACCAATATCATCGCGCTAAATGGTGTTTTTTTATACCCGGATTCCTCTACTTCAGTCACTGTCGATAATCAGGGGATCGGCTTTACTTCTGATCTTGGGATGTTTTACACAATTAAACGATTTGATGCGGGTTTCAGTATGACTCGATTAGTGGAGTCGTATACTTCTCCCGGTTTTAACACGTCACCACATTGCTACCTCTACGCGGGATATCTTTTTGGTAAAAAAGAAGCATTTCAAATTAAACCACAATTTTTCTACCGCTTGAACAACGGATTTGGAGCCTTGGACCTTAGCGCATTGTTTGCCTATCAGTCGAGGTATTTCCTGGGGGCAACCTTTCGAAACCGTGATGCTTACGCGATTACAGCTGGATATACTTTTAAAGACATTATAAATTTATCCTACACATACGAACTCACTGTTTCGGGTCTAAACAATAGCGTTGCAGGCGGTTCGCATGAAGTACATCTCGGACTATTTTTTGGGGCGCAGTCAAAAGATTGAAAAAGCAATATCTAATTAGAAATTAAGCCAACCCTTGGGCACCATATTTATAGTTTAATCACTTTTTGAGTGGACTTCTTGCCCTTGAATTCAATTGTTACAATATAAACCCCGCGCTCAAGATGGCTGATGTCTATTGATTTTTCCTGAGTACGACTTATACATTTACCCGAAAGATCACTTAAATATATCTCTGAGCCATCCGGAGCCGTTATCTCAATGAAATCATTCGCGGGATTCGGGTGAATCGATGTTCCTGTCAACATGTTTTCTGCGAGACCGGAATCATCAATAATATTTTGTTGTGGCTGCTCTCTGGAAAGAACTATGATGTTTGGAACATTTAGAATTGAATTATTGACAGAATAGATCACCATGACAGGTAAGGAACTGGTGGCATAATTGTAATACTCGTATACATTTCTATACAGTACAACAGGGGCGTCCAATATAAAACCTCCAAGATCGATATTTACGTAGGAATTTACAGTGTCTACAAAATGATAACGAAACGTATTCGGATAATCCACGGTTCCAAGTTTCAATGTGCCTATTCCGTCCACAGTTGAAAAGCTGGTTCCAATGGCAAAAGTATCAATAGAGGCAGACGGGTTGTTGCTGAAAATTCTACCCGACATCGCGCCAGAGGAAATGCTGCCAAGATCAAACGGGTATGTATTCAATATTTGAGGAACCGTATCCCAAAATGTTAAAACATCGCCAAGCGTTGGCTCAAAGAAATTGAAGCCTTGTGAAATGCGCTCTGTAGGACTTGTAGAGTAATATGTTGTAATTTGATTGTTGACCACATATTTTTTTGTAGCTCCCACAAAAAGAGAGTCGGCGGTAAGTGGATCCGTATCAAACACTCCTAAAGTTCTCGTCTCTGCAACTCCGTCCCCATCCACATCTACTCCCAGAAGAGCGGAATAATCCCAAACTACTCCGCTGCCGGTAACGGCTTCATACAACACTGCATTGGAATCACACAGATAAAGTGACGCCTCAGTGCCAGGGGTCGGATCTGTAAGTTCGGTCATTTGTCCAAATGCCATTTGATTTGCTAATCCGACAGCAAGCAATAATACAAGTTTTTTCATAGGTTCTCTGTTAGTTCTTTATGAATTTGGTGACTTTAGATGTTTTGGATTTTTGATCCTCAATTCGGATCATGTATGTTCCTGAAGAAAGTTTATCCGTTTTAAGTTGATACGTGTCGCCGTAGAAAGTCGAAGCGTGCAACACATTGCCAAGCAGGTCAAACAATGTAACAGTGTATTCAGAACTGTTCGTCAAGCTCACGGTAGCTGAATTTTGGGCGGGATTCGGATAGACCAGCACTTCATTTGTAAATGAAGATGAAGTTGGAGCTTCTTCCAATCCCAAGATATCCTGGTTCAAAACTGGAAGCTTGATTCTCGTTGCATATTCCGGAGCAAATGCCACGCGCTGAATAGCAACACGAGGGAACATTTCTTCGCCTTCAAAAATGTAAGATTGTCCGTCACCCGGTCTCCTTCTAAAGAATTCATTTGGCATAATTGGCAGGTTCGGGTTGGCCTGGTATTTTGGATAATTAGAGCTCGAAACAAGAATTTTCATTTTATGTTCCCTGCCAAAGGTGTAAGCTATTGGTAATGTTCTAAAAACATACTCATAGATCTCTCCAATATTGATGTTATCAAACACAGCATCATCGTCCTCTTGACCCATAGCCACAGAGCGCGCATAATGACGGCCGCGCGCATTTACACAGCCTTCCACAACAAATAACTCTCTGCCATCGGGATATACATCAACAATTCGAATATGAAAATCTGTATCTGTGGGGCCTTCGGTTACTCCGGCAGGATTCGTTTTTGCGTATAGTGTAACTTCTGGAAAACCAGCTATGGATAGCGTGTCGGTCAAAGTTTCTGTCTCAAATTGCAACACACCCGGGCGATCCATCGTATATTCTGTCCATTGTGTCAAATCAAATTGTCCCTGACTGTCCCTTAAGCCATCCGGCGTTCGCACAATCATGTTGGCACCACCAATAGACCGAATCGGATCCTCAGGATCATGAATATACATTAGCGTACCTTCGTTCGAAGATGGTGAAGACACATTCAGGCTTCCGTCTTTATGTAGATAGAAATTGGTAGGAGTTACGCCTTGTTGCAATGGAAATTCAGAGGCGCCCAACCAATAATTCCCAACATTGTCATTAACAGTTGTTCCGTCATTTACCGGGCCTACCACATACATTCGCACGTTATCTACCTCAGTAAAATCCTTATACTCAACCTGCAAAACTTCCGTGCTGTCCAAGCCTGTTATAAGTGGTGTTCCTGTGGGAGGAATGTCCTGCACTGAAGTGGTTCCGGGATCAGAAGGGCTCGTTCGAATCGCAACGGTCATTCCCTTCAGCGTGTCAGAACCCGTGAGAAAACTCAATAATTCATTCAAAGGAATTTTATAATCCTCCGCAGGAACCCTAACTTCAATAGACCCAAATAACGGGCTCCATGTGTCAGACGCTTTGATAAACGCCTTGGGCTCGCCCAAATATTGAGTTGAATCATAGTTTAAATTATAGCGATACCATTGAATTAATTCGGAGTTTATCGCCTTGCCTATTGGAAGATCTGTTTGGGAGAACTCATCGAGATCAATCCCTAAAATGTCGTATACACTATTTTCATACGTCATGTCCCCGGTTGTTGTGCTTCCAATTGTTTGGTGTGCCCACGGGCCTATGATCAGCTTTTGAAGGTATTTGTTTTTCTTTGACGGATCAAGGTGTTGGCGCATTAGTTGCCACGTTTCAATTTGACCATCAATAAAAATATCCCACCAACCCGTAAGGTGATATGCCGGCACCTCCATATTTGTATACCTGCTGATTGTTCCCAGTGAGTCTCCCATGCCGTCCGCATTCACTGGAGCACGACTTGCGTCCATATCTTTACGGCCAATGCTGTTCGGATAATATCCGGCCGGTCCCCCAAGATATCGGACAGAAGAAAAGTGGTCAATGGCTCGTGCAGCAGCAACAAACTTATTCGGCAATCCATAATCTGTTGCGGTATGAAGGGTATTGTTTATGTCATTATCCAAATCATTCAAGTCGTCATTCGTCCCGGTAAAAATTTGTCCTTTCAACCACCCGTTGACAAGGTTGTCATTAAAAACTCCATTCTGAAATCCAGTACTTCTGAAAAATTCCTGAGTTGCCACAATAGGCACCATACATTTTAGTCCCGGCGCATTTGGATCGATCTTTCTTGCTGCGGCCAATTGATATTGATTATACCCCAGTGCCGAAGCGCCAAAGGTGCCAAATCTTCCATTGGTCAGTTTGGCTGTTGTTTCCGGAACACCATCCTGATCATTGTCAAATTGCCAATCCTGATCAATCAGTTTCTGAAGAGTGTTGTATCCGTCCTCATGCTTATTTCCGTTTCTCGGATCCGTCAAGGGAGTAACATCCAGAACATGTCCGTATTGCGGATGGTAGGCGTTCTTATTCCACCCGTCACTGTATATCGGCATATACACCCCTTCGGAACTGTATCGGCCTCGCATGTCCTGCACTCCGTAGGCATATCCCAACATATTCATTGGCGCAGCGATACCATCCCAATCTCCTTTGTTATATGGTGTTCTTGAGTAGATCATCGGAAGCTGATAGGGGTTGGGGTTGGGCTGGCCGTTAATAGAATCATACATAATGAATTGAACTCCCTTTCTGAGCACCTCCACGGGAACTGATTGACCAAGTATGTCTACGTTTATTACCAGCGAATCCCGTAAAACAGGAAGATATACATCCATCATTAGATTGATCCCGTCGGGCATTGTTATTGGAATGGTATATTTCGTAGACAATTCTTCAAGGTTGTCCAACTGCCCATTATTGTTTGTTGTCTGGGCAAAAACTGATACGGGTATCAGCGATAAGAAGAGTAGAAATTTTTTCATATTTAGTTTTTGCATGTCCATTTATATTCGCGATTTTCCTCCTCCAAATGGGTTCGGAGCAGCATATCGGAGTGAGATTTCAAATCCACCCCTTAAATTAGAATAAGATTTCAGCGAAGAAATATTCATATCATAACTGAACCCTATGCTGTAATTCGAAATTTCATATTGCAACATTGCTATCAACGCATCTTTATTTCTTAAATACACACCCAAAGACGCTGCAGACGCCGTTCTGAAACCCGTAAATTTAGAAGCTTCCTGCAACATAAATCTGAAACGAGTACCCACCAGAAGTTCACTGAACTTTCCCTGCAACTGATATAGAAACGAAGGGCCAATACTTAAGGTTGAATTCGGCAATGAAACTAGTGAATTTCCGAACGCCGCGAACTTCATTGGCAACCGTTCATCCGAACCATTAAATGAATTCTTTGGTTTGTTAAGATGTGAAACTGTTAGCCCGGTTGTAAATTGAAATGTTTTATTTCCAGTTATCCTTAGGAAATCTGACTCATTGTATGAATACACTATACCTGCCGCGGCATCAAGGCTCTTCACATTGTTTAAGGCGATTCCCTCCGCATTCAGAAGTGCGGGGTTATAGGCGTTTCCGTCATACTGACTGCCCCACTGAAGCCCCCCTGCGTTGATAGTTTTCTGAATAAGTCCTGCTTGAATTCCGAGGCCAAGCGTACTCATTTCATTCAACTTAATATGTCCGGAACCCCCCATTTTTATATCCAATCCCGAGCCGAGCCTTGATCCGGTGTAATCCGAGATAGCACTTAATCCCACCCCGAAAAACGAGTTTTTGCCCTTGCCTTGAATACGCTGGTCAAAAGAGGACGCAATTGAGTTGAATGCAGCGTTGATGCTTGTCCACTGACTTCTATATGTGGCATTAGCCTGAGTTTTAAAATTTAAACCTGCAAGGCCCGGGTTCAGCACCATGGGTAATTTATCAAACTGTGAAAAGTGTGCGTCCTGTGCCTCCGCAAAGCCGCCTAACAAACACACGAATACACTTATTATCGTAATTGGTTTTTTCATACTTGCCATATTATCGAATAACCTGAACACTTCCTTTCCTTTCTATTCTTTCTCCGTTGCTCAATGTTGCTTCCAGAACATAGGCATACGCACCAGACACAACCAACTCTCCTTTGTAATAGCCATCCCAGCAGGTATTCGGGTCTTCATTCATGAAAATTAATTCGCCCCAGCGATTAAAAATTCTTAATGTCATGTTCTCAATACAATTTACACCAAATAAACAGAATTTATCGTCCAGTGAATTTTCATTGGGAGAAAACACATTCGGAATAAACAGCTCTTTGCAATTCACGATTACGGTGATAAGTGCGCAGGCGGTGTCTGTACAACCGGCGGAATTCGAGCCGATGACACAGTATTCAATGGTCTCATTTGGTTGAGCTTCAACCGTTGCGCCAGTAGACACACTCAGGCCAGATGTTGGTGTCCAGATATAATTATCTGCTCCAGATGCTGTTAGGGTAACCGTCGCGCCTTCATTAATGCTGGTCACATCCGGAGCGACCGTAACCAACGGGGCGGATAACTGCGCTTCAACACTAAAGACTAAACTAGCGGAGGAAGTACATGAGCCATTGGAAGCAGAAACAGTATATGTGGTGCCGGGTTGGGCAGCGTTAATTCCTCCACCTGATGACACAGTGGGGCCTGCAGGTGAGAACGTGTATGTTTGTGTAGCTATGTAATTCGTAATGCTCGCAGAACCGTCAGAGGTGCAGTCAGAAGTGGTCACAGAAACCAATGGTGTCTCAGGCTGGCTTAATTGCCCACCTATTGTGAACGTAAGGCTTGCAGATGAAGTACATGTCCCATTTGAAGCAGAAACAGTATAGTTGGCGCCCGGCGTTAACCCGTCAATCGTCCCGCCCGCAACTGCAGTGGGGCCAGCAGGTGAGAACGTGTAGGTTTGTGTAGCTATGTAATTCGTAATGCTCGCAGAACCGTCAGAGGTGCAGGTAGGCGCAGTAACCGAAACGTCCGGAGTGGCAGGTGCTGTCAACGTTGCTTCTACAGTAAATGTATTGCTTAGTGATGAGGTACAAGAAGTGTTCGACGCCGTAACAGTGTAGGAGGTCCCCGGAATTGCGCCACTAATTACTCCAGGCGCTGAAACTGAAGGTCCAGATGGTAAAAACACATATGTCAATGTGCCGTTATAATTTGTTACTCCTGCAGAACCCGGAACAGAGCATGTAGCAGGAAGAGTAGTTATTGCAGGGGCGTCAGGAGTAGTAAACTGCGCTAATACGCTGAATGTCTGACTGGCAAGCGAATTACAAGATCCATCCGTTGCTGCTACTGTGTAAGAAGTTCCAGGAGTTAAATTAGAGACAACACCTGTTAAACCAACTGACGGACCGGATGGAGTGAATGAGTATGTTAATGTGCTAACATAATTCGTAATTGTTGCGGCTCCGGCAACATCACATGTTGGCGCATCAATACTCACAGTTGGAGTGGCAATCGCACCCGGCGCAGCCGGAATAACAACATCTGTACCGGTGGACACGCAATTGGTTCCAAGGTCTTGAACTATGAAAGTAACTGTGGTTGATGCAGCAAGGCCACTGAAAGTGGGCGATGCTTGCCATGTGTTCCCCCCGTCCACACTGTACTCGAAGGAGCCAACAGGGGAACTCACGGTTACCGTAGCGGTTGGTGCCGTACATGTTGGTGCTGTGGTCACAGCGGCAGAAGGTGCTGACGGCGCCCCTGGAGGTGGATTTACAGTGAGCGTTGTAGCGAGGGACACGCACCCACTTGTTGTGTTTTGCGCAGTAACAGAATAGGTGTTGGGGGACAATCCTGAAAACGTTCCACTTGCTTGATAAGTTCCTCCTATACTGTATTGAATGTCCCCGCCATTTGGAGCAGTCACAACGATCGTTCCGGTTGGATTTAATCCGCAATCGGGCTGAATAGTTACGGAAGCCGTTGGAGTTGCCGGTGGGGCAATAGGGGCATCCACAGTGAATGCAACACTTGCTGAAGAAGTACACGAACCATTAGACGCAGTTACAGTGTAACTTATGCCTGGTGTAAGTCCGCTAATGACTCCTCCTGCGGCTGCAGTTGGTCCGGAGGGACTGAAGATGTAAGAAACAGGCGAAGCAACATAATTTGAAATGGTTGCTGTTCCGGACAAGGAACACGTTGCCGGACCGGTGGTAATTGTTGGGATAGCGGGTACAGTTAATGGCGCAGACACACTGAATGAAGCGCTTGGGGTTGAATTACAGTTTCCGGAAGAAGCAGTGACAGTATAATTCGTGCCCACAGTAAGCCCGGAAATGACACCCCCGGCATCTACCGTAGGTCCTGCCGGACTAAACGTATATGTATATCCAGTTGTGAAATTGACAATAATGGCTGTGCCTGAAGCAGAACATGCCGCAGCAGAAGTGTTGATAACAGGTTGAGTCGGCGTCGGATTTACAGTTACACTAACAGTCTCCAAGTCGGTGCATCCAAATCTGTCGGTTGCAACAACAGTGTAGGTAGTAGTAGCTGCAGGTGTCGCCGTTACGGGCGATCCCGTTCCGGAACTTAAACTGGCGGAAGGCGACCAGCTGTAGGTATATGGTGTGGACCCAAGCGTTGTTGTTGCAGAGAGTTGTGTGGAAGATCCCTGACAAATTGAAGGTATCGAAACTACTGGGGTGGTTTGTGGACAAACATTCACTTTTATAAGTGATTTATAAGACGCCGGACTGAGGCAAAATCCAGTAGGTGTAAGGTAAACATCATTCCATTTTCCATTGCTCATCTGCATAATTGCACCGTCTTCACCGGCAGTGGAACCAGCGCAATTCGAATTGTTGGGTTCTCCTGCATTCCAATTCGTATATGAACATGGACTCCCATCTGCCCAAACCCAGTTTCCTTCCGAGGCCTGATCTGTATACCCAATCCAAAGTCCGCCTGTTAAACCAGCAGCGACAGCGGCATTTTGAACCGCCGTGTTTTCTGCAGCGCTACAAATACTCACCAATGTTGCACCAACCGCGGCGCACTGGCTTTGCGCTGTATTCCAGTTATTGGTAGCTGAATTGTTATAAAAATATCGCGCACACGGAAAATCGACCGTACTTACATTCAGGGGAAGAAATCCTGCCGCAGCCATGGTGTTGTTAAGGAGTGTAAAATCACAACTCGATGATTGGCATGTCTGTGCAGTTATAGTGATATTCTCAGAATCTGTACACCCATATTGGTCGGTAGCAACCAATGTAAATGTTGTAGTGCTGTTAACCGTGTATGAAAAAGGAGTTCCTGTTCCAACCTGTGTTGGGCCATTGTACCAAGAATATGTATAGGGGCTAGTTCCCGTGATGGTGTTTCCGGAAATTTGAACTGAGCTTCCTGTACATACCACTGTTGAGCTCGCTGAGGGCGTGGTTTGAGGACAAAGGTTCACCTTCACCAGTGAGGCATATGCCTGAGACAGGCATGAGGTTGACGCATATACATCGTTCCAGCGGCCATTGTTCATTTGAATAATAGCAGCATCTTCTCCTGTAAATGAACATGGATCGGTTGTGTTGCTCGGTTCGCTTCCATTCCAATTGGTAAACCCACATGTGCTTCCATCAGGCCAAACCCAGGTTCCCTCTGAATTAATGTCATTGTATCCAATCCATAAGCCTCCTGTAACCCCTGCAGCAACGGCAGCGTTCCAAACGGCATCATTTTCTGCCAAACTGCACACTGTTAAAAGTGTTGCTCCAACTGCAGCAGCTTGACTTTGCGCCGTATTCCAATTATTGGTTGTGTTGGGATTGTAATAATATTTAGCACATGGAAAACCTGTAACAGTAAGCTCTTGAAAACCGGCGGCGGACATAGCCGCATCAATTTGTGCGATGTTACATCCGGTTTGAGCCCATGAAAAATTAACAAACATCCACCCGCTAAAGATGGTAAGAAGTAGTTTTTTAGCCATTTTCATTTTACTTCAATTACTTTTTATCCGCATTGAATGCGATTGTGGTGTAGATCATTCGGCCTATCATTGGGCCCCCAAAAACTTCTCTTCGCGCCTGATTTAAAACGTTAGAGCTTCCTAACCTAAGGACCATATCGGCATCCTTAACCTTAAACGGATAATTCAACTGAACATCCCAAACGGTATACGCAGGGATCTGTCCGGTGCCAAAGGTGCTTTGCCATTCAAAGCCATGAACATATTGGAAGTTGGTAGTAAATCCAAGATTTTTAATAATGTTTTTTCCAGTCACGCCAAGATTTACTTTATGCGGTGTCGTGTTGAAGCCGGGAATCAAGTCCTCTTCAAGTGTTTCAGTTAACAACTGAGCATACGTATAATTCATGCTTGCCTGGTACTTGTTGTTTATCGGATAAGAAAGTCCCAAGCTGCCTCCAAGTGAGTTGACGGTTTTTTCACTGTTCACGGGAACCTGATATACTTCATATTGGTCGGTAATAATCGCATCAAACCCACTTTCTTCACCTGCCACAGCACCATTCAAAGGCTTCACAATTCTTACATCAGCAATGAAATTTGTATACTGGTTAAAATAGACATCTGCATCAATGTATAGTTTATTCTTTATCAGGCCCCGGTAACCCAATTCCAGCGTCTTGACCTGTTCGGGCTTAAGTGCAGCAAAACTTCTGGCCATAAGCAAGTTATGATCAACTGCGTTGAGGTCTCCGTTCACAGCTGCAAGACTGTCCTTGAAGGCTGTTACGGAGTTGAGCGTGTATAAATTTTCCTGCCCATTTAAGTTTCCTATCAAGGTAATCGGGCCTAAATTCAAGTCTATAAACTGATTTTGTAATGTTGGCGTCCTGAAGGCTGACTGGGCACCAATGCGGATGTTGTGAGATTTTCCGGTGTAGGCCACGCTGATTCTTGGAGAAAATTGAACGTCAAAATTCTGATTTTTATCGACCCTGATAGAAGCCATCGCTCTGAACTTGTCATTAAAAAGACGCTTACTCATCTGGATAAAGCCCCCTACCTCCCAAAGTCGAAGTTTTGTGAATTCAGCTTTTAAATTCGCGGACCCATCGGCCAGAGTGTCGGCACGATTTACAAGTGTGTCTGAAAAAATAGTTCCGTACGAATTTGGCGTGTAGAAACGGTAATTTCCTCCAGCCAGAATATCTACAAATTTAAT
>JBEGVI010000201.1:0-3411 GCA_041178485.1 Bacteroidota bacterium | reverse complement strand
CCGTTCACATCCACCGACTGTGCGTCCCAAATGAATTTACGTGAACTGGCAAATGCAAAATCTCTCACATTCTGGGCTTTAAACGTCCATGTTTTAGTGCTTTTTTCTTTTGTAGATTCCTTTTTTTCTGCTTCAGACTGCGTAACAATCAAAATCGGTGATGAAGAACTCCGTGCCTGCTCAAATCTTTTGCGCTGTTCAGTTGTAAGTACGGTACTTCCATTTTGCAATTCACCGGTCGCGCCAACAATGTGATCGGAAGGAACTGTGATGGATACCTCATAATCCCCGAATGGAAGTGTAAATTCTCCACGTCCAAGAAATTGTTTATTTTGCCATCCTTCGACATCATCGTACACGCACATGCGTGGGAAGAACTGAGCAATGGTATACAGGTAATTCTGGTCTTTCTCAAAGTATTCGTATCCGGATCGTCCCCCAACCGCCATGCGGTCATTGATGTTGTACCACCATTTGATCTTAAAGGATATACTTCCTCCTGGGGCTAAAGGCTTTTCAAGGTCTATGCGCAACATCGTTTTATTGATTGCATATCGCATTTTTTGACCTGACAGGTTTGTAACAGATTCTACTTTAAACCCTCCGTCGTAGTAAAATAATTTCTTCTTAACATCGCCGATAGACTTGAAGTCCTCCATTTTTTCGATTTCTATCAGCTTGCTGTCCGAATTTTGCGCGTAAATATTCTGGTCAAGTTGAAGCCATAAATACTCCAGTTTGTCGGGTGAATTGTTTGTGTAGGTGATGGTTTCATCTCCGGATAATCGTTGTGTTTCATCGTCTATTCGGATCGCCATCTTATAATCCGCTTTTTGCTGATAGTAATTGTGCCCCGGAGCACCGGCCGCAGTTCGGTATTCGTTAGGTGTAGGAAGTTCTTCATCCAATTGTGCAAACTTTGACTGAGAAAAAGCCAGTATAGGAGAAAGTGTCAAAATGAGGGCGAAAAAAGTTCTCATGGGTTCAATGGATATCTATAAATTGTTTCTGGTTTGTTTGAAGAAATACAAACGTAGCTTTTTTTTCACGATGAATGAATGTTAATTTATTTTGTTGTTCGGCATTGGTATCCATAAGTAAATTGAAGGTAATCCCAAATGTGCTTTCAATGGGGCGTGACAGATCGCAACTTAAATAAAACCGTACTAAACCGTTAAGTTCAAATTCAAAACCTTCCAGCCGAAAATTGACCATTTCGACACCGTCCATGGTTGAATTTTCTCCAAATGGATCAAGATCGAGATAAAAATGTTTGTTCAGTTCACTTTCAATAAAACGAAATACCGATGAGTCAAGTAATTCCTTGCTAAGTTCACCTTTTATTTTTCCTTCTTTCTGGTAATATTTTTCCAGGTCATGCGCAGTCACAGAAACAGTTGCCTCCATTTTTCCGGAAATCTCATTGTATTCCATTTCTGCAAATGCAAAGTAGGTATCATGAGCAGTTGCCTTTGAACAAGTGAGGAGAAATAAAAATAGAATCAATCTCATGTATCCAATACGTTAGGGTCTAAATTAGCAAGTTTTGTTTTAATTCTGGTGTTGTCCATCATCGAGAGTATTACTTTCGCAGAAAAAAAAGGAAATGAAAATTGGAATTGTTGGTTGCGGAAATTTGGGGATGGCGATTTTGGAGGGGATTCGTAAAGCTCATCCGGACGCCACGCTAATCGCATCCAGAAGAAATTGGAACGGGAAGCAAGCGAATCACCCCAATACATTCTACACTGAATCAAACGATGAATTGATTCTGAAAAGTGAGATTTTAATAATCACACTCAAGCCCTACAATGTAATAGAATTTATTCAATCTCACAGCTCTATCCTGGATCCTTCCCGCCACACTTTAGTATCAGCAGCTTCCAGCATTACATTGAGGGAAATGCAGGAGGCAAGTGGTAAACAAATAGATGTCTCGCGTATAATGCCAAACACCGCATCCAGCGTAAATGAATCTATGACAGCGCTCACGGTGGGTGCTGACAATTTAAATCGAAGGGGCGAATTGATTCGCTTGCTGGGCTCCTTCGGGGAAATAGTAGAAATTGATGAGGCGCTCATGGAGTCCGCAACAATCCTTGGCGCTTGTGGGATAGCCTATGTATTGAGGTTTATGCGTGCCATGATTCAGGGTGGAGTGGAAGTCGGTTTTGATGTGGTGACAGCTACGAGGATCGTAAGTCAAACGGTTAAAGGTGCTTCAGAGCTCATACTTCAAAATGGAACACACCCCGAAGAGGAAATCGATCGGGTAACCACTCCGAAGGGGTGCACTATTGTTGGTCTCAATGAAATGGAACACAGCGGTTTCAGCTCAGCATTAATCAAGGGGATTGTAACCTCGTATGAGAAGATTTCGAAGTGATTTCATCAACGAGCTCTTAAACAAACATAAAGTTTAACGGCAGTTGGTTATCTGAAGTCCTCCAAAAAAAAAACCGGATTTCTAGGAAGTATCTTACTTCTTTCTGTTTTTAAGTTGTTCCTGCTGTAATTTTTGCATCATTTCCAGACGCTCTTGAAATTTTGATTTCTTTTTAGTTTTTGGATTGGCTGTTGCAGCTGCTTTACGTTCGGCCATTTTAGCTTTAAGTTTATCTTCATCTGCAAAGAACTGTTTGATAAGGACCATTATTAAGATGGAAATTAACGTAGAAATGAAATAATAGTAACTCAGTCCAGCTGAATAATTATTAAAGAAAAAGATCATCATCACAGGGAAAATGTACATGATCACTTTCATATTTGGCATACCAGGTTGCTGTGGCTGCTGCATATTCCCACTATTGAGATACGTATACAGAAGGGTTGTTCCTGACATGAGTAGAGTAAACAGACTCACATGGTCTCCGTACGGCCAGATATTAAAACCAAAATCTAGAATCGAATCGTAAGATGACAGATCCTCTGCCCACAAAAATGATTTCTGACGGAGTTCGAATGCTGACGGAAAAAAGCGGAATACTGCAAGTAAAATTGGCATTTGAATCAGCATTGGAATACAGCCTGAAAAAGGACTGGCACCTGATTCACGGTAGAGCGTCATCATTTCCATTTGCTTTTTCATGGCATCTTCCTGGTTGGGGTATTTTTTATTCAGTTCGTCTATCTCGGGCTTCAGAATTCTCATCTTGGCAGATGAGATATACATTTTCCATTGGATTGGCATTAGTATAAACTTCAGAATCAGAGTCAGCATCAAGATGGCAATGCCAACACTCATGCCTGTGGTTATAAGGAAATTAAACAGTGGTTGAACAGCGTATAAATTGATCCAGCGGAAAAGTCCCCATCCGAAATTAAGAATGTCATCGTAACCTTCATTGTACGACTTAAGAACCTCGTAATCATTGGGGCCAAAAAACCAATTCATATGTAATGTCATGTCGT
>JBEGVI010000200.1:0-10571 GCA_041178485.1 Bacteroidota bacterium | reverse complement strand
TCCGGGATCATCGTTCTCCTCTCAGGAGGTCCGGGAACCGGTAAAACGGAACTGGCTCGGCAAATTGCATTGGAAACCAAACGCGACCTTCTTTTCTTTAACGTGGCTGAACAACGCAATATGTATTTGGGAGAAACGGAAAAAGCGATCAAACTCGTTTTTGATGACTACCGAAGAATGCACAAACAGACGAATGTAGCTCCTATTCTGTTCTTCAATGAGGGTGACTCAGTGTTTTCCAATCGAACGCAACGGGCCAGCAACATTTCACAAACGGAGAACAGCGTGCAGACCATTTTGCTTCAGGAGCTGGAAGTATTCAACGGAATACTTATTATTACCACCAACCGTGCAGATTCCTTTGATCCGGCGTTTCAACGGCGCATCCTTATCAATATCCCGATCAATGAACCGGGTGAGCCCGTTCGATTCGCTCTTCTACAGCAATTCTTCCCTCAACTTCCAGAGCAAGAGGCACTACAAATGAGTAAGCGTTATTCGTTTACGGCAGCACAATTGGGTGTTTTTGTCAAACAGTGGGAACTCAAAGCGCTTGTGAAAGAATGCAAGGTGTCTCAAACAGAGGCACTGCATACTTACTTGATAAGTATTCAGGGAAAAGCGAAGACCAAGATCGGATTTGCGGCATAGGTTGGATTATTTTATTCATTCAGGAAGTTTACATTTATTCTCACAGCAAACCCGAAGAATCACAATCAAAAGTGAAATGAAACGTATGTCACAGGAAGAAAAAGATGCACATTTTTTATTACAAACCTATTTATACGAGAATATCTTGGATGAACAAGAGAGGGAAAACCTCGAACAATTTTTGGTGGTGTTCTATTTTGATATTTTAAAGAAGCATAGTGAAATGCCTTTTACGGCCATCGTTTCTCCATTGATTGAAAAAGGCATGGCCGATCTTTTCGTTACACACATCGCACCGCCAAACACCTGTGTACACGCTCAGGACTTGAGAGCTGAATTTTTAAGAGAACTGATCGAATTGTGCCGTTTTAGCTTCGGTAGCGAGGTTGTTGGCGACCAGCATTTGGAGCTTGACAATCCGGCATTGCCTGTGGACAAATACATCTTTACGGATTCATGCAGCATTAGAATCAATTCTGTTGAACTCGTTTTCGAGGATGATTTTATACCCAATGCCCTGGTGACTCAGGTGGGAGTGGTGATTTAATCAAATCGTAAAAAATGATCTTCAATAATTCGTGGTATACTGTTTTGAGAATCTCTTCGGCTTTTTATTTAATTGATTTAGTATAAGCCATTTAGCCTCATGTTCTCACTTGGGCTTGTACGCCCTATGCCCGTGAATATTGATCTTATGATGTCCACTTTTGACTATATAGTGAGCCAAATAAAGTGCGGGCTGTTCTTTTTTGAAGGTTTCCTCATCAAATTTTGTAGAGGTATTCAATTGTGTTTTTCGCGTCCAGCGACAAACACCATCTATACTTTCATGTTGATCTACAGCCACTTTTAGTTGATATTTGATCAGTTCAAGATCCCACTGCAAAAGCGTAAGTTCTTTCAAATGCGCAAGATGATCAGCGTGTAGCTTTTCGATCTTTTTAGTACGGCTTAACACTTCGTTTTCTTGAGAGCGATCGAAATGTTCAACTGGAATACCTTTGATTTTTGTGTACAAAGGGACATTCCATTTGGCCAAAGCTGCATTTTTATCTCCAATTATTTCAAAACTCTCCTTTATCTTTTCTGTCGTTTCACTTTTTAAATATGCATCATGTAATGTGGGATGGGCCATTTTTAAACTTGTTGTGTCAAATGCCAATGAATCAGATGTGAAACTCATTCCCAGAACCCCTGTGATGGTTCCATATTTATTACCTAATGCTGTACAAAGATTTGATCGAATGAGTGCTAAAAAAGCTTCCAGTTCTTTAGTCCTCTTGAGCTTCAGGATATATTCATCGCGTAGTGCTTCTTCTGCAACAGTAGGCGACCTTACCAAACCATTCGATTCGATTGCACTCAATTTTTCGGATTTTAGAATCACAGACTCGAACAGCAGCTGTTCATTTTTCATGCGCTCAGCTTCCTTGATGACTGCATCGAGCTCACTGTTGTTCAAATCGAACCACTCTCCCGTAATCCATTTTTCATTGAATTTGTAGTGGATCAAGGTTTCAAGTTTTTCAACAAACGGAACACCGGAAATGGTGTAAACATCTATAATATCTCTGGGGTTGCCGGTTTGGTGTTCCTTAATTCGCTTGTCTGTGGATTTATCTTTTCGTACTATTCCTATTTTTACATAGCGACCCATATCGCCAGTTAAATAATCCTTATCCCTTAAGAAATAAAGACTTCCATTTGTTTTCACTAAAGGCATACTTCGAAATTACGGATTCAGATTTAAATATTAATATCACTTATCTTTTTTAGTTTGTGATTTTTTTGTTGACGTGTTTATGTACCGAACTACATTTCTATTAAACTTTATGTTTCTGAATTCGTGAGATTGAAAATCAGGATTTGTAAATAGAATCCTGCATTTCCCATTGGCCAATTGCTCAAAGCCAGTAATTTGAGCAATGAAGAACAAGCTTCGGTCAGTCAAAGAAAAAACCCGTAAGTAACGACAGGCTTTGGCGCGCTTGACATTGATCTTCCAATCACCTGTAGCCCCGTCTGACATTAACTTATTAAGATTGATCTCGGTGCATACCTGCAACCCACAAAACTCATGATCCAGTTCTGTGATGTTGACTTTCTTATTCCCCTGGATCAAATGTTCATACACAGAACATTGATATTGCGGACTCACACCGAAAAAACTCATCTTCTCTCTGACATACTCTTCCTTACGTCCATTTCTGACATATTCATTAAGTAGATTATACTGTTTGATGTTTAGGTTTGCGATCAAGTTCATTTGATTTGCTATTTATAGATTGTTACTTAATTCCATTTAGTTGATTTGAGAACTCATCGAGCTGCAGACGTTCATCGATGGTTAAACTATCAAGGCCTTTATTGTGTATCTGTTCCAAAAGTTCATTAATTGTTTTGACTGGGGAGATCTCATTTATCGAAAATTCCTGAGATGAATTTTGGGGTTTCACTTTTTGAACCGTTTGTATCATGCGGCCCAAATTAACAAATGAGGCATGCACCGTTGATGCTCTATCATCGAGAGTACATATGAAAACAGGCAACTTTACTCCATGTTTTTTTTCAAGCAACTTAATTTTAAAAAGAATTTCATCTGGGGATTTTTCTGTTTGGACAATGGTTACTGTTCCAAAGTCCGTTTTCTCTATTATATAGTTCTCCTTAGAGGATTTATATAAAAGCGGGCCTAACCCTTGTTCTGGTTTTGATTTCTCATTCATGTTGAAGCTAAAAATTAATAAAGTGCGCATGCGATAGTTTTGTATATATATTATACCAAAAAATCATCAAAAATTAAAGTGAGAATCAAAATAAATTTTTTGAAAAAACATAACACACACATTATCAAAAAGATGTGTTTCAAAAAAAATAACTCAATATGAAACAAGCTCAGCTTGTTTGCCAAAAAATAAATGCAAATTCAGAGCGAAGAAATCCAAGGAGGACATTTCTTCTGTCCTTTTGCTTCATTTTCCAGAAAGTAAATGTATTTCTTCAGTGGTAAAGTTTGTTCTCAGCTTGAAGAACTTACTTATCAGAGCTTCCTCTAAAGTAAATTGTTAAGGGATCATCGATGCGTAGGAAGATCAGAAAATGCCGTTGGTAACCTTCCAGTACTCTTCGTAAAATATTCCATCCGGAAACTCACGAAGTTTTTTGCTCGCAAATAACACGGATCTAATTTGGTTTTCAATAGCTATCCTCACCAAAGCTTCATCAGAACGCAATCGTTCACTTGCAAATTTTAACATCAATCCATTCTGACGTAGGGCGATTTCGGCAATTTCATAATCATCCCGGAATTCTTCTGTAAACTCGCAAAAAGCATTAGGAAACTCAAGAATCAAATGAAGCATGAGTTCTCTATTGGATTTAACATCGTCGTGAACACAGCTTAAATTTGCTTCAATAGCACGTTCTGGATGTCCAAGTGACATGTACTCCCTAAGTAGCTCGTAATCCATCTGAATGGTTTTCGAGGCACGAACGAAAAATTCATTTTCAAAATCCGTTTCATGTAAATATTGGCGCACAAATTCCTTATCCTCCGAAAAATTATCCTGAAAAACTTCACATAACTCATTGAAAGGGTCAATTTCCCATCCTGCATATAATACATTTGTTAAAATGATCATTACCACATCTCTGGAACTTTTAAGATCAATAGGAAGATCCGAATACCAGTTTCTTTCACTTAAACAGTCAGTCGTGAAGTCTGAAGGAATGAATTTTTTAGATAACAAGTAGGAAAGTAGGTCATGGGTAGTCTTCATTTGGTATCTCTTTATAAAATTGAAATTTAGTTAGATTTTACTTTTCAACATAAACTCAGAATTTGATTTAAAATATTCAAAAGATACATCACCGGGATGGCACGTATCAAGGGAAACCATTGCCGGTAGCTTCTTATTATTTCGTGATCGACTTTAATGACCCGGAAATTCAACCAAGAACTGGTACTGTGAGCATCATATTAGGTAAATAATTCCCTGTGAAATTGAAATCAACTACTCACTTTCCGAACATCAACCATCCATTGTGTTCCACAGTGAATTTTTGAATCTCTTCCATAAGATCTTTCGATGGTTCAGAATTCATTGATTCTCTCTCGAAATTCAGACTGGTTGTTGCAATAATTTTACCTCTGTAGCAATGAAAAAAGAAAAGGTCATCAAGATTCAAAATTTCATTCATAGGAGCATTGTTTAAAATAAACCCACCTAGCGTATGTCGTACATAAGGATAATAAAGGCTGTAGCTCGGTAGAGCTGAACTGGAATCTTCATAAAAACTAAGTGCAAGTGGCCTGGAATCGGATAACAGATTGTCCTTGTTAATGAAAAAATCTTCTTTGATTTCAATTCTGGACATATCCCACGAAAGGGCTTGTTGTTTCAAAATAGGTATTGAATCGCCCGGGACTGCTTTACTGAAATTTCCTGAAGTGCCATAATGAAACCATTTGGTAGTGCTTTTGAACAAAGAATCGATCAACACCTTAAAGTCGACTTGATCGAAGAGATACGGCTCATTTTTTACGTTTAATTCCCTCCAGATCCGTTTTGAATAAACTACCGCCCGCTCTTCCACGTACCGATATGGATAAATATGGCTGCTGTTTCTTCGTAACTGATACTCCGGAAAGGCTTCATAAATTTTCTGATAGGGAAAATCAACTCTTGGATAAATAAAATCACATGTCAGATTATTTGAGTAGTTCCGTTGAATTTTTAAGTCGCCTTTTTCATCCCAAACTGACCAAATGCCCATTCTGTTATGGTTGGCAAACATTCCAAGTACTTTCAACCTGCCATTGTCATAGTACTCCTGGTAGATTCCTTCGAGGTGATTGTTGTTTAACCCAAATGTGATGCTTAAATCCTCAATGCACAGGGATTGCTGTTTTAATAATTTAAACCTCTTGACTATTCTGAAGCCCACTTCACGTGACGAGCTGTCCTGATATTCATAATTGAGAATATTTTGCCTGTTCAGTCCGATATTGGGCATGTGGTAGGAGCTGCCGAATATTGTTTTTCTCTTCATTGCGGGGGGATCATCCTTTTTGGCATCGTAACAATATACCGCTGAAGTATTGAATGCATACATACTCTCGTCGTATGAATTTAAAGTCCATGACTTCAGTTCGTCATTCATTTCTCTTTTGTAAAGGATATTGAACGCGATCAGTTCAGTAAGATAAGGAAGATCAAATTCGGAGGACTGAGCATTCGTTGATTGTCTATTTAACCACTTGCAGTAATTCCGGGCAACTGTCCATGAAACTCCGGGCATAGGCTTGTTTCTCAGAGAGGTGTCTGATACTATCGCATTAACCATTTTTTCTGAAATCGTTCCTGATTTAGGTAGCTGTGACTTATAAAATGTCTCCGATGAATCCTTTTCTATTGCTTTAAGATATTCATTAAACTCTCTTACCGTGATCAAATTTGAAATCGCAAATGCGTATACCCTTTCAGTTTTGAATTTTTTATTGATAAAACTCAGGTCTAATACCGTTTCATTCACCGGGTACCATTGTGAAAAGATCACACTTATTGAAAAGACTGCAAATAGAGCCGAAAGTAGTTTTTTAGATATCATCAAAGATCGTATACGAAATAAATATAGACTAAAACGATTTGTTATTGTCGTTTGTAACATCTATTGTTCATTCTTAGATGTTATTTGGTGCACTTACTAAAATTACGGCCATTCACTTTGTTTCCAAACGGGTCAATTAATTGGCAAAAATCATTCGTCTGCTTTCAATTCTTTGATTGTCTACGTACAGCGAATAGTTGTATATGCCCGACTTTCCATACCCGTGGATGTACTGAACTTCATTGATCTCTTTGTTCAGATCGATCGAAATACGCTCGATTTCTTTTCCATTCAGATCTTCTATCGAAATCCATGCTTTTTTATAGGACACCGATTTTTCCATGTAAACCCCAATGATGGTCGCTTCGTCGAAAGGATTTGGTTTGTTCTGCAGCAGATGTAGGGATTCTGATTTATCTGGTTCCACTTCTCCAACACTCACTTCGTTGTCATAAATCATCACCTCTTTTGAAAACAGACTTTCCATACCGGCAGCATCGACTGAAGCGACACTCACATAATACATCGATGCCTGAACCGGATAGATAGTGTCGATGATTCCACTCATGGTATACACTGAATCCCAGTCATTTGTCAGTGAGCGAATACCTACTCGGTAGGAAGCATACTGTGTTTGATCCGTTATCTGAATGATCAATCCGGGACCGACAATGGTACTGATTGAGAAATCCGGCTTGTTCGGGCCTTTGGCTGCAATGCAGGCTCCGGTTCCATTGATAGCAGCATTTCGGGCCAGGTAATTAAAATCCACAAAAAAACTATCTATCTGACCATCCAGATCGGTGTCTATTCCCAGCACATCTTCACTTGTATGTTGCCGGTCTGTGTACCCTGGTCCGTTTGAAGCGTCTCCATGCTCATTGGCGGAAGTAAATCTGCAAGCTGTGAATCCTCTTTGTCGAAACGGCACATGGTCTCCTGATCTGCCCGACCGGTCTTCGGGGGTCATAATGGAAATAAGCACGGGCACACTCACATGCTGGAGCAGTTCTTCTTTGTATTGAAGTTTGACAAAACGAGACAACTGTTTATTGGGCGAATTAAATCCGCCGTATGAGAAGATACGGACCTGGGTACTGTCAATAGCGTTCACCCCGGGACAAGATGGAGCTGAAGAAGTATTCCCGCAAATCACTCCGCCAATCACATCATTGTTTAAGACCGCTTTCACTGGAATAGCATTATTTTGGCAATACATCGCAAACGCCGTTGAACCATATAATCCTTGCTCTTCGCCCGTGGTCAGCATAAAAACAATCGTATTTGGATAGGAGAAATTGCTCATTACCCGCGCCAATTCAAGTACAAGGGCAGAACCGGTAGCGTTGTCTTCAATGCCCTGAGCCTCACACAACACATCGCACGTCGTCTCGCACCGGCTGTCGAGGTGGCCCTCGATGAGGATGACTTCATGCTGATCTGCGTTTGTCCCCGGTAAAACAGCCAGAATATTTCTGTGACGGTTTACAGAACAGATGGCCTGATCGAATTGAAAATAAGAAGGGACCAATCTGTTTTCGTTCAGGGCACTGTATTCTTGAAATTTTGAGTATACCCATCTCCGGGCGGCTCCAATTCCAGTGTCAGCCGATAACGTATCTGAACCTGTATTTCTATTGCTGAAGGTTGCCAGTTTCAAAATATACGCCTTCAATGAATCCGGATTGATGGTATTTTGGAGATGTTGAACGATTTGCTGATGGTCTGTAGTTGGATTCGAAGATGAAAATTGTGAAGGATCATACGTTCCCTTAAGCACTTGGTCAGCCAAAGAATTGGTCAAGAATAGATTTGTTTGACTGTTCAAAACCGAACAGAGGAAAAAAAAGAAAGAAAAGAGGACGTTTTTCATAACGGAAAGATACTTTTTTCTATCCGGATTTTGATTTTCAAATATACTTTATTCGTTGTCTTTAGTTTCTTTTGACCTAACGTTCACATTAGGAATTTCTTAACTTTACTCCGTATTTCTGCGTGAACATCAGGTTGAAACACAGCCCTTAACATGAAGGTACTACTGACCGGATCCACCGGATTCCTTGGTTCCAGAATTCTGGAAAAACTCTCGACGCATGAAGAGCTGGCCTGCACCATTGCTGCAGCGCGGACGGAAAGATCCTGGAGACAGGTAATTCAACCAAATGTCGTGTATGAATTTGGCGACCTCACAGACCCGCTGTACGTAGATCGGATTGTAAACGGCTGTGATGCCATCATTCACACGGCAGCACTGTCGTCTCCTTGGGGTACTTATGAAGATTTTTACCGTTCTAATGTTGAGGTACAGCACCTTTTGCTGGAAGCCGCCAGAAAGTATGGCGTCAAACGTTTCGTATACGTTTCTACGCCAAGCATGTATTTTGAACTGAAGGACAAATGGCTGATCAAAGAATCCGACCCTTTGCCTGAGCGATTTATCAACGCATACGCGCAAACCAAAAGAGAGGCTGAAATTGCTCTGGAGAAAAGCAGTGTGCCATTTGTGTCTATTCGGCCAAGAGCATTGCTGGGAAGAGGTGACACGATCATCATGCCTCGACTCATACGCGCCTACGAAGAAGGGAAATTAAAGATCATAGGGACAGGAAAAAACAGCGTCGATCTGACACCTGTTTCGAACGTAGCAGACGCTGCAATTCTTGGACTTTTTGTGGATGAGAAAGGCCTGAATCAAGTATACAACATTTCAAATGGTGCTCCGGTTGAACTTTGGAAAAAGATAGATGACGTGCTTCTAAAACTTGGAAAAAAACTTCCCTCCAAAAGACTTCCTGCGTGGCTGGTTCTTGGCATAGCCAGGGCCATGGAAATAAAGTCGAAGCTTACGAACGGTAAGGAGCCCGCCTTGACGGTTTATGGCGTGGGCACGCTCACTCATTCATTCACCATGGACATTACGAAAGCCAGACAATTACTGGGGTATGAGCCGCTCCAGACTGTGGATGAAGCTATTGATGAATTTGTAGAATGGTATAGGACGCATGAGGAACATTGATCTCCATTTGGGTTATGCTGGCTGTTGTGAAGCAGGAGAACATCATGCCATCCGTGACGGGAAACGACGCGTGATAAAATTCCATGCCTTGTGGGGTTTGATCCGACACCCGGAGGAAGGATTTATTCTTTTTGACACAGGGTACACAGAGCGATTTTTCCATGAAACCCGCAGGTTTCCCTCTAAAATTTATGCCCTCCTTACAAAAGTCTCTGTAAGACCTGAAGAAGAGGTGGTACAACAACTCAAAAAAGCCGGAATTTTGCCTCAGGAGATTAAAAAGATCTTTATCAGTCATTTTCATGCGGACCACGTCGGAGGGGTGCGTGATTTTCCCGATGCACAGATCATCGCCTCCAGAAGTGCGCTTCATTATACGCTCGGATTAAAGCGATTCACCTCTTTTAGCAAAGGTGTGCTCAAAGGACTTATCCCAGAGGACATTGTACAAAGAACGGTCTTTATTGAGGACTTGTCTCAGCAAGAGGATCCAGTCTTTGGGAAGGCGTATGACCTTTTTGGGGATTCCTCATTGCTCGCCTACAATCTGCCCGGACATGCTCGGGGACAGTTTGGACTATTGCTTCAAACCGATAAAAGAAAATACTTCCTTGTTGCAGATGCCGTTTGGTTGAAAAAAACCTACACAGACAAGGTGCTTCCGGCATCCGTGGTTCGGGCATTTTTTGATTCGTGGAAGGACTATAAAAGTACGGTCGAAAAGATTCATGAATTTCACCGGCTCTATCCCGAAGTTGTGATCGTTCCGACGCACTGTGAAGCCACAACCTCATCACTTGTTTCAAACTCAATCCGGTTGGATGTCCTTTAAATTCAGCATATTCAAATATTTGCTGTTGATCAAATGGCGTCGTTGGCGATACCGGGGAGCATGGCACATGTTGCGCACTCATAAATGGAAACAACAACAGAGCGTTTTGAAAAAATCACCTTTCTTTCGTTCCCTTGCTCAGAACAATGCTCCTTTGAATGAGTATCCCACAATGAATAAGTCGCTGTTCATGGCGCATTTCAATGAAATCAACACCGTAGGAATACAGCTTGAGAATGCTTTTCATGTAGCCAAGACAGCCGAACACTCCCGAAATTTTTCACCTACGATCAATGGCATTACAGTGGGCTTGTCTTCTGGAACAAGCGGGAACAGAGGCGTGTTTCTGGCTTCTGCAGACGAACGTGCGCAATGGGTGGCGGCGATACTGGATCGCGTGATCGGTTTTTCCTTTAAAAAGCGAAGTGTTGCGTTTTTCCTGCGTGCAAACAGCAACCTGTA
>JBEGVI010000199.1:0-16028 GCA_041178485.1 Bacteroidota bacterium | reverse complement strand
TTGGATCGAATAGGATTTTGAAAATAATACCAAACACTTCGCGGACTTGTAAAACAAACAATGTCGGGGTCTCCGCCAATAATAAATGGAAGTGCCTCAAATCGAATAAGGGGCTCCGCATATAAAGAACACCCCATTTCGTTGCAGAATTTTTCTAAAACAGGAAGCTCATCACGCGATTTGGATATAAAAATTTGGGCTTTCAATGGGATGATTTGAGGAGATCCTCTACGATTAACTCAGGAAGCGCATCCAAATCGTCCGTTTCATAAGTAAACAGATCAGAACCTCTTTCCCAGTTTGTTGTATATGCCACATGAACCTTGTCATCGGACTCACAAAATACTCCGAGCGGAAGTTGACACCCGCCTTCCAATAAATTCAACACCTTTCGCTCCACCCCAATCCGGCGTGCTACTTCTGAATTATTCAGTTTCTGTAGCAAATCAAAGAGCTTGCTGTCTGATGAACGAATCTGCAAGGCTAGCGCCCCCTGTGCGGGTGCCGGTACAAATTCAGAGGGATCCATTACTTCGACGTGAAACTCACTGAGGTCGATCCCTAGTCTGTCCACTCCTGCTTTTGCCAACATGATTGCATCATACTTTTCCTCCCTCAATTTATTTATTCTTGTTGGCACATTTCCACGAAGGTCTTTTATTTCTGCCTCGGGCAAAAACCTACGCAACTGAGCTTTTCGGCGTGCCGAGGATGTTCCCACAATGGCACCGGCCCTTATTCCCCATAATTGTCCTTCCGAAACAGACTCTTTTCTGACAAGCAACAGATCTGCTGGATCTTCTCGGTCTGAAACGGCGGCAACAACCAATCCTTCCGGTTGTTCAGTTTCAAGATCCTTATACGAATGAACAGCAAGGTCAATCTCATCCTTTAGCAGGGCAGACTCTATTTCCTTAGTGAAAAATCCTTTGCCTTCCATTTTGTCAAAACTTAAGTTTTGGATTGCATCTCCTTGAGTCGTTATGACATTGATTTCGGCTTCGTGTCCCAGAAAGTGTAACTTGCTTTTAACAAATTCTGCCTGCCACAGTGCTAAATCGCTTCCTCGGGAACCAATACGGATTTTATGCATTCAGTTTTTATTTATCAGAATATCTTTTGCCATCAGCATAGGCACACTCATGTATTTTTTTTCCATGTAACCGAGCACTTTCTCAAGAATCTCCCTGGAGTGTTCATCCATCCCTTCAATGTCTTTCTTAAAAATTTCATTAACGGCATTGGAACGAATTTCCTTGACTTTTTCAGGCACCTCTCGCATTGCAAGTTCTACCTGGCGTGTTCGATACAAGAGATCAAAATCAGAAAGCGCAGAATCAATAATCTCTTCTACACGACCAACTTCCTGGCTGCGCTCTTTCAGGTTTTCATTAGAAATCCGCTGTAACAGATCAACGGAAATATGTGTCACTGAATGCTTTGCCGGAATTTGCGGATCAAGGTCCTGAGGAATTGCGATATCAAGTACTACTTTTCTGGTCGTGTCTTCTCCGAGCAGACGCGCATAAATTTCCGGACTAATGATGTGTGTATCTGCCCCGGTACAACTGATTATGACATCAAAGCCACCATTATATCGTGTCAATTGATCCAACGGAAATGCTTCTCCATTCAGTTCAGCCGCTAGTTTTTCTGCTTTCGAAATTGTACGATTGAATACAGCAAAGCGCTTGAACCCATGTTTTTTTAGAAATTTCGACATGTTTGTGTTTGTGGTGCCCGCTCCGATGATCAGAATTCGGGAATCAAGAGGTACGTTCATGTCGCGCAAACGATGATACGCCAGAGAAACGACTGATACGGGCTTGGTAGCAATGCTGGTTTGAGTATACACTTTTTTTGCTGTCTCAATGGTGTGCCTCAAAATCAAGCGAATCAGATCTCCTGTAAGGCCTGACTTGCGGCATTGCTCATACGCGGTACGCACCTGAGTGATGATCTCACGCTCTCCAATTACCATAGAATCGATCGAAGAGGCTACCCGCAAAATGTGTTTTACGGCATCGCCTCCGTGGGCGTACTCTGCACCATCCACAAGAAGGCTTTTCTCAGCAACGGTAAGCTCTGGATAAACAAGGTCTAAAAGTTCTTTCAAAAAAGTAGATCCACAATTTTCCGATCGAACCACCCAAAATTCCACGCGGTTACATGTAGAAAGAAACAGCACTTCCTCCACACCCAAAAATTCCTTAATCAGCTTTATACGAGCAGATTGCATTTCGGGATCAATATGCAATTTTCCGATGGTGCTCACCTCGAGGTTACGATGCGTAAAAGCAATGCTATGGAAGTTCTCCGGCATAAGCACAAAATTGCAAAGTCTACATTCGACATTTGTCATAGAAATGTCATTAATGCAATTTAGAATTGCTCTAAATCTAAAGGCTTTCATACCTTCGTGTAAATTTTAACACTAGACGACCATGTCTAAACTCGTACTAGTCCCAACCCCGATTGGCAACCTTGAAGACATCACCCTGCGTGCGCTTCGCATGCTGCGTGAAGCCTCATTCATACTGGCCGAGGACACTCGCGTTACGCGAAAGTTGCTGTCGCATTTTGAAATATCGAATCCATTGTATTCATTTCATTCCAATAATGAACACAAACTCTTGTCGGGGATGGTAGATAGAATCCGTGCAGCCGAATTCGTCGTGCTCGTTTCAGATGCCGGTACACCGGGAATTTCTGATCCTGGTTTTTTGCTCGTCCGGGCATGTCTCGAAGCAGGAATTCTTGTAGAGTGTCTTCCGGGGCCTACCGCTTTTGTTCCTGCCCTAGTGGCGAGTGGATTTGCCTGTGACAGGTTTGTTTTTGAAGGATT
The DNA here is from genome assembly GCA_041178485.1 of Bacteroidota bacterium. Lineage (GTDB taxonomy): Bacteria > Bacteroidota > Bacteroidia > Flavobacteriales_D > Crocinitomicaceae > M0103. The sequence goes on along the minus strand of JBEGVI010000199.1, from coordinate 13,183 downwards.
CTTGCCCCATAAAAAAGGGCGGCAAAGTAAACTATTGAGGCTTGCGCAGGAAGAACGGACTGTCGTGCTTTACGAATCACCTCATCGTCTTTTAAAATGTCTTGAACAGATCTGTGAATTCATCGGTCCAGGCAGACGTGTGTGTGTGGTGCGTGAACTCTCGAAATTCTTCGAGGAGTTCAAACGCGGAACGGCCGAAGAGCTGAGGACTTATTTCACAGAGCATCCCGCAAAAGGAGAAATCGTGGTTTTAATTGAAGGAAAAAATGGAAAAAACGAAGAGTGAGGGATTCTTCCTTGTGAAAAAAGGCCAAGCAGCCCAAGCCTTTGAGTTAAGACTCTTTGAACTCAATAGTCCGTCAGCGGATGAAGTACTCATAGAAGTAGAGGCATTCGGCTTGAACTTTGCGGATGTAATGGCCCGAAAAGGCTTATACAGAGAGGCGCCTCCAATGCCATGTATTGTGGGATATGAGGTTGTAGGAAAAATTGTTAGAACAGGGAGCAGTGTTTCTTCGGATCTACTCGGCAAGAGAGTGGTGGCCTTTTGTCGATTTGGCGGGTATGCACGGCATGTGGTTACCAAAGCAAACGCCATTCATGAAATAGACAATGCTCCCGCAGAAGACGCACTCGCATTGTGCACTCAGGGAGTAACAGCCTACTATATGGCAGCTTACTTGACTCCGGTAAGAAAGGGAGACAGAGTACTCATCCATGCCGCTGCCGGAGGGGTTGGAAGCTTGCTTGTACAGTTATGTAAATACTCAGGTGCTGAGGTGATTGCCAAAGTAGGAAGTGAGGCAAAGGGCGAACTTGTCGCGTCGCTTGGAGCTGATCATATAATCAATTATAAAAAATCGGAATACACCCGGCAATTGAAACAGGTTTTGGGCAATCATCCGCTCGATGTTTCATTCAACGCTGTTGGGGGACGAACCTTCAAAAAGGATTTTCAATTTTTAGGGGCTGGGGGCAGAATGGTACTTTTCGGCGGAGCAGAGTTAACTCAAGGAAAATGGGGCCTATTCTCTCAACTCAATTTTCTCCGACACATGGGGGTTGTCATCCCGGTGGGATTAATGATGAGTTCTCGGAATATCTTAGGAGTAAACATGCTTAAAATTGCGGACCAGAAGCCGGAAGTACTGGCCGAATGCCTAAGACAAGTGGTGTCCGCTTATAAAAGCGGCAAACTTAAGCCGGCACAAGGCAGTTCCTACAATTATTCAGGGCTTGCTGAGGCGCACGAAGAGCTTGGCTCTGGACGATCTTCGGGTAAATTGACTATTTTCTGGTAACAACTGGTATTGTTTTTGAAAGGGTCGCGCCTGAATCATTAAATTTGTGCAATGAATCGGTTCGTTTTTACGCTTTTTTTGGGGCTTTTCATGGCTATAACTTCCTGTGTGGAGATTATAGATGATATTACCCTGAAGAACGATGGAAGCGGAACATTTAAGTATACCATCAACCTAAGTTCGAGCAAGGTTAAAATAAAAGGCATTCTTGCACTCGACAGTCTCGATGGAAAAAAAGTACCAAAGCTGGAAGACATCAAAGAAAAAATTGCTCTATTCAAGACCAAACTTTCTTCTAAACAAGGAATATCCAATGTAAATATTGATTCCGACTATGAAGAATTCGTATTTAAATTCCGTTGCGATTTTTCAAGTGTTACGGTTCTGCAAAGCGCTATTAAAGAAGTCGTTGAAGACATGGCCAACGAAAAGTTGACAGTTGCCGATTATCAGGAGTGGCTTTCCTGGGATGGACAAAAACTTGTCCGTTCTATCCCCGAAATCACACTGGAAAAAACAAAAAACCTTAAACAAGAAGAAATTGATCAGCTCAAACTTGGCTCCTACACTTCAATTTCAAGATTTGAGCGCCTCGTGGACCGTTTTGAAAATACCGAGGCTAAGCTTTCATCCAACAAACTCAATGTCATGGTTAAGACAGGGGCCTATTCGCTGATCCAAAACCCCAACTTATTGGAAAACACCATATATCTCACTCCCCTGAAGAATTAGAAGATAGAAATTGCTAACTTCGCATTACCATGTCCAGGCCAAAGGCACACATTTCATCCCGACCTCTTCAGTTAACTCTGATTTTTTGCGCTTTTTTGGCAGTAAGGACCTCTTTTTCTCAGCGGTCTGAGGCTCTCATTCCAAAAGATGCATCTACCGTTTTTAGCATCAATAACTTTTCGTTGCTCCAAAAAATATCGATCGATGACCTCGTTAAATATGAGTTCATGGAAGAGGTTCAACAAGAACTTTTCGACGGCTCGACTTCCGGAAAAACATTAAAAGACTCCGGCATCGACTTCGATCAGAAGCTCAATGTCTTCTATGGCAAGGATGATGACTTCGAGGTTTCAGGTTTTACATTTGGCGTGAAAGACAAACAAAAGCTATTCAGTGTATTCGATGACTTCGCGCTTGTAGAAAGCCCGTACGAAGGAGTAGAGTATTACACCTCCTATTTCAACAGTCTGCTGATTCAGGGAACATCCGCGCTCCTGATACGCGTGGAGCCTTCAATGGAAAGTGTTGACGCTGTTACTGATTCAATTTGGTTTTCCCGTGGCAACCGAAATCCCTTCGAGCAGTTTGACACCTACGAGGAGCCAGAAAATGAATCGGAAGATGAGTTTTTGAACGAACTTCAAAACGAGGTGGATGCCGAAGAGTCCGATCCGCTTGATTTGGAAATGCTGACAGGAGAGGACGATCTGGAGCAGAAGAATTACTATGAACTCAGAGACAGTGTTCAGATGGAATTGCAAGCGAGTTTAATGGAGCGTGTATGCAATGAGCTTCTTATTCGAAAGATAAATCTCGTGACCTTCGATAACCGTTTTGCCGAACAGTTAACGCACAATTCGGAGGCGATATTCTACCTGGACAATGCGAGAAGTCTGCAAAATGCACAAGGACTGTGGTATTTCGAAACCATGTTTCCATCCCTTTATCAAGACATTAAAGAGCTGTATTCAGGAAATGTAATGCTCGGGGACCTGATGCTGCATGAGAATTCTGTTGAATTTGTGATGAATGCCCGTTATGGACCCGAGCTGGGTTCTATTTATGAAGAAATGAACGATGCCCGTTTTGACAAGCAAGTTCTCAAATACATAAACAAAAACAATACGGCATACTTTACCTACAACATAGACATGCGCCAGGCCTACGAACAGGCGTACAAAGTAATCATGCCCATTTTGTCAGACGAACGTAACTTGCGGATAAGTACCAATGTTCTCACTCTGGAATTATTGAACGAATTTGTGGATAAAGACGCTCTTTTCAACACATACAAGGGCAGTATGTTCGGAACATTTGGCGGAATAAAAAAGATCAAAACCACCAAGATCGTCTTCAGTTATGATGAGGAAACCTTCGAATATGTGGAAAAAGAGGTAGACGCCGAGGAGGACATGCCGGTATTTACCATTGGATTTACCACTGAACGTTCAGACATTCCTGAAAAGGTTCTGAAGCACCTTTCGCGCATGACATCGCGTTTTCAAAACAAAGGAAATTACTGGGTATACGAAGATGCCATTCTTGAAGCGGCACCTCTGTATATGATTAATCGAAACGGGTTATTCATATTCACCAATGATGAAGATTTGGTTGTCAATCATGCAGACGGATATGGCGAGGAGGCACTTAAGGGGAAAGAGGCCAAGAAATGTAAGAAAAGCGGTTTTATGTATGGCAAAATCGATTGGTCAACAACCATTGAAAAGTTTCCCAAAGACTTTTTCAGTGAAAAACAAAACCAGGTGTTGGATGCCATGCGTGGAAAGACCGGAAACATGGAGCTCACCACCTCTGAAACAACAAAAGAAGGCACTCGCTTTGATTTGGTTTATTATTTCGAGGGATCTTATGAAAACTCAGGGAAATACCTCCTCGATCTATTGAACAGCATCTATGTGATGTCTAAATAGATTTTGGGTATGTTTAAAAAATTCAGTCTGATTTTCTTTCTTGCCCTGGCTTTGGCAGCCTTTCTGGTCTTGCGCCCCTATATTTTTAAAAAAGCAGACCCCCCGTTCATAACAGACCGGTTGCCTGATGCAGATTTTATCGGAAGGGCTTATATTTTAGACGTTGCAAGGGAGACAAGCGGCATGCTTTATTACCATAAGATTCCTTTCAGAGATCTGCTTTCTTATGAATTTATTCTAAGTCAGGGCAAGCAATATGGTCTTAACCTTCAAGATCCGTTGTATTTTTTTGCAAATGAAAATGGCAATTGGGGAGCATTGCTTCAGGTGAGCGACAGCAGCAAAATACTGGAGGGAATAGAACGCTTAAGAAAATTCACCAAGATTACTGATTCCATTCATGAGGAACATCGCATTTTCTCATTTCCCGAGCAGGGGGGCAATCTTATCTACGGAAAGAATTACATGCTCATTTACAAAGGAACTGAATTCAAGAAGATCTTTGACCGGGTAACCAAGGCGAAGAGAGGGGATGTTTCTCCCGTTTGGCAAGCATTCATACGTGAAAAACAGTTCAGGGACGAAAAACTTGTAATCTGCTCAAACTGGTCGAAATTAAAAGAAAATGGAATCCACACTGCACTCTTTGCACACGACAGCGATTCGATTAGTTTTCGATTGAAGTCATATATCCGAAATAAAAAGCCTCTGAATATTTCAATGAAAAAAGAAGGGACATCCTTTAGCTCGAAAGGATACGTGAGCAGAATGCTGAACTTGCACCTGGATATTTCCAAACTTAGAGAGGCCGAGGATGATCCATTGTATCAATTTATAGTCAAGCTTGGTCGCCGGGTGGGCTTTCCAACAAAAGAATTCATTGCGGCTTGGGAAGGAGATATTTCTTTCAGGCAGGGAGGTTTTCAGACCATTAAAGAGTCGTATATCGAGTCTGTATTGGATGAAGATTTCAATGTTACAGAAGTGACGAAAGAAAAGGAAGTGAAGGTTCCCGGGTTTTCGTTGATGCTTTCTGTGAATGAAAATCACCAAAAGTTAATTAACCGCCTTTTCGCGAAAGGGTTGTTGCGTCAGGAAGAAAAACAGTTGCGATTCTTATTCTCCCCTCCTTTGAAAATGCAGAGACGGGCCGGTTATTATTATTTTTTCAGCGGAGATTATCTTCCTAGAACGGAACAGCAAACAACAAATAATGGTGTGTGGATGCACAAAGGAACAAGTTACGAGTTCAACATAGATTCACTCAGCACATACGAAGTGTTTGGATCCGTATATATCCCTGTCAACAGAATTATTCGCAAGAGTCGCTTTTTTTAGTGAGACTAACATCTGGATGTAGAAAACTCCAAACATGTTTTTTCTGATTCTTTGCCCGAAAACTGTACTTTCAATGAAATTTCAGGCATGGCAAAAAAGCAAAAGATCTTCGTCCTCGACACTTCGGTCCTTTTACACGATCATCAGTCGATTACTCATTTTAAAACCGCGAATGTTGCCATACCAATCACGGTGCTGGAAGAGCTCGATAAGTTTAAGATTGGAAACGATACCAAAAACTTTTCTGCGCGCGAGGTGATTCGCTTCATTGATAAATTATCTTCAAGCGGAAGCTTGCAGGAGTGGATTTCTCTCGGAAAAGACATGGGGAGCTTTCGGGTGATCCTGGAAAATAATCCCCGTGAAATCAATGCCGAATACATCTATTCTGTCGGTAAAAACGACCATAAAATAATCAATGCCGCCCTTTTCTTAAAAGAGACCGAGACGAAAAAAGAGGTCGTTCTGGTCACCAAGGACATTAATCTCCGGATCAAAGCAAAGGCATTGGGTGTTGCTGCAGAGGACTACGAAACAGGAAAGGTGGACAACAATCACCTGGAGGAGTCCTCGGCATATACCATAGAGGGTGTAGATTCTGAAATTATCCGTCAAATCTTTACCAGTGGAAAAGTAGAAGAGGCAGGGATCCTTGGCAAAAAGAAAGTGGCCAACGGTTACTACATTTTGAAAAATGGAAAAAGTTCCTGCCTGGCCGGGTACAACCACTTTAACGATCAATTGGAACGCATTGAAAAGGAATATATTTACGGCATCAAGCCAAAAAATGCAGAACAAGCCTTTGCTTTTCATGCCCTTATGAATCCAAATGTAAAGCTGGTTGCACTACAGGGGGTGGCCGGAACTGGGAAAACTCTTTTAGCACTGGCATCCGCACTTGAACAAAGCAAACAGTTCCATCAATGTATTCTCGCCCGTCCGATTGTCCCTCTCTCCAACAAAGACATTGGGTTTCTTCCCGGAGATGCCAATGACAAAATTGGACCTTACATGGAACCCCTTTGGGACAACCTAAAATTCATAAAATCCCAATTCGGAGAAAATGAAAAAAAGTACAAAGCAATTTTGGAAATGGAACAGGCCGGAAGGATTGTCATTACTCCTCTTGCCTTTATCCGTGGAAGAAGTTTGTCGAATATTATGTTCATTATCGATGAAGCCCAGAATCTAACGCCGCACGAGGTAAAAACCATTATCACAAGAGCGGGAGAGAACACGAAGATTGTTTTCACCGGGGACGTCCATCAAATAGACACGCCCTACCTGGATGAGAATAGCAACGGGCTGGCATACCTCATCGATCGACTGAAAGGTCAAGACCTTTTTGCACACGTAAAACTGGAAAAAGGAGAACGCTCCGAGCTTGCAAACCTCGCGAACGAATTACTTTGATGAGGCCACTAACTGCTTCAAGCTGCTCTCTAGGCTCGGGTATTTGAATTGGAATCCTGTTTTCAAAATCTTTTCGTTAGAAGCGGACACCCCGTCTAAAAGAACCGACGACATTTCACCAAGTCCGATTTTAAGGAGCCACCCCGGCACATTAGGCAGGATAAATGGCTTTTTCATTTCTTTGGCCAGCGAACGCATGAATTGTGCATTGGAATCATTTGAAGCAACTGCATTGAATGTCCCCTCCAATTGGGTTTTTATAATGTGCAGGTAGATTTCGGCGAGATCGTCCATGTGTATCCAGGGCATTGGTTGATCGCCCCTGCCAAGTCCTGAACCAAGTCCAAGCTTAGTGAGTTTGGACAGCCGTGGAAAGGCCCCGCCTTCATTGGCAAGAACTACGGCAGTCCGAACAAGTGCTACCCGAGCATGGGGGTGAAATTTTTTTGCGCTCTCTTCCCATTTTTTGACCAGTTGAGGGAGGAACTCTTCGCCGTAAGCGTCGTTCTCTGAATACAGCTCTGATTTGCCGGGAGCATACGCGTTGATGCCGGAAGCACAGATGAATTGTCTCAGATGGGGCATTTTATCGCGCTTTGAAAACAAGAAGTTGTTTGACCCTACGCGAGAATCCTCGAGTTCTTTTTTTCTGGTGTCTGTCCACCTCTTATCCGCAATTCCGGCCCCGCTTAGGTTGATGATCACTGTAACGCCATCAAGAGCCTGCTCGTCCAGTTCCATTTTGATCGGGTCCCAATAAAACTCGAACGGGTTCTTTGGTTTTCTGGAAAGAATAACAACTTCGTATTCTTCCGATGTCAGTAATTCAGCAAGTTTTCTTCCAATCAAACCGGTTCCACCGGCAATCAGCACTTTGTCTTTCGATCTGCTCATTTGCTTAAAATAACAATGAATCGACGATAGAGTTTATAAAAACAGCCGAACTAACTCAATTTGTCTGTTAGAATCCGCATTTCAATCACTGGTGAAATGCGCTCGTAAAGAATGTTGTACACGGCATCTACAATTGGCATTTCGACCTGAAATTTCTTGTTGATCTCCATTACGCATTTTACAGCATAATATCCTTCAGCGATCATATCCATTTCAAGCTGGGCTGATTTTACGGAATATCCTTTGCCGATCATAAAGCCAAACGTCCTGTTTCTTGAGAACTTGGAATATGCAGTCACAAGTAAGTCGCCAAGATAGGCGCTTGATTTCACGTCGCGGTGAATGGGACTTACCTCATCAATAAAATTTTCGATTTCCTGAATGGCATTCGAGATTAGCACTGCCTGAAAATTGTCTCCATAGCCCAGTCCGGCATAGATGCCCGAAGCCAGGGCATAAACGTTTTTGAGAACTGCGGATAGTTCCGTGCCAAACAGGTCGTCTGAGGTGGTAGTTTTAATGTATCTGCACGCCAGTAATTTTGCCATTCGGTTTACCCTCATTTCGTTCTGACCGGCAATCGTAAGGTAGGACAGGCGCTCCAGTGCCACTTCTTCAGCATGGCAGGGTCCACTGATAATTCCTATATTTTCGTAGGGTGTCCCGAACGTTTTATGAATAAACCGGGCAGGAATAGCGTTGTATTCCGGAACAATTCCCTTCACTGCTGAAAATACGTTCTTATCCTTCAGCAACGCCTTAGGGAAATTTTCAAAGATTCGCGTTAAAAATGCAGAAGGGGTGGCGATAATAACCACGTCAGCCGGCCGAATAATTTCTTCCAGATCCGTACTTACATTGATTTTATTCAGATCAAATTCTACGGACTGCAGGTAATTGGGGTTGTGGCGGTATTTTAATATGTGAGCAACGGCAACGTCACTTCTCAGCCACCAGTTCACAGAATCAAGATTGTTGCACAAAATCTTAACGAGAGCCGTGGCCCAGCTTCCCCCGCCAATAACCGCAACTTTCAGCGCCTTGATTTCCTTCATCGGTAACAAATGTATCATTTTTTGGCTTCAGGAGATGCCATACGTGCTCCACGACGACATTGTGCTGAGAAATTTTATGACTTCTATCAACTGTTTGTATGCATGAGGCTCATAGTTCAAAAGACGCTGTTTCTAGACCTTTGCAAAAACGTTCAGGAAAAGAGTGGAAACAAATTCAGGAAATCGACTTTACGAAAATAAATTTCTCAAGCAGGCAGAATTCTACCGTTTTGGAATCGTCTGTGTCCTCGTCACCATCGTGGGGTGTTTGGGAGGGGCCGCTGTCGGACTGGGAGCCGTAAAAAGCACCTTGGCCTTGTCATTCGTCATCATTCCCACAATGGTAACGCTCAGCTTACTGCTGGCTGTTTCTGCCATGAAACAAATTTTAATTTCTGCTTCTTTATGTATACTGATTGATCTTGCATTGATCCTGTATTACGTTCTGGACTAGGCTGTTGGCATTACTTATAATCTTTGTCCGGCCGCCGATTATCTTGGCAAACCAATATAAAATGTTGTGCCATTGCTCCCTTCTGAACGGAAAGAAATCTCTCCTCGGTGATTTTGAATAATCTGTTTAACCATCGCTAAACCCAACCCGGATCCGGTAGATTTCGTGGTAAAATATGGAGTGAACATCCTTTGTTGAACCTCTTCTGGAATTCCGATACCATTGTCTGAAATCTCAATCTGAATGTTCGTTTCGGTTGTTGTCAGCTTGATGTCAACCACCCCCTCTCTCTCTGTTGAGAGTGCTTGTAAGGCATTTTGTATGATGTTATTAAACACCCGGATCATCTGATCTTTGTCGGCACGGATCATCAAATTCGGCACATCGTGTGAAAAGGCAAAATGACATTGATTTGTCCCTTTAAAAACCCTTAGGACATTCTCAATGAGTTCAATCAAATCAATGTCCTGCTCATTCGGCAGGGGCATATTGGCAAAGGTTGAAAATTCATTCGCAATGTTTGTAAGCGCATCAATTTGTTCTATAAGTGATCTACTCACTTTGCTTATTTTTTCAGTACTCTGTGGATCGTCGGGATCAAAACTGCGTTCAAGATGCTGAATACTCAATTTCATGGGCGTGAGTGGATTTTTTATTTCATGTGCTACTTGTTTCGCCATTTCACGCCAGGCACTCTCACGTTCACTTTTTGCAAGTTCCATGGCAGTATACTCGAGTTCTTGCAGCTTTAAGTTATATGCCTGTACCAATGACCCTATCTCGTCTTCTTTTTCGTAGTTAATCGGGGCGTTCGTTTTACCCAATTTCAACTGATTTAAACTGTCCTTTAATTTTCTCAGTGGCGAAGTAAGCCAGTTGGAAATAAACAACGCACTGATCAATGAAAGGGCCAGGAGCAGCATAAAAATATTCACAATGGCAACCAAAAAACCCTCAAATTGCTCCTCAAGTTCCTTCTGTTTTCCGAAATATTGAAGATTGAGATACCCCAGCAAGCTGCCTTTCTTGTTAAAGCACGGCACATAGGCCGATGCAAAATTCAATGCTCCAATTTTCTCCTGTTGAATAAAACGACTTTTGTTTTGAAACCGGAACGACGTCAAGGCGCTTCGGTTCATTTGTTCTCCAATCAATCCGAGATTATAAATCATAGGCCTGGAACTGGCAACCATAAACCCATGTTTATCATATAAATTCAAGTCAGCATGGTAAATTCTTCCGAGTTTTATAAGTGAAGCCTCCAAAGTAGCGCCGGAATTTTCCACCGTCAATTGACCAAAATAATTGATTTTTTCATCAACCTCCAGTTGTATCGAACTCAATTTATCCGCAATCATGTTATTCGAAAATGTTTCGTACTGGCTTCGAATGAACGTACTGCTTCCCCATCCAAAAGCTAACAAAGAGGCAAACACGATAAGAAGAAGGATGATTTGAATCCGTTTGGCCAATGTCAACGTCCGGTTCATGAATACATCCCATTTCTGGGTGCTTAACAACAGGACCAAGCCGTAAAAAAGAAATAGATACGTAAACCCATTCACCACAGAAATCCAACCCGGGGAAGGCATGGAAAGGACAAACTGGTCATTTCCCTGAGAAGTAACCATACAATGACGGTATCCACCGCTAATTTTAAATTGATTCTTGTCTTGATTCCATGTCTTCAGTATTTCAGAACGATATGGATAGGCAAAGGCGCCATAGTTGGCAACCAGCTTATTTTTATGGTATTTAGCGATGGAATATTTTTCCAGCTGCTGCAAGGCATTCGCATTATCTGAGATCAATAAGCGCGGAAATCCAATCTCTTCGGGAATCTTTTTTGAACGCAGCGTTGCATAAAAGACTCGGCTTTCATTTTCTCTGGAACGCATAGGTAGCCTGATCACAAAACTCACCTGGTCTGTAAGGTCGCTGATAAAAAACACAGCAGAATCAATCGCAGATTGTTTGCCGTGCTTTTCAATAAGTTCTGACAGCCTTTCAAATTGCTCAACATCGGACGTGTTGTTTTTTCCCGGAATCCTGAATCCTGCACTGTCACAGAGCAGGAACTCCATGTCATACCTTTCCCAAAAGCCATTGAAAATTCTTCTCTCCAGTCCGTTTTTGAATTCAGAAGCCGAAACAGCATCCGTTCGGCCAAGTCGAGTAAGTATTGGGTCACTTTGAATGCTTCCTGAAATCTTTGCAAATTCCAATTCAGTAAGAACTGTATCTTCCGAGGCCAGTTTTTGTGCATACAATTGCTGTTCACCCTGGAGTTTTTCCTGATAAAACACATGGAACAATACAGCAAGGACGATTGTACCGGAGGAAAAACGGAGGATATTGACTCCCAGGGTTCGGTCTTTTGCCCAGTTCAATGTAGAAATCAGCAAATACCCGGTAAAAAATACCTCCGGGAGAATGGTTTGATGCTCGACGGCGCCAATCCAGAGCATAAGTATCATTCCCGAAAAAAGTATACCGGACCGAAGTAAAAGCATTCTGATACCGTGTCTGATGCAAAGTTTAAATGCTGTTTGAAACAGTCGGTATTGCATGTAAATAAGTGCAGCTATGCAGCTTACAGCGAGCAGGGTGTATCCATTGAGGGAGAAGAGTTTGTCAATAGACAATGGAATGGAAGAGTTCTCCACAAGACTTTCACAGAGGTCACGGGGCAGAAGCCAGAAAAAGACAGCGAGTATGAGAAACGATAGCGCCAGCCATTTCTTGGAAGTGTTTTTTAGTATCGCACTGCGAAGTGTTGCCGATAAAAACAGGATTACAACACCATTTACCAGGAACTCATAGAAATTCGGAAACCATTGATTGGAAGCGTACAACGCCGGGTCGATGGCATCCCTGCCAAAAGTAAATCCCATTGGACCTGCATACAGGCTTATCGCCCGTAATACAACTACTCCAAGGGGAATCAACCATCTGATGGGGGAAGATAACCGAAGAAAGATTAGCCATGTCGCATATGCCCAAAGGGCTGCTATGAGGATGTAAAAAAAGAGTATGAACTGTCCCGAGTTTGAATTGTCGGACCCGTCGGTAGGAATCAGAGAAAATAAATACTTCTTGCCACTGTCCCGAACGGCAAAGCCTTGTCCCTCTTCAAGAGAAATCTGAAAATCCTTTGAAGAGGATTGAAAAATAGGAGAGAATCGATTTGAAAGATCAGCGTTTTCATAAGGATACTCATTTTTGACCAAAAAGGAGGCGCAGAAGGTGTGGTTTCCTACTTGCTTAATTTGTGAAAAATACCAGCCATTCTGCAGATGAATTAATCCATTGGACGGGAAAAGAAGTTCTGCATATTTGCCAACAGGCATGGAATTGTTGCTCCAGAAAGCAAGCGTGTCATCGCTGTATTTGTGAAATATAAACGTCGGATGTGAAATGCTCCATGCCTTATTAGAATTGTATTTTCTCTCAGCATCAGCCAAAAACTCCGATAGTTCGACTTCTGCAGATAAAAACCGCTCCTGAAAATTACCGGCGTTCTCATGAGCCTCATCACGAAGGTTGATAATGAGCGCAACCACCGTGAGCACCAAGGCGATGCCAATAAAAATAAAGGCCTTTTTCCATTGATTCATGAAGCGCTGTGCTTGGCAATCCGCATGTTGACTTCATACATGAGCCGCTCAAATTCCTCGTCAGAACGGTTGTCATTGTGAAATCTGAAGTCAGCCAGCGACTCGTAGGGTTGTAGGTAATTCCGGTAACAAGGCACCACGTGTTCATTCCATTGATAGAGTATGTCTTGCCGGGCGTACCCTCTGGTCTCCTGGTCTCTGTACAAACGTCTATCCAGCTGAATATCAGGATCTACTTCCATAAAAATACTGAAATCCAACAGCTTCCGGACCTCAGTAAAATGAAACAGAAACAGTCCTTCGACAATGATGATCTTGGACGGGTGAATGGTCAGCATGGTCAATCTATCGGGTGGTGCATTAAAGTGATATTCCCGCACCTCTATTGATTCCCCCTCAGTTAATTTATCAAGATCTGCAAATAGCTTGTCCCTGTCAAGTGCAGTGG
>JBEGVI010000198.1:0-19638 GCA_041178485.1 Bacteroidota bacterium | reverse complement strand
TTTCCACAATTTCAGAGATCAACTGCTCGAATTTTGCTCTTTGTAAGGTACGCACCAAGTGTTTCGGAATTCCATTCACAGGCATAATGTATGGAAGGTTAATTTCCGAGGAGGTCGTTGAAGACAACTCAATCTTAGCTTTTTCAGCTGCTTCTTTCAAACGTTGAAGCGCCATAGGATCCTGTCGAAGATCTACACCTTCGTCCGCTTTAAATTCGTCAGCGAGCCATTGAATAATTGCCTCATCTACATCATCACCTCCAAGATGGGTATCTCCATCTGTAGCTAACACCTCAAAAACACCGTCTCCTAATTCAAGTACAGACACATCATGTGTACCCCCGCCAAAATCGAATACGACGATCTTCTGATCAATGCCTTTCTTATCCAATCCATACGCCAGCGCCGCAGCTGTAGGCTCATTAATGATTCGCTTGATGGTGAGTCCTGCTATCTCGCCTGCTTCTTTTGTAGCCTGACGTTGCGCGTCGTTGAAATATGCCGGAACAGTCACAACTGCCTCTGACACCTCATGCCCAAGATAATCCTCCGCAGTCTTCTTCATTTTCTGAAGAATCATCGCAGAAATTTCCTGAGGTGAATACAAGCGATCATCAATTTTTACGCGTGGCGTATTGTTGTCTCCTTTCACAACTTCATAAGGAACTCTGTCAACTTCTTTTTTACATTCGTCGAAAGAAGACCCCATGAAACGTTTGATCGAATAAATCGTTTTTGTCGGATTGGTGATCGCCTGACGCTTTGCAGGATCCCCTACCTTGCGCTCGCCACCTTCCACAAATGCCACTACCGAAGGAGTTGTTCTTTTTCCTTCTGAGTTGGCGATAACTACCGGTTCGTTTCCTTCCATTACAGAAACACAAGAGTTGGTAGTTCCTAAGTCAATTCCAATTATTTTTCCCATTTTCTAAAAATTAATTCGGTTTGAAAACCGGTCGACAAAGTCAATCTTTATGCCATCAGGCAGGCTGACAAGAATTCATTTCAATTTGTCAGAAAACCGTTCTGCTTTTTGGAAAAATCGTGACGATTTGACATGATTACTGACATTGTAGATGCAAACGGATGGCATCTGACGAAATAAACTAACTTTGTAAACCGTAGATTAAACGATCAAACGCAACATGAAAGTTTCCGAAATACGCCAGCATTTTTTTGATTTTTTCGAATCAAAAGGACACGAAATTGTACCTTCTGCCCCGATGGTCGTGAAAAATGACCCAACACTGATGTTCACGAATGCCGGAATGAATCAATTCAAGGATTATTTCCTGGGAAATGCAATCCCGAAAAATAAGCGCGTGGCGAATTCACAGAAATGTTTGCGCGTTTCTGGAAAACACAATGACCTGGAAGAAGTTGGGGTTGACACCTACCATCACACCATGTTTGAAATGCTTGGAAACTGGTCATTCGGTGATTATTTCAAAGAAGAGGCAATCGGCTGGGCCTGGGAACTTTTAACAGAGGTATATAAAATTCCAAAAGATCGACTTTATGTAACCGTCTTTGAAGGCGATTCCAGAGACAAGGTCCCGAAAGATGACGAAAGCTACAGCATCTGGAAAAAATACATTCACGAAGACCGTATAATTCTTGCCTCCAAAAAAGACAACTTCTGGGAAATGGGAGATACCGGGCCATGTGGACCGTGTACAGAAATCCATGTAGATCTCAGATCCAAAACTGAAAGGGATCATATTGACGGCAAGACACTTGTGAATTATGATCATCCACAGGTGATTGAGATTTGGAACAATGTATTCATGGAGTTTAACCGTAAAGCAGACGGCTCACTCGAACCACTTCCGGCCAAACATGTAGATACCGGAATGGGATTGGAACGTCTGGCCATGGCTTTGCAAGAAAAAACATCCAATTACGACACAGATCTTTTTCAAACCCTCATTCAGCACATGGAAAAAGTTGCCAATGTGCAATATGGCAAACTGGAAGAAGTGGATATTGCACTGCGTGTGATTGCTGACCATGTACGCGCAATCGCTTTTTCGATTGCCGACGGACAATTGCCTGCCAGCAATGGTGCTGGTTATGTGATCCGAAGAATACTTCGAAGAGCCGTAAGATACGGTTACCAGACCCTCGGTTTGAAGGAACCGTTCCTCTGCAATCTTTCCAGTGTCCTGTGTGATCAAATGGGAGATCCTTTCAATGAGTTGGTGCAACAGCGTATATTGATCGAAAAAGTAATTCGTGAGGAAGAGGCAAGTTTTTTCAGAACCCTGGAACAAGGATTGAAACGCATTGATGCGGTCATTGAATCGACGAAAAAGTCTATGAATTATATAATTGACGGGAAAGCTGTTTTCGAATTATACGACACATATGGTTTTCCGGTTGACTTGACATCCTTAATAGCAAGAGAAAATGAATTGAGCATCGATGAAGAAGCTTTTGATCAGGAACTTCAGAAGCAAAAGGATCGATCTCGTTCAGCTACTTCAATCGAAACGGATGACTGGATCGAAGTACACGGCGAAGGTCAAACGCAATTCGTTGGCTACGACGAGCTAAAAGCTGATGTACAGATCTTGCGTTATCGAAAAGTGACCCAAAAACAAAAGGAATTCTATCAACTCGTGTTGGATCGTACACCCTTCTACCCTGAGGGAGGTGGTCAAGTTGGTGATAAAGGATATTTAGAAGCAGATGGACAGAAAACTGCCATTTTCGACACCAAAAGGGAAAACAATCTGATTATTCACTTGTGTGAGTCCATTCCTTCGAATCCCCATGCACTTTTCAAGGCAACAGTCAGTACGTCAAAAAGAGAAGCCTCGGCTTGCAATCACTCTGCGACGCACCTGCTACACCATGCATTGAGAACGGTTTTAGGAACGCATGTCGAACAAAAAGGATCGCTGGTTAATCCCGACTATTTGCGCTTCGATTTTTCACATTTCTCAAAAGTCACAGACGAAGAGCTTTCTCAGATCGAAATATTGGTCTCAGAAGAAATACACCGAAACATCGCCCTTGATGAACGTAGAAATGTCCCAATGGACCAGGCATTAGAAATGGGCGCAATGGCCCTGTTTGGAGAAAAATATGGCGATGCTGTACGTGTGATCAAGTTTGGAAACTCTGTTGAGTTGTGCGGTGGAACTCATGTAGCCAATACGGGTAAGATTGGACTGTTTAAGATCACCTCAGAATCGGCCGTAGCAGCCGGAGTAAGGAGAATCGAAGCAATCACCTCTTCAACAGCAGAAAAATACTTCCGCGAAAAAGCCGCTCAGCTGGATGCCGTTGCCTTAAGCCTGAGAAATCCGAAAGATCTGTTGAAAGCTGTGGAAGATTTGATTTCAAAGAATAATCAGCTGACCAAGGAAATCGAACTCCTTCAGAAGGAGAAAGCTCTGAATGTCAAAGGAGATCTGAAAAAGCAGATCGAAAACATCAATGGAGTGAATTTTTTGGGCACGATCGTTCCATTGGACGGAAGCTCAATCAAGGACATTCTTTTCCAGTTAAAAGGAGAAGTGAATAGTTTAGTGGGTGTGATCGGAGGAAATGAGGGAGAAAAGTGCACATTGAGCATCATTGTTTCAGAGGATGTCATTCAGAACAAAGGGTTGAATGCCGGTCTGCTTGTTCGGGAAGTATCGAAACACATTCAGGGCGGCGGAGGCGGTCAACCATTCTTCGCTACAGCAGGGGGAAAAAATCCTTCAGGACTCCAGACAGCAATTCAGGAAGTCAAAGAAAAACTCTGATTTTGGAGCAAAATCGTACCGCCCTGCTGATCACCTACTACTGGCCTCCTGCCGGTGGAGCTGGTGTGCATCGCTGGTTACGCTTTTCACGTTATTTTAAAGAAAATGGATGGGATGTACACGTCTATTGTCCAGAAAATGCGGCATGGCCGACTTTGGATCCATCTCTTGAAAAAGATGTGCCGCAAGATCTTACAGTAATCCGCAAACCGATTTTCGAACCACACAAATATCTGGGAAAGAAAAACAATCCGAATCAGGGGTCAGGTATCACACAGCAAAAAGAAGGAAGTTTAATCCAGCGCTTCATTATCTGGGTCAGAGGAAATCTATTTATTCCCGATGCGCGTGTTTTCTGGATCAAGCCAAGTACTCGTTTTCTGAATAACTACCTGAAAGACCATCCCGAAATCGACACCATTATTTCTACCGGACCGCCACATAGCATGCACCTCATAGCGCAAGAACTTAAAAAAAGGCATCCAAAAATTCAATGGGTGGCAGATTTCAGAGATCCGTGGACAGAGATCGATTTTTATCAGGACCTGCTTCCTGGGAAATGGGCAGACAGGCGACATAAAAAACTGGAGCAATCCGTCCTAAAAGAGGCAGACAAAGTGGTAACCATAAGTCAGACCGGGGCGCTAGATCTTGAACGAATTGGTAAGCGCGAAGTAGAAGTAATCACCAATGGATTTATCTTTCCAGAGTTTGATGCAAAATCCATTGAACTTGATCAGAAATTTTCAATTGCACATTATGGCTCAATGCCTTTTGCCCGAAATCCACAAGTACTTTGGGATGCACTTCAAGAACTGGTGATTGAAAATCCTGAAATTGCCGCAAAACTGCAAATCAGACTTGTTGGGCCGGTAGATTTTCATGTATTACAAAATATAGAAGCCGCGGGACTCACACCTTACCTCGAACAAATTTCGAACGTATCGCATCAGGAGAGCCTGGACATGCAGCGAAAAACTCAAGTATTGCTTCTTGTTGCCAACCGAAGTGGAAATGTAAAAGGGATCCTGACCGGAAAATTCTTTGAATACCTTGGAGCAAAGCGTCCAATACTTGCCATCGGCGAAAAAAACAGCGACCTCGAATCCGCAATGAATCATACAAACGCCGGTCATTTCGTTGGATACGATAAAAAAGAACTGGTCAAGGAGTATCTTCGATCAAGCTTTCTCTCCTATTCCAATCAAATGCTTTATCACGAAGCTACAAACCTGGAAGAATTTTCTTCTGCCGGACTAGCGAAGAAATTTATAGGTTTATTGACGAATTAACCATTTTCATTTCCACAAAACTCCATAAAATTATTGGGGTTCAGAATTTTGGTTACGGCATTCGGATACAAATTCAGAAAGGCACGACTGATCTTTGCTTTAGGATCAACTTTCCACTTAACCTCATAAGCATTGATATCATTTTTAGTCACTTCCACATAATCCACTTCTGCCTGATTGTAATTGCGCCAAAAATAACTTTTGTTTTCACGTCCAAGAAAAGCATTCATTTTCATGCGGTCACTGATGAGAAAATTCTCCCAGAGCTGGCCTACATCCTGCCGCAGAGAGAGCAGATCAAAATTTTCGATCACTGCGTTTCGAATTCCATTATCCCAAAAATAGATCTTAGACATTTTTGACACCTCTTTCCGTGGATTATTACTGTACGCCTGTAACCGAAAGATAACGAAGGACTTCTCCAAAAGATCAAGGTAATTTTCAACCGTTTCCGATTTAACTTTCAAAGAAGTTGCCAGTTCGTGCACAGACACTTCGCTACCGATCTGATAGGCGAGCAACTGCAGCAATTTATTCAGCAAATCAGGTTTTCGGATATCTTTCCAAGCCAACACATCCTTGTAGAGGTATTGGTTTGCCAAATTTTTCAGGATGACCTGAGCACCATCTCTGGTCATGGCGACTTCCGGATAGGTACCAAACACCAAATGAAATGGCAAATCTTCAGCTGCATGAAAAGAAGTTGTTTGCGGATAGAGCTCATGCATCGAAAATGGATACATGTGAAATAATATATGACGTCCGGTCAAAGGCTCAAAAATGCGATCCGAGATTTCCAATGCAGACGATCCTGTGGCAATAAATTGTTTATCCGGAAAAGAATCATGTAGCAATTTTAAGATCAACCCGGGATTTTCAATGCGCTGCACTTCATCTATTACAACAATCTTGTTGGAACCGATGATTGATTTTAAATTCGGAATGCTGGCATCTTCGAACATGGACCGCACACGTTGCTCGTCTGCATTGAGAAAAAGCACATCCGGTTGATCTTGTAGGATCTCCCACAAAAAGGTAGTCTTCCCAACCTGGCGCGCTCCTGTGAGAACTAGTGTTTTTCGCTTAAACATCCAATTCCCAAATGCCTGATAGATTATTCTTTCTCTTAAACTCACACTACAAAAGTATTACTTTTTCTATTGTAAGGGAAATTTTAATACTTATTTTTCTATTGTAATGGAAATTTTAATACTATTTTTTCCGGTATAGTGGAAATATTCATAGTTTTTTAGATTGGATAAGCTAATTTACTTTCCCGGATTTGCAAACAATTTCACATCTGCGCCTTTGATCTCCTGACCGCATAAGATCACCAAACGCTCGACGATATTGCGAAGTTCACGAATGTTTCCCGTCCAGTTGGTTTGCTTGAGTGCTTCCAATGCATCTTTTGAGAAGGTCTTTCTCGGAATTCCATGTTCTGTACAAACAAGCGTCAGAAAATGTTCCGCTAAAAGTGGAATATCACTTCTACGTTCATTAAGAGATGGCACGTGAATAAGAATTACAGCCAGACGGTGATACAAATCCTCACGAAAACGACCTTCTTCGATCTCTTTCCTTAAATCCTTGTTTGTAGCGGCAAGAACACGGCAATCAACCTTGATGTCCTTTTCTCCACCAACTCGTTGGATCACATTTTCCTGAAGCGCACGCAACACTTTAGCTTGAGCACTCGCCGACATGTCACCAATCTCATCTAAGAACAATGTTCCGCCAGAAGCAAGTTCAAATTTTCCTTTTTTATCTTTTACAGCCGAAGTAAATGCTCCTTTCTCATGACCAAATAACTCACTTTCAATCAATTCAGAGGGAATAGCCGCACAGTTTACTTCAATAAAGGGCATTTTATTTCTGTTTGACTGATCGTGCAACGAACGCGCAACCAACTCCTTCCCTGTTCCATTACCTCCTGTAATCAAAACTCGTGCATCTGAAGGCGCAACCTTTTCGATCATCTCCCTGATCTGTTCGATCTCTTTGGACTCACCAATGATGGCACTTCCCTTGAATCGTTTAACCGTAGTTTTCAATTGCTTGGTTTCTTCTACCAAGACTGTTCGGTCTTTGGCATTTCTCAACGTAACCAGAATACGATTTAAATCCAGTGGTTTTTCGATAAAATCAAATGCACCTGATTTAATCGCCTGAACAGCCGTATCAATATTTCCATGGCCACTGATCATGATCACAGGAGCATCTACTTTGGCGGCATTCAAAGCTGAGAGCACTTCCATCCCATCCATTTGTGGCATTTTTATGTCACAGAATATAACGTCGTACAACTTTGCTGTGGCTTTCTCAACACCTTCTTTCCCATGTTCCGCCTCATCCACCTCAAAACCTTCAAATTCAAGAATTTCACGCAAAGCACGACGGATCGCTCGTTCATCATCAATAATCAGTATTCTGGCCATTTTTTGTGTAGTTTGGGTAAAGATAATTAACCTGAATAAATTGCATCCAGTCCCGAAGGACAATCTCCCTTTATAAACATTTCTCAGCGTATAAATAGATCATTCTTGGTTTTACAAGGGTCTGAAAAATTGTAGCTTTAAATCGTAATTTCTTAAGAATGCTGGAAATAAAAGAAATATATAAGTCATTTAACCGAAATGTCGCCCTGGATGACATCTCGTTTCAGGTTTCTGAAGGAGAGATCCTGGGCTTGCTCGGACCAAATGGCGCTGGAAAAACAACACTTATTCGTACAATCAACCGAATTATTGAACCGGATGGAGGCACGATCCGACTCAACGGGGATCTGTTGTCTGAGCGCCACCTTTCAATGATGGGGTATCTTCCTGAGGAACGCGGACTCTACAAAAACATGACTGTATATGAACATGCCGCTTTGTTGGGTCGGCTTCGGGGAATGACGAAGAATGAAGTGAATGAAAAAATTAATTTTTGGCTTGAAAAATTTGAAATCGTCGAATGGAAGAATAAACGGATCGAAGAACTTTCAAAAGGAATGGCTCAAAAGATTCAGTTCATTTGTACCGTCTTGCACGATCCCAAATTACTGATCATGGACGAACCATTAAGTGGGTTTGATCCGTTGAATGTAGAACTGATCATACATGAATTAAAAGAACTGCGGAAAGAGGGAAAGACAATTCTGCTTTCAACACACAACATGAGAAGTGTGGAAGAGATCTGCGACCGGGTGGTACTGATTCACCGATCCAGAAAAATTCTGGAAGGTTCGGTTTCGGAAATCCGGTATTCGCATAAAAAGGGAATATACGGTGTGCGGTTCAAAGGAAATATGATAGCATTCGTGAATGCCTTGTGGACCGGATTCGAACTTGTTGAAAAGGAGATTTTGAGCGATGACCGTTTTGAAGTGCGTCTGCTCATGCGTGGTGACAACACCTTTGATGATCTTCTCAAAACCCTTATTGGCCAGGTACGTATCGAGGCGGCCTGGGAAGTGCTTCCGTCCATGCAGGATATTTTCGTTGAACTTGTTACAGACAGAAAGGAGGCCAACGATGAATAAGATCTGGTTGCTGGCAAGGCGTGAATTACGCGAACGAATTGGTTCGGGTGGATTTCTTTTCCTAAGTATCTCCGGACCGATTTTAATTCTGTTGTTTGGTTATTTATTGTTTACCTACGGCGGCGAAGGAAAACAACACTGGAATGTGCTAATCGCTGATCCTACCGGAATTATGGAAAATAAGATCCTCGCCAAAGAAGACGTACGCATCTCGTATTCATTTGCGGATGGCTACATTGAAATGGAAGAGTTTCGCGATGCCAAACAATTTCAAAATTTTGATGCACTGGTGGAGATCAATGAAAAAGTTCTGTCAAACAAAACTGCTTTTGTGTTCTTCAGAACAAAACCATCAGTTCGAATGCAGACCACTTTACAATTTCAGGTGGAGCGCCGTATTGAAGAGGTTATGATCAAGCGTTTTACGAAGCTCTCCGTGCGTGAATTCAGAAAAATAAAACAGCCATTAAACGTCGCCTTCAGAGATGTCAACGATCCTTTTGACGAAGCTTCAGACATGCGCGCATGGGCAGGATTCTTTTTCGGACTGGTCATTTTCATCTTTATCTTGCTCTTCGGAATGACAATCCTCCGAAGCATTTCATCAGAGAAAAGCAACCGAATCGTTGAAGTACTCCTTTCAACGGTCAATCCAAGAGAATTGCTGGCCGCTAAATTGATCGGGATCGGACTTTCTGCCTTCATCCAATTTGCTATTTGGGTATGTGTTACAGTTCTCGGACTTTATTTCATGCGGGCATACATGTTTCCAGACATGTTCGACCCATCCAACAGTCTTTTGCTGCGAGATTCAGGCAGTTTGGTGGAATACAATGAATACCTTGATCTTGTCTTCAACCGACTTCAACTCAGCGTTATCTTACCCTTCTTCCTGCTCTTCTTCGTAGGCGGATACCTTTTTTACGGGGCTTTATTTGCTGCAGTTGGTGCTTCTACAGGCTCAGAAAATGACGGACAACAATTTGTAATTCCGATCATTTTGTTCCTTAGTTCTTCAGTATTTGCCGCTTATTTTTGTCTATCAAATCCTGAAAGCCAATTGTCTGCATGGGCACATTACCTGCCATTTACATCTCCGGCATCAGCAATGGTTAAATTGTTTCAGGGGTATGCACCCGGTGAAGGATATAAAATCTGGATTTCACTATTGATCCTTTATATTTCAGCTGTTCTGGCGCTTCTTCTTGCTGCAAGAATTTATAAAAATGGCATCCTTCAATTCGGACACCGACTGAAATTATCTCACATTCTAAAATGGTTTTCCCGTTCGTGACATGGTGAAAGCAGTCATAGATCTTGGCACGAATACATTCAACCTTCTCATTGCCGAAGTGTTCGATTCGGAGTTTCATATTCTCCATTCCTCCAAAATAGGTGTTGCGCTGGGAATGGGAGGCATATTAAAAAAGCAAATTTCTGAAGATGCCTTTAGCAGAGGATTGAAAGCTCTGGCTGAATTTAAAGCGATTTGTGACACACATGGTGTTCAATCCATTCGAGCATTTGGTACGTCCGCACTAAGAGACGCTACAAACACTCCCGAATTCTCTCGAAAAGTCAAAGAGGAACTTAACCTACACATTGAAATAATTGACGGAATCAAAGAGGCTGAATTGATCTACTCGGGTGTAAAACTCACCTACTCTTTTGATCGGCCGGCAATGATCATGGACATTGGTGGCGGCAGCACAGAGTTTATTTTCGCAAACCGAAACGGGATCGAATTTCTAACAAGTTTAAATATTGGGGTTTCTCGACTATTTCAAGACATTCCCACCTCGGATCCACTTTCCAAAGATGACATCGAGCAAATAGAAAATTGGTTACATGCGCGCACCGATGGATTTTTTGAAAACCGAACTGCAGAACTTCTAATAGGCGCTTCCGGGACTTTTGAAACGTTTTACGAACTGATATTCGACAGAACATTTGATCCTGGTCAAGCGACGGTATCCATGACTCGGGAACAACTTGAAGAGTGCCTTGAAAAGATCATCTGTTCTACACAAGCACAAAGGGATTTGAACGACCGAATAATCTCTATCAGAAAGAAGATGGCACCTGTATCTGCTGTTAAAACACGGTGGGTACTGGAAAAACTGAAGACCAAGGAGATTTTAATTTCCCCGTATTCCCTTAAAGAAGGGGCCCTGGTCACTGCCTAACGCCACTTCCAGGAATAGATCTTACTGAACAGCAGCAGAATCAACGGTTGAATGAGAAGCATGGTTAGTATACTGTCCCAGCCGAAACTCGGCGGAGTAGTATCTAAAAACAATGCATCCGTTTGAAATGCCTGCCAGTTATTTGTTACGATGAGTGCTGAAAAGATATTATTTGCCGCATGGTATCCCATACTCAATTCGAGCCCGTTGTCTTTCCACGCAATGATTCCAAGAAAAATTCCGGTGAAAACATAATAGCTTAGTGCAATCGGACCCAAAGCTTTAATTTCAGGATTTGAACCATGTACCAACCCGAAAAGAACTCCCGAAATAAGTACCGACTGCAATGGACTTCTTATCAGCCGGTTTAATCCTCTTGGCAGATAATTCCTGAAAATAACTTCCTCACACGTAGTCTGAATCGGAATAATCAGAATGCTGATCAAAATTAAGGCGGGCAACGTTGAAGAATCTACATTCCATTTTAAATTATCGGTAGAAAAAAACGTAACAGCCAAAAAAAGCGAAAGGATTGCAAACCAGATACCAAATGAGAACATGAACCTTCGAATATCAAACCTTGAGGCTGAAGTGAAGATGCTCAAAAACGGCCACTTGTGAATTTTTGGCAAAGCAACAAGTAAAATTATAAATGTCAGTATAAACGGACACAGGAGGAAAAACAACAATCTGTTTTCGCCCAAAACTTGGGACATGCCTGAAATGTTTCCAGATTCCCAATAGGATAATAATTCGGGATTTCCGGACGCATAGAACAACAAGGGCAACTGACCTAAAAAGCCATACGCCAGAAGAACCAGCATGAAGGTCAGAAAATAAGAGGACCATCGTTGATCTCCCTGAGGTTCTGTGAGAAATTCAGACCTGAGAGAACTATCCATTGAACATGTCTTTCATCCTACTGAAAAAATTCTTGTCTTTCTTATCCGGTTGCGGCTTGAAATTCTCGCTTTCCTTCAACTTTTCCAAAATCTCTCTTTCTTCTTTAGATACTTTTTGTGGTGTCCACACATTGATATGCACAAAGAGATCACCCTGACCATATCTCTGTACATGTGGCAGCCCCTTCCCTTTTAGGCGAAGAATTTTTCCACTTTGAGTTCCCGGGTCGATTTTAATTTTCACCTTTCCGGTTACAGTCGGCACCTCAATCGATTCTCCCAAAACGGCATCCACAAAATTCACAAACGCCTCGTAGTGTAAATTCTCACCGTCCCTTTTCAGTTCAGGATGTTCTTCCTCTTCAATTTGAATAATTAAATCACCCGGAATTCCATTGAACGGGCCAGCATTTCCCTTGCCACTCATGCTCAATTGCATTCCATCTTCCACTCCTGCAGGAATATCAATTTCAATTACCTCCTCTTGTCGCTTAAGCCCATTGGCATCTGCATCTGCGGGCTTTGAATCAATCATTTTACCGGCTCCCTGACAGCTGTGACACGTTGTTTGTGTCTGCATAGCGCCGATGAATGTTTGTTGAACCCTCGTTATCCTCCCGGTACCATTGCAGGTTTGACAATTCTTAAAAGTCACACCAGCTGCGTTGACCATTTTATTGACCTTGATCTTCTTTTTGACGCCCTCTGCTACCTCCTCGAGATTTAACTTTATTCTTACGCGCAGATTCGTTCCTCGGGCAGCTCTGGCTCCACCACGGCTACCTCCAAATGAACCACCACCAAATGCATTTCCGAAAATATCTCCAAACTGTGAAAAGATATCATCCATATTCATTCCTCCGCCAAAACCACCCTGTCCCATACCAGCATGGCCAAAACGGTCGTACTGAGCGCGCTTTTCCGGATTGCTCAAAACCTCATACGCCTCTGCGGCCTCTTTGAATTTTTCCTCCGCCGTGGCATCATCAGGATTTTTGTCCGGGTGGTATTTCAGCGCAAGTTTTCGGTAAGCCTTTTTGATCTCCCCTTCATCCGCATTTTTAGCAACCCCCAGAACTTCATAATAATCTCTCTTCTGACTCATCTCTTCCCTTTGATTGAATTATTGACCGACCACCACTTTTGCAAAACGGATTACCTTTTCGTTCAGGTAATACCCTCTTTCCACGTCATCAATGACTTTTCCTTTTTGTTCTTCAGAAGGAGCCGGGACATTCGCTATGGCCTCGTGCAATTCTGAATCAAATGCCTCCCCTTTCGAATTCATGACCTGAAGACCTTTGTTTTCCAAAACCTTCTTTAGTTGCTGATAAATCAACTGAAAACCCTCTTTCATGGTTTGAATATCCTCGGCATTTTCGTTGTTTTGAATCGCACGCTCAAAATTGTCCAATACAGAAAGTAAATCCTTGATAACATCCGCACCGGCGCTGTTTATCAGATCGATTTTTTCTTTGTTTGTTCTCTTTCTGAAATTGTCAAACTCAGCATACAAGCGAATAAACCGATCATTGAGCTCAGCATAGCGCTCTTCACATGTTGGCTCGGGAGAGGATTGCTCTTCGGGAGAAGTTCCCTCCGCAGTATTTTCTGACTTTTCCTCGTTGAGTGTTGTTTCTTTTATATCCTCAGCACCTTTCTCTTCTTGTTCTTTGTCCTCTGTCATAGTTCTGATTTTTTCGCGATCTGACAAAGATACTGCCAACTTAGAAAATAAGACAGTATGGCAGAAAATCAAAATACTAAAACACATTCATGACATTTTGAACCTGTCTTCAACTTAGATTTGTTGCTCTGCTTGGTTAACGTTAACTTTGCGCTCATTTTTAACCATTGAAAGAACTGCGTCCTTTTCATGTTCTGTTGTTTGTATGCGGCACGCTTGCACTGTTGCTTCCGGCCGTGTATTTTATTCCTTCAGATGGTCTGAACTTATTCGGAATGCCGATAAGATTTCTACCGAAGGAAAATCTTTGGTCGCCCGTCAAACAAGAGAAAAAAGATATTTCAAAAATTGTTGCGAAAGTAGACACTTCATCTATAGAGCAAAAACCGGGTCTTAAACACCTCAACAAAAGCGGAGAAATGGGCGCTCCTACAGGGGGGGACCTCTCTGAAGAAAGCGAAACAGAAATTCATTTGAATGAAGCAGGGCGGGCTAGCCTGTTCAAATTTTTTGAACTTTTGGAATCAGCGGCCGAGGATAGAAAGAAGATTCATATTTTACATTACGGAGATTCTCAGATTGAAGGCGACCGAATGACATCGTACATCCGACAGCGCATTCAAAATCAATTTGGTGGCAACGGCCCTGGTCTAATTCCTGCAACGAATGTGTACAACACCATAACTTTTCAGCAAAGTTATTCTCCAAATTTTAGTCGATATACGTGTTTTGGAGGTTCAAAATTGAAAAACAAAAAATATGGCGCGCTTGGTTCTGCGGCAAGATTTACCCCGGAAATGGACAGTGCAGCAATGTATTCAAAAACAAGTATCGAAGAAGCATGGATTGAAATTGCACCGGGAAAATCAGCATATTCCCGAGCCAAAGAATACAACAATGTCAAGATGTATTACAATTCCTGCTATCGACCATGCGGACTAAAGGTTTATCAAAATGGGAAACTGATTCACGAAGACAGCCTGATCGACGATGGGAGATCTCATGCAGTTGAACTCTCTTTTGAGTCCACTCCCGGGAAATTGAAATATGTATTCTCTTCGACGGTAAGTCCCACGATAATGGGATTTTCATTGGAAGGCAACTACGGAATTCAGGTAAGTAATATAGGCATGCGTGGTTCCAGCGGAACGATCTTTGGTTCAATGGATCAAAACTTACTAGGAAGAATGTACAGTGAACTCAACACGCAGCTCATTATCCTTCAGTTTGGAGGAAACTCAGTACCCGCATTCAGAGACAGCAGTTCGGTGCGATATTATGCGAAATATATCAAAGGCCAGATCAACACCTTGAAGAAATTACGGCCTTCAGCTGCAATCTTGTTTATTGGCCCCAGTGACATGTCGAGACTGGACAATGGCGTTTTTCAGACCTATCCCCTTTTACCTTATTGTGTTTCACTACTCAAAAAAACTGTCATGGAATGCGGTGCGGGCTATTGGGATCTATTTGCAGCTATGGGAGGTGTTAACTCTATGCCTTCCTGGGTAGAGAAAGGCTATGCCGGAAAAGATTATGTTCACTTCAGTAACCGGGGAGCAAGCATTGCTTCGGAACTTTTTTATGATGCTTTCGGGGCAGAATATACCCGCTGGAAAAAGGGGATAAAACCGAGTAATTCCAAGCCATGAAATTAATTTTTCCAATGTTGATGGTGGTGACGCTCTCTTTTGGTCAGCACGATTCTTCATCCCTTGGTCTTACATCCTATGATCATCCTGCCAACTTTTTACTTGACACCTCTGAAACCGGAATCTATCCCTTTATTGACCTAACAAAAAATCATTTTCAATTCCTTTCTGAGGACGCTCCGAACTGGAAAATCTTTTTCAGGGAATTTGACGGCATGACCGCAAATAAGGATCGTAAGTTAAACTTTTACCATTTAGGAGGATCACACCTTCAGGCTGACATTTACACGCATGTCGTCCGGACGTACTTGCAAGGCTATTGGGAAGACGTATGCGGGGAAAGAGGTCATGTTTTTCCATTTTCACTGGCCGGAACCAATAATCCGTCAAATTACAAATTTAAATCTCCAAATACCTGGAAGGGCTACCGCAGCGTTACCAATAGACCGGATCATATAGAGTATGGATTGAGTGGGATTGTTGCATCCTGTTCAGATTCAATTATCCGATTGAATTTTCAATACGACAAAACCACTGTTCGACCCGAATTCAACTCTTTTCGGATTCTGCACAACAAAGGATGCTTGCCTTACGACATCTTTTTATTGAATTCCGGAGTAGGAATTTCAGAAGTATTTACCAACGAAGTGAACGGGTATACCGAGTTTTTTCTTAATGCGGAAATTGACTCCTTGTCCCTTCAATTCGAGCGAAATGGCAAAGGAAAGGAACCACTCATGATCTATGGATTCACACTCATGAACAATGAACCCGGCATTTCGTATTCGGCAATAGGAGTCAATGGGGCATCCCTCAGCACTTATCTGAAAAACAAAAATTTTGAAGAGCAATTGTGTTTATATCCTCCTGATTTTTTTGCATTTTCAGTTGGGACAAATGATGCAAACGTTCCGAATGGTCAGTTTGATTCACTGAGCTACAGAAACAATCTTGAACAAATGATCTTGAAAGTATACCTCTGCAATCCAAATTGTGCCATTTTATTGACCGTACCCAATGATGCTTACTACAACCGGAAGTACCCGAACGGCAATCTGGAAGCGTTGAGAAACATGGTTTTTTCACTGGCACAGAAATACAAGCTTGCGGTTTGGGATTTTTACGGAATCATGGGAGGAACTGGTTCGTCTAAACAATGGCTTCAAAGCGGTTTGATGCAGTCTGATCTTGTCCATTTCACGTTTTCCGGGTATCAATTAAAAGGAAAATTATTTTTCGATGCCTTCCTGAAGTTTCTGGAACAAATGAGGAATACCGAAAAAATGAAATAGTTTTGCACCGAAATTTGGAAAGGATCTACGACATATTCAGTTTTGCCCCCACCGATAGAATGGTGTTCAACAGGTTGGATTTCTGGCTTTTCTTTCTTGCCTTTATGATCCTTTTTTCAGCCTTACACAAAAGACAACTTGTAAGAAGCATATTCATTACAATTGTGAGTTTGTTCCTTTATTACAAAACATCTGGACTCTTTGTGCTTTTACTTGGAGTATCCATTGTAGTAAATTTCTTTCTCGGTAAATGGGTTTTTAGCGCCTCAAAAGAACAATCTAAAAAATGGATTATTGCACTTACTGCAGTTTTCAACTTATTCTTTCTGGGATTCTTCAAATACGCATACTTTTTCACAGATTCGTTCAATGCGCTTTTCCAAACCAAGTATGAAGCTTTCAATTGGTTTGCTCAATTGGGCAATGGATTTTTCGGAGACGGTTTCTTTGAAACAAAGATCCTTTTGCCCGCGGGTGTGAGTTTCTTTACCTTTCAATCTATTTCCTATGTTGTGGACATCAACAGAAAGGAAATCCAACCGGTAAAAAACATCTTCGATTACGCGTTTTATGTAACCTACTTCCCGCATGTGATCATGGGACCGATTGTTCGGGCACGGGATTTCATCCCTCAGATTTACCAGCCCTATTCACTCAATAAAAATCAGTTTTCGAGCTCTGTCTTGCTCATAGTAAAAGGATTGATAAAGAAGATCGTCCTCGCTGATTACATTGCCATTCATTTTATCGACAAGGTTGTCGATGCACCCGAAGCTTTTCCCGGATTTGTCAGTGTGATGGCCATGTGGGGCTATTCGCTGCAGATTTACGGCGACTTCTCAGGGTATACAGACATCGCCATAGGGATATCGCGGCTCATGGGGTTTGAACTGTTACCAAATTTCAATTCACCGTACAAAGCAAACAGTGTAGCTGATTTTTGGCGCCGCTGGCACAAGTCTCTGGGGGCATGGCTTCGCGACTACTTGTATATTCCACTTGGAGGAAACAGAAGCGGCGGCTGGGGAACTTACATTGCAACGACAGTCATTTTTGTGTTTTTGTTCTTCATTCTCCGATGGTATGAACTCATTTGGGTGTATGCAGCGATGATGCTCATATACTTGATCGGTGTGCTTATTGTACCATCCTTTAAAACATTTGTTCATCGCGATCTCAACCTGCTGATCACCATGGTTGTCGGCGGACTGTGGCACGGTGCCAGTCAGAATTTTGTGATCTGGGGAGCTATGAATGGTCTCGCTCTGGTCATATACAATTATTGGAGAAAAATCAGTCCTTATGAAGAGAAGTCCTGGTGGATTGTTCATTTCTGGAAAATTTTCATCACGTTTAACTTTATCACTTTTACGCGAATTTGGTTCAGACTTGATCAACCGGGCGAACCGGGACAGATGCTCTATCACATCTGGAATCATTTTGATTTTACGTGGTCAGTGTTCGTAAAAGTACTGCAAACGTATGCCTCCGTTTTCTGGGTGATCCTCTTCGGATTTACTGTTCACTGGCTGCCTGACAGTTGGAAAAAAAATATCGAAGTTCGATTCGCAGGATTTCCAATGACAATTCAGGCAGTCGTTGTGGCCCTCTTGGTATTGTTAATGTATCAGGCTGTTTCTGATACTTTCAAGCCATTCGTTTATTTTCAATTCTAATGCTTGAAGCTCTGTATATCATCGTGTCCGTATGTCTGTGGATCGCTGCTCCAACAACGTTATGGTTCGTTCTAAAATACTATGCCAAGCAAAGTTTAACCTATCGCATCGTTTTGGGTATTGTCCTTTCAACGTTCGTCGTTCTGATTTTTTATTTTCTGAGAGCCTTGCTTCTTTCGGAGATCATCTCAAGGTCAGATCAATTTTGACTTGTCACTCTGACATCAGCACGTCATCCGAAGGAAAACTCAGTAGCAAAGCAAAACCCTTCCCCGGTTTTGATTCGATCCTGAATGTTCCCTTGTAGGCTTTTGCCCGTTCTTCGATGCTGTTCAACCCAACTCCCTTGCGCAGTGTTTTCAGGTCGGCGCCTTTTCCATTGTCCGAAAACGCCAATTCAAGTCTCCCATTGCGAACCAACATATTCATTTCGATTCTTGTCGCTTCGGCATATTTTAATGAATTGTTGGTAAGCTCCTGAGCAATACGATATATATTAACGCTGAACCCTTTTTCCAGCTTAAAATTCTCAGACGTAAAATCGAACTGAACAGTTGGATGAAGCGATGAAAGCTTTTCATAATAGAAGCCAATCGAACTAACCACCCCGGAGATTAGAATTTCTGAAGGAAACAAATCTCTGCAAACCCTTCGAAGGTCGGTTATTGAAGTCTGAACCAATTGATATAAATCTTCAAAATCCTTGGCCTGATCCGGATTGCGTTCCTTGGCCTGAGACACAAGTAATCCAACAACTGTTAGGGAGCCCCCCAAAGAATCGTGCAGGTCTCTCGAAAATCTCAATTTCTCATTTTCTGTCGCATCCAGGGCAGCTTTTTTGATCTCATATTTTACCCTGATCTTCTCTGCCAGAGCTTTTTTCCGTTGAATATAGAGATACAGAAAGAAAAAGATGGCCAAAATTAACCCCGAGACAAGCATTACCATTTGCAGGAAATAATTCTGAAGTTTAGCGCTCTGATGCTTCGTTTTTAATTCCAGAATCTGGGCCTTTCGTGCCTTAGTATTGAATCTTTCCTGCATCTCAATGATTTTCCCAGCATTTTCTTTGGCAAGGTATTTTTCGTTGAGTGTAACAAAGGTTTTCAAAAAATCACGGCTCTTTTCCAAATTGCCTTTCATGTATTCCAATTCACCCAAATTGTAGTAGATGTTTACCTCAGAAGAAGTTATCGATGAAAGGTCTCCAAACAATTCGTAGGCCTGGTTATAATAGAATTCTGCTTTTTGAAGCTCGCCTTTCATCAAATATGCACTCCCAATGCTCATGGAAACATCAAAGAACATTTCTGTATCGAGTTCATCGGCATATTCTGAATAAACCTTTTGTAATACAGCAAGTGATTTTTCAGTCAAATTCAACTCAGAATAAATATTTCCGAGGTTGATTAAATAGGTAGCGATTGATTTCCTTTCACGAACAGGACAAATCTCTAAAGCCTTTTGACAATAAAACAGGGCTCTCCACTGGTATTTCCTTGCCCAAAATTTAGACTTGTTGTAGACACCAAAACTATTATAGCAATGTGAAATTAGTATTGAATCATTTGCCTTTTTAGCAAAATATAGACTACTACCCATGAAAGAAAAATGGTATTGCTTATTTCCAAGTTTTGAATGACAACTGGCAGCATATTGATATGCCT
>JBEGVI010000197.1:0-8466 GCA_041178485.1 Bacteroidota bacterium | reverse complement strand
CGTAAAACTGAGTTACATTGTATCCCCTGTTCGCTGGAAACCAGTTTTGACCCTGGTCATCTGTGATGTTCACACCACCGTCGTTACCCACGTACAGTCTGTTCAGGTCATCCCATTTCATTTCATGCTGATCGGCATGCGCATACTTTGGTGTGAATGGAGGTAAAAACCACTGAGTCAATACTTCAAATCCTCCTGATGGCGGATTATCCACAGTTTGTTTCCATTGCCACACATCAATTCCTCCGATTAAAATTTTCTCGTTATTCGTCGGACTTACAGTTACTATAGAGTTGTACGTTCCCTGGTTGCGGTAAATGTCCAGGTTACTTGGAGTACCGGAAGCACCAACAAACTGATACCATGTATTTCCATTGTCATGAGATACATTCATTCCAACAAGGTTGCTACCGGTTCTCACTGCATACAGTGAATATTGCCCACTCTGTTTTGTTGGAGAAATAGCGTACTCAATTCTCGAGGCTCCCTGAGGTACAAGGCCTGCACCAGTCCCAGATTTATCCATCCAGCTGTTGCCACCGTCGTTTGATACGAACGTTTTATTTGCTCCAAATCCTGCAACAAGTACTTGTCCGTCTTTAGAAACTTTAAGTGCAGTACAAGATCCTGCACCGGCAGTAATGCTTGTTAGTGCTGCATCGCCAAGTTGCCATTTTTTCAATCCGGAATTAGTGGCCAACCAAACAAAATTGTCTGCGTTTGAAGATTCTACTTCGGTACAACTTGATGTTCCTGGTATTTTATCCCACGTTTCACCTTGGTCCTGTGAATACCATACACCGTTTCCGTTCCATCCTTCCTGGTTTGAACCTGTGGAAACGTACAACACCCCATCCGGAGTTTGAGTCATACTTGAGATGTATGGACTCGCACCTGCGTCAATGTAAGAATCCACTCGCGACCATTGGTTTCCGCGGTTCTCAGTAACAAACAATCCACCGGAAACTCCTCCGGCCCAAACAATCGAACGGTTTTCTCTGTCTACCTGGATTGCTCGGGTACGTCCTCCAATATTGTCCGGACCTTCTTCTTGCCATGCTACTGCTTTGCTCTTGGCACTCATACGGAACTGCTTTCTGATCAATTCCAGTTTTTCAGGAGTGATAGGTAAACCAGTAGTTTGGTCGATGTACCTTGCTTCGAGCCATTTTCTGGCATCGTCAGCAGATTTCGATTGAAGGGAGGAAAGTTCCTCCTTTACATAAGAGCCTTTAACGGAACGACCTTTCCATGGCATGACAAACAGCGTGGCTGCAACAGCTACAAGGCTTAGAGAACCGATGATCAAAACTTTACGTTTCATTTGGTGTTTTCTTGATGTGTTAATTTGCAATATAGCGACCGCCAAGATACGAATTATTATCAAAAGCGGTTTAACGGTTTTTTACGATAACAAAATTAAAGGTCAATAAGTTTAAAAACAAGAGTACCTTTCAAAAAAAAAGATAAAAATATACACGTCTAAAAAAGGTGCTTTTCTGCATGATAGGAACTTCGCACGAGCGGACCGCTTTCTACATATCTGAATCCCATCTTGAGACCGATTTCTTTGTACTCATAAAATTTGTCCGGTGTAATGAATTCCACCACAGGTAAATGTTTTGGCGTCGGTTGAAGATACTGTCCAAGAGTTAGAATATCCACATTTACACTTCTGAGGTCTTCCATGGTCTCCAAGACTTCCTGTTCCGATTCTCCCAATCCAAGCATTACTCCGGATTTTGTACGCATGCCCCCTTTTTTAAGACGGAAAAGTACCTCAAGGCTGCGGTCGTATTTTGCCTGAATACGTACTTTTTTAGTCAGCCTTCTGACGGTCTCCAAATTGTGTGATACAATTTCAGGTGCAACATCAATGATACGTTGAAGATTGTCCCAGTTTCCAGCAAAATCCGGAATCAGTGTTTCGAGTGTAGTTCCCGGGGATTGTTGCCGAACAGCGCGTACGGTCTGTGCCCAGATCTCTGACCCACCGTCACGAAGGTCATCCCGATCCACAGAAGTTATCACGGCGTGTTTTACGCCCATAGTCTTCACGCTGTGCGCTATTTTTCCGGGTTCGAATATGTCGGCCTCCTCAGGTTTTCCGGTCTTCACGGCGCAGAAACCACAGGAACGGGTGCAAATATTCCCCAAAATCATAAAGGTGGCAGTACCTTCCCCCCAGCATTCGCCCATGTTTGGGCAACTTCCACTCTCGCAGATTGTGTGGAGCTTGTGTTGATCAACCAAAGAACGTACCTTCTTGTAATTCTCTCCCGTTGGCAGTTTAACCCGAAGCCATTTGGGTTTTTTGATCTGTACGTTCCTGTTT
This sequence comes from Bacteroidota bacterium, assembly GCA_041178485.1. GTDB lineage: Bacteria > Bacteroidota > Bacteroidia > Flavobacteriales_D > Crocinitomicaceae > M0103. The sequence continues at coordinate 6,131 of JBEGVI010000197.1, read as the reverse complement.
GTTGGATCTTCCTGCTGATTCATGAGTGCTAAAATATATACACCAGACAAAGTTAGGAACAATTGGTTCGAAATCTCTAAAATTCAATTTTCATCTTTTAATAAAAGTAACTTTGTATCACAAACTTTAAAGTTCAGCTATGGCAACAGCAAAGATTGAATATTTGGGGGAATTGCGGACATCCTGTACCCATCTGTCCTCCGGAACGGTCATTCATACAGATGCTCCTGTGGACAATAAAGGCAAAGGAGAATGTTTTTCGCCGACAGATCTTGTGGCTGCCTCCTATGCTTCATGCATGCTCACAATTATGGGGATCTTTTGCCAGGAGCACCAGATACCAATGGCTTGCGGTTCGGCAACTGTCACAAAGATTATGGAATCGTCTCCAAGAAGGATCGGAAAGTTGGTTATTGAGCTGGATTTAAGTGGAAACGCATGGGATGAACACACGGCAGAACGTGTCATTCGTGCGGGAAAGGCCTGTCCTGTTGCGAAGACTCTCGGTGAAAATGTTGTTGTAGAATTTCAATTTATAACGTGATGAAAAACGAACCATATCGAAGGAAAAATACCGAAAATATCATCTATGGTGTTCGTTCCGTGATAGAAGCGATCAATGCCGGTCGCGAGATCAATCGAATCATGATTCAGAAAGGCATGAACAAGGATTTGTTCTTTGAACTCAAGGATGCACTCAAAGGAAAGGATTTCCAATTGCAATTTGTTCCTGTTCAGAAACTGGATGCTCTTTGTGAAGGAAATCATCAAGGCGTTGTAGCCTTCGTTTCCCCGGTAAGTTATGGCGAAATTGAACCTTTCGTTGAAGACCTTATGGAGCGCGGTGAAAAACCTGTTATTTTGGTATTGGACCGGATTACCGACGTTAGAAATTTTGGTGCGATTGCCCGAACGGCGGAATGTCAGGGGGTTCATGCGATATTGATTCCCGCAAAGGGTTCTGCGCTTGTAACGGCCGATGCGGTTAAAACTTCTGCCGGGGCATTGAACCGAATCCCTGTATGTAAAACCAAAGATTTAAAAAATTCTCTGTTTTATCTTCAGCAATGTGGTTTGAGACTTGTCTCATGTACCGAAAAATCATCGATCCCATTGTACGAAGTTAATTTGAGGGGAAGTGTGGCTATTATTTTAGGTTCTGAAGAGGACGGTATTTCTCAGGATCTTCTCAACTTATCCGATATCAAAGCAAAAATACCAATGAAAGGAACAATTTCTTCTCTGAATGTTGGTGTTGCGACAGGAATGGTGCTTTATGAACGTACGCGTCAGGAACTTTACGGCTGAATTGACAAAATTCTTCAGGGATCACCGCATCTTTCTGGCCATTCTCTTTGCCGGTGTACTTGTGCGCACAGGATTTATTCAAAACCAGGGGCTATCCAACGATGAACTGAGTGCATGGTACCGATTGCGATTTGATTCTTGGAGCGAATTCTGGAACTTAGGTGTTGCACAGGGAGACATGCACCCGGGCTTCTATCAGGGCTTGATGAAGGTATGGTCTATGATCTTTGGCTGCACAGAGTGGGGACTGAGATCACTGAGTTTACTTTTTTATGTTGCAAATGCTATCTTAATCCAGAGAATTTGTGACCGGCACTATTCCCGGCAGGCCGGATGGATTGTGAATGCCATCTATGCAGTATTCACCTTTATGGTCATTCATACCACATTTACGCGCCCATACAACAGCGGAGTGTTTTTCATCCTTCTTGCCTGGCTCGTTGTTTTGGAACAATTCAAGGAGAAAACCTTTTCTTTGTCCAGAGTGCTGTTGCTAGCAGCAGGATTCTCCGGAGCCATGTATTCACATTATTTTGCCTTCCTCGTTGCTGCAGTGCTTGGTATAATTGGTCTTATTTTCCTGACCGGCCGCTCCAGAATGGCAGTCTTCGTTGCAGGAGTTCTGTCTTGCTTGCTTTTTCTGCCACACCTTTCCGTGACATGGATCCAGCTCCATAAAGGCGGGTTGGGCTGGCTCGCTCCTCCCGATTGGACATGGGCTCCGGAAGTGGTGTTTACGCTGTTCAACAGAAGCTGGGTGCTGGTGCTGATCATGCTCTTTTTTATTTTCTTTCCCATTTTCAGATGGAAGACAATTTCGAATAAAACTCAAATTCAATTTCCCTATTTGGTTGCCATCATAAGTATTGCTGCGGGTGTTATTTTGTCCTATACCGTAACGCCTGTTATGCGCGAGCTGGTCATGCTTTTTGTGTTGCCTTTCCTGCTCATTCCTGCTGCTTCAGTCTTATCGGATGATCTTTCTGTGCGGTCGAAGTCGGCAATGATTGGAGCTATGACGCTGATTGGCTTGCACAGCATTTTTGTGGACGGCCTCTATCGGCCAGTGCATTTTGGAGTGTTTCGTGAACTCGGAGCGGAGTTGAATTCTTATGATACGCTTTACGGACGTCAGAACATCGTCTGTGCCATGAACCTCAATGACGAGGCGTATCTTAATTATTATTTAAAGCATACAAGAAGTTCCTTGATAAAGGAGTGGTATTCGAAGAATGTTCGTGAGGATCTCCTTCAGAAAGTTAAAAACAGTTCTTCAGAATATTTTTGTTATGTCTTCAACAGTGCGTACGATCAACCGGTTTTCAGAGAACTCATTTTACGATATTATCCTGTAAAAGTGAGTGAAAAGGTCTTTCCCGGTTCCGCGATTTATTTGTTTAAAAAAGAAACTGGCAGGAAATGGGGCAGGTCCATAAAAAGTGTTTCTGGAAGGTGGAAATCTACTACAAAGGAATTTGATTTCAACGCATCGATGAAGATCAGTACGTTGGGCAAACTTGATCCTTTCGACTATTGTGTTTTCGTTTTCGATTTAGAGAAGGAAAAAGAACTTAATAGGTTGTTTTCTGTTGTCACGCTTACTAGAAACGGAAAACCTGTTATGCGAAATGGCGCGCCGGTATTTTATGAGTCCATGGAACAAAGTATTCTCTGTGATTCCTCCGGATCTCGATTCACAATGCCTTTCTTTCTGCCGAAAAATGCTCTGCCGACGGATGAAATACTTTTTTATCTCTGGAATCCGGACAAGGGGACATATCGCGCGACATATCCTTCAGTATATAAGGTTGAATAAAAGCTGAATAGTTATCTGATAGTTCTGAATATCCAGGGAAGAAGACCTGGGAGTTCGTTGAGGTGCTGAATGCGGTGGCGGTCCTCCAGTTTTTCTTTTTCATTTTCCGGATCGAACAGTACGGCATGCATTCCACAGTTTTTTGCACCCACAAAGTCCACTTCATAGTCGTCTCCGATCATCACAGAATTTTCCGGCCTGGCACGGACGGATCGAAGGGCATATTCAAAGATCAACTTTGAGGGTTTATTGTGTCCGACTTCTTCCGAACAAAGAACGAGATCAAAGTAGGGTTTCAGCCGAGCCTCCTCCAGTTTGATGTATTGCACTTCCTTGAATCCGTTGGTAATGATGTGCATCTGATAGCCTTCTGATTTTAATTCTTGAAGTGTTTCCAGGGCTAAGGGGAATAAGGCTGTTTGTCTCGGAGAAAGTTCGATGTAGCCGGAACTTAGTCTTTCTGTTATCTGTTCATCCTCAATATTAAACTTCTCAAGTGTTTTTCTGAAACGTTCTGATCGCAGTTCTTCTTTTTTGATTTTCCCTTGACCATAGGCTTTCCAGAGAAGCGCGTTGGTGTCTTTGTAGTTCTCGTGAAAACTATCGAAGTGTGGGATGAGTCCATCCAGGCCAAGCTCTTGAAAAAGTAAACGAAGAGCGATTTCGGAATTTTTTTCGAAATCCCAGAGTGTCCTGTCCAGATCAAAAAACAAATGCTTTTCTGTCATTTAAAAACCAGGTAGGCGAGACTCGTCATAAAAAATGCGTTCAGGAACATCCCGATGATTATAAGAGGAAATGTCCTTCTGATCTTGCCGTAAAATTTTGCAGCGATGATGCTTCCAAGTGGCACGGAAAGAAAAAAGGGTGCCCAAAAGCAGATGCCATAAATCCCCAGAGAACGTTTTACTCGAATGATTGATCTGTTTGTTCGGTTGAAGATCTTTTTCTTTTTTGGTGTCTTAGTACCGGCTCGTTTCAATTTGCGTTTATGCAGATATGCCAGAACAAATTCGCTGAAAAAAAAGAAAATTGCAGCGCTGAAAACACCTCCTGCTGCACTTGCAAGCAATGTCTCCCAATAAGGAAGTCCGATGGCCAACCCCGTAAACGGGGCAAACATAAACTTGAAGGTTGCCAGAAAGAAAACGGAAGAAATCAGGCTCCAATCCATTTCCTTAACATTTTACACCATACGCCAGGTCGCCTGCATCTCCCAGTCCGGGTACAATGTAGCTTTGGGCCGTCAGTTCTTTGTCTATCGCCGCAACCCAGATCTCTGTGGAGTCGGGTAGGTGTTTACGAACGAAGTCGATGGCTTCTTGCGTTGCAATGGCCGCAACAACAATAACTCTGGATGGTTTTCCCTGTTTCAGCAACGCCTTGTACACCATTACCATTGAATTTCCGGTTGCGAGCATGGGATCGCTTATAATGACAGTCTTCTTATCGAGATCGGGTGAGGCAAGGTACTCCACTGCGATGTCGAATTCTTCTGCCGATTTATGTTTTCTGTATGCCGATACAAATGCGCTTTCTGAGCGGTCGAAATAGTTGAGCAAGCCCTGATGCATGGATAGTCCCGCACGAAGAATCGTTGCCAAAACGGGTTTTTCTTTCATTAAATATGTCTCAGCCGTCCCCAGTGGCGTCTCAATAGACGCAGGTTCGAATTCAAGTGTTTTGGAAAGTTCGTATCCTAAAATCTCAGAGATGCGTTCCATGTTTCTCCTGAATCGCATTGGGTCGTTCTGAATGGAAAGGTCGCGTATTTCGCCAACAAACGTGTTTAAGATCGAATTGGTATGGGAGAGGTTGTGTATCATCAGGGAAATATTTAGGTAAAGTTAGGGCATTTTTAAGAACAATTTTTCCTTCCGGATGTAATTCCATTGAAATACCCTGTCAAGAGTACAGGCGGCCTTCATTTTTCGGTAAATTTGCCCTGTGTCAGAAAAAGCAAGCATCAATCTATCCGTTTTTAAGCGACTTGTTGCGCACATCCGACCATACAGAGGTATTTTTGCTCTGGCGGTCACATTTACTTTGATTTTGGCGGTTTTAGGACCGGCAAGGCCTATGGTCATTGGCAGGATGGTGGACAATTATGTCGTGAAATCCAATGACTCTGAACGGTTGTTGTTTTGGTCGGGAGTGGTGGTGGTAATGCTCATACTGGAAGGTCTCATCCAATTTGCGAATGCCTATTTTTCGAACCTTTTGGCACAGAACATCATCAGGGACCTGAGGCAGAAGCTGTTCACACACATGCTGAGCTTTAGAATGCGTTTCTTTGACAAAACTCCTATCGGAACACTCGTTACGCGGGTAGTGTCCGACCTGGAGGCAATTACGGAAGTTTTTTCTGCAGGTCTGATGGAAATTACAGGAGACATGCTTTCCTTGGTTGCCGTTATTTCAATGATGCTTTATGTAAACTGGAAACTGACTTTACTGACATTGATCCCCGTTCCGCTGCTCATTATTGCAACGCGCATTTTTGCCCGGGCGATGCGCAGTTCTTTTCAGCTTGAACGCGTTCAGGTGAATAAGCTCAATACATTTGTCCAGGAGCACGTCACCGGAATGGCGATCGTTCAACTTTTCAACAGGGAGGAAAAGGAATACGAGGCTTTTCAGGAGATCAACAAAGGGCACCGTCAGGCACATATCAATGCTGTTTGGGCCAATTCCATCTTTTTTCCCGTGGTTGAACTGCTCAGTTCCATGTCAATTGCATTTCTGCTCGTTTGGGGAGCGATGATCACGCTGAATAAAACAGGTGCAGATGCACGGTTGGTGTATGGTGAGATCATTTCGTTCACATTGTGGGTTCAAATGTTGTATCGCCCGATACGTCAGCTGGCGGACAAGTTCAATGTATTGCAAAGAGGCACTGTAAGGGCTGAAAGAGTGTTTGAAACATTGGATCTTCAAGATGATGTTCAAGACAATGGAACGGTTACATCCTGCGATTTCAATCAGCCGATCCGATTTGAGGATGTGA
>JBEGVI010000196.1:0-16225 GCA_041178485.1 Bacteroidota bacterium | reverse complement strand
GATTTGAGATGAACCCTCTCAACAGTTCTAACTATCGTTGATCATTTAACTAACTGTTATACTGAAACTTAAGAACTTTGTGAAATGAAATAATATTGAATTAAAATGCACATAAAAAAGTCCCAAACCTAACAGGAATGGGACTTTTGGAGTGATTTGTGACCCCGGCAGGATTCTAACCTGCAACCGCTGGAGCCGAAATCCAGTGCGCTATACAGTTGCGCCACGGAGCCTTTTTGGCGAAGGGGAGCAACTGAAATCCTCGAAAGTACAGTTGCGCCACGGAGCCTTTTAACGCTTTTGAAGCAGACAAAAATACACATGTGGAAGGAAATGTCCAAACAGGCAGGGATATTAGTTGTTTATTCGTTCGCTTTCCAATAATTTTGAACCTCCCGCGTTTACCATGCACATGTTGAAGTTTCTTCTTTTCGTTCTATGTCCGTTTACCTTACTGTTCTCACAGACAGGAACCGGCGAATGGCGTTTGCATGTACCGAATCGAAAATGCCTTGATGTAGTCAAGGGCAACGGCATGGTATATTCGGCCTATGACAAAGGCATCGTGGAATACGATATTTCCTCCGGAGAACTGAGTTTAATGACAAGCGTGAACAGTCTTTCCGACAATGGAATAAGTGCTGTTCTATATGCACAGAGTTCGGATGCCCTGATCATCGGATACTCCAATGGCAACATCGATATCTATAAAGACCTTCGAATAACCAATGTGCCTGCCATTAAGCTGGCTCAATTTCCCGGTTCCAAAAGAATTAACCGGATTGTTGAAAGAAACGGCGCGGTGTACCTTGCAACGGATTTTGCTGTCATTAAACTGGATGTGCTCAAAAAAGAGATTAAAGAAACGTGGTATCCTTCCACAGGCAACCTTCCTATTCAAGACATTGAAATCCGCAATGATACAGTTTTTGCTTTGACTCCTTTTTCTTTATTCACAGGAATTCTAACCAACCCGGCATTGAGTGACCCGGCACAATGGCAGATCGATCCAAGAATTCCCCAATTACCCATCGAAGAATACCGCGATATTGAAATTGCTTCGGGTGCTATGTATGTTATGCGCTCAAACGAACCCTATGGAGGGGACTCCCTTTATCAATTGACCGCTTCAGGCAGAATGTCTGTTCTGGACCCTTCTGTAGACGTAGAATTGAACGGCTTGAAAGCTCAAAATGATAAATTGCTGGTGCTCCTTTTTAATGGAATACAACTGTTGGATCCGCTAACAGGAGTGCTTGAAGTGCTTCAGGGCGATTATTATCCGTTCGGAGCGTATCCACGACCAAACGGAGCGCTTCTTGAAGGTACTGCGCTCTGGATTGCCGACAATACGAGTGGACTGGTGAAAAAGGAGGGAGACAGTTATTCCACCGTTCGTGTAGAGGGACCTCTCAAATCTGAATTTTATGCCATGGACTGGAGGGACGGCCGGCTCGTGATCGCAGGCGGGGGCTTGTCACAGATTTCCTCTACATTCAGCGGTTCGGGAGTACACGTCTTTGAGAACGAACAATGGGGCATTCGGGACCGTGACAATATGCAACTTTGGACAGGCCAAAACATTTGGGATTTTCTGAGTGTTTCCATCAATCCAAAAGATGAAAATCAGATAGCAGTAAGCACATTTTCGGAAATTCCTGTTTCGATATTGAATGTCAACACCCAGGTTACAGATACCTTCACGCCGTTAAATTCTACGTTAAATACTTCTCTGTCGGGAAATCAGTCCTCTTTGGTCAGTTCGCTGCACTATGACCTGCGGGGCAATCTTTGGGTACTGAATGGATATTCCGATAAGCCGCTCAACGTGTACACTGCGGATGGTGAATGGTTTGCTTTCGAAAGCGGCACAGCTTCAAAAAATAAATTTTCAAGAAAACTGATCATAGATAACGAAAACAATAAATGGTTCAGCCTGGATGGCGCCGGCCTTATCGGATACAAGGACAATGGAACCATTTCGGACCCCACGGACGATGATTATGTTTTGCTGAACACCGGTGCTTTTAGTGGAGATCTGCCTTCAGACAGAGTGACGGCGCTGGCTGTGGATTTTGACAATGAACTCTGGGTCGGGACGGACAACGGATTTGGCGTGCTATACAATCCTGAAAGTGCGTTTGATGCTGCACCAGGAGACTACAATGTATCGAGAATAAAGCTCGAGTTCCAGGGAAATGTAGAGTATGTTCTCGGAAATACCGGTATTACGGATATTGAAGTGGATGGTGGAAACCGAAAATGGATCGGAACGGCAAACTCTGGTTTAGTGCTGCTTTCCCCTGATGGACTGGACATTATAGAACAGTTTACGACCGACAATTCTCCATTGATTTCTAACAACATTATAGACCTGGAAATAGATCACAAAACAGGGGAGTTATTTATAATAACGGATCTTGGCTTGATTTCTTACCGAAGTGATGCTACGTATGGCGATCCAAACTATTCGGAGGTGAACGTTTTCCCGAATCCTGTGCGACCTGGTTTTGATGGCCTGATTACCATTCAGGGAATTCAATACAACTCGGATATCAAGATCACCGATGCGGCGGGTAACCTGATCTATAAAACCACCTCCAATGGGGGCACGGCTACGTGGAATGGAAACACCCTGACCGGAGAGCGTGTGCCTTCCGGGATCTACCTTATTTGGACTGCTGCCAATGAGGGCAAGGGACGGAAAGTTGGAAAAGTCCTTGTGCTAAATCAGTAAGTTGAAACAAACTACGAAAGGCATATTTATTCACCGAAGCGCTTATGCTGAGTCGAGTTTCATTGGTGTTTTTTACACGGAACAATCCGGATTACAAAGGTTTTTATTTCAGGGTGGGAAAAAAAAGGCCAGCGGTCTTTTCCCATGTGCAATCTGTGAATTGACGTATTATAAGCGCCCTGAAAGTGATCTGTCCCGGCTCACTGAAGTTGCACCGCTGCACATGTGCAAAAATCTGAATACGAACCCCATATACAGTACCGTCGCTTTTTTTTTCGCGGAGATCATACGAAATGTTATACGGGCGGAACAACAGGATGAGGACATGTATGGGTTTTTGACTACAGTTATTCAACTGCTGGATGAGGCAGAACAGGAAGAATTATCTGAACTCACAATCCGAATTCTGCTCAAATTGTGCGGTAAGACAGGCATTGAACCTCAGACAGAGGAATCCATCAAAGCATATTTTATTCTTCAGGAAGGACTGTTCACGGATGTTGAACAGGGCGCATTGCTGCGGTATGGCGGCGAAGGTGTTCAGCTTATTCAATCTATTCTACTGGGAAACCCAACGGATGCTTTTTCTCTGAAATCAAAACGTGAGGCCTTGAGCATACTCATGGTGTATTTAGAATTCCACATTCCAAATTTTAAGGCAAACAGGACTCTGGAAATTATAAAGGAAATTTTGTACGCATAAAAAAAGTCACACGTGGTGACTTTTGTGCAAGTAGAGAGATAAGTTTAACAAATTATCCGAATCTAATTCTTCGGTTCTTTTATAAAAATAGTAGAAAAATCTAAACTTTCCATGGAATTGATCTTGAAATCCCTTACACGGGCATTGATCATAACCATGAAATCATCGGTCAAAATCGGCATCACCGGTGCTTTATCTACTATGATCTGGTCACATAGCGCAAATAGATCATTTCGTTTTGCCTCATTGGTTTCGCGTAAAGCCAATTCAAACAGCTGATCGTAGTTAGAATCTACAAAGCGGAAAGCATTTACTTCGGCACCGGACTCCTTTATGTTCTTGCTGTAAAACAGACTTAGAAAATTCTCTGCATCAGGATAATCAGCAATCCAGCCTGAACGCCACATTTTCGCTTTTCCAGCAATGATCGCCTTGTTCCGCTCTTCGTAGGTGCACAATTTGATGTTCACTTCAACATTCAGATTCTTTTTTAACTGAGCAACTACGCCCTGGCACATCTTGTGAACACTTGATCCTTCAACGGCGTTTACGTAAAAATCAATTGAAGGAAAATCTTTCCCATCCTTGAATCCGGCCTCAGTGAGAAGAGCCCTTGCTTTATCAATATTAATTTTCTGCCCCACTACGTTGTCGCTGTGGTAGTTCTCTATAGAGGGCACGAAGCCATGTTCTGCGGCCCATCCCTCTCCCATGAGTAAATCATTCACGATCAACGAACGATCCACCGCCATAGCGAAGGCCTGACGCACCCGAACATCACTGAATTCTTTGCATTGATTTGCAAAAGCGACATAATTCATACTCATACTCGGTATTGACTCAACGCGATGTTTGACATTCATACCTGCTTGCGCCTCTTTTAAACTTCCCAGGATATTGTCAATTTCATCTACCGGAATTTCCAGTACAATATCGATCTCTTTTTTTCGGAATGCCAACAGTTCGCTTCGTTTGTCTTTAACGTAGCTCATTTCGATGTTATCCAAAAATGGCAACTGGTTCCCAAATTCATCTTTTCCCCAATAATTTGGGTTTCTTTTCAATGTGATTCCATTGTCATCTTTTTTATCCAACATGAAGGGTCCTGTGCCAACAGGATGCTCAGGAAGTTCACGGCCATATTTTTCATACGCCTCCACCGCCATAATTCCAAGATTGGTGTGGCATAAAATCTTATCAAATCCTGTAAAAGGTTGCGTCAGAGTAATTTCTAGAGTAGCATCATCCAAAACACGTATCCCACTGACACCTTCTTTCGTCAAAGATTTTTTTGATTTCGTCTGGTACTCTTTTGCGCCTTCTATACGGTCAGCAAAGAGGTATCCCATCTTGTTCTCTCTTAATCCTGAACACGCCAGATCGAGTGTAAATTTGACATCTTGCGCGGTCAATTCTCTGCCTTTGCCTCCAAAACACGCATCATCGTGGAAGAATACGCCTTTTCGTATCTTAAAGGTGAACACCTTGGCACTTTTATCTAACTGGTAGGATTCAGCAATTCCCGGTGCGACTTTCATGGTTTCCATGTCAAGTCTGAGGATGGTTTCAAAGATCTGCCCGTTAATTCTTTGCGCATATACATCTACAGTGGAGATAGGCAAAAGACTCGTAACTTTTTCTGAGGACATGAATTTAAATGTGCCTCCGTAAACTTTACCCCCAACGGCTTTTTTTGAAGAACCGCTCCCTCCTCCGCAGGAGGCCAGAAGGAAAAGAAATGATGCTAAATAGAGCGTTTTTGTCGACATGGTTTATACATTCCGGAATAAACAAATATAGCTAAATATCAATTTGAAGTTCAATAGCCGCATTTTTCTCGGACGCGCTTCAAAACTCCACTGGCTGTATTTCGTGCTTTCTGAGCACCTTGTCTAAGTACGTCATCCATTTCTGCAGTGTTTGACATGAGGGTGTCATAGCGCTGACGTTCTTTACTGAATTTGTCAAGGATTAACTCAAAAAGAGCTTGTTTGGCATGGCCGTATCCGAAATTTCCTCCTAGGTAATTTGACCGCATGGCAGCACTTTCCTCGGATGAAGCAAGCAAGTCGTACAATGCAAAAATGTTGCATGTTTCCGGATCTTTGGGTTCTTCGAGGCCCTTGCTGTCCGTAACTATGGACATGACTTGTTTTCGAAGCGGTTTCTCAGGGAGGAAAATAGTCAGAAAGTTATCCCGGGACTTGCTCATCTTCTGTCCGTCTGTTCCTTTGACGTACATTGTGTCTTCATTGATGCCAGGTTCAGGGATTACAAAGGTTTCACCCATCTGATGGTTGAACCGGGAGGCCACGTCTCTGGTCATTTCGATGTGCTGCAACTGGTCTTTTCCTACCGGAACAAGTTCGGCATCGTAAAGCAATATGTCCGCTGCCATGAGCATAGGGTAGGTGAATAAGCCGGAATTTACATCTTCCAGCCGATCGGCTTTGTCTTTAAAGGAGTGGGCGAGGGTCAGGCGCTGATACGGAAAAAAACAACTCAGGTACCAGGCGAGTTCAGCCGTTTCGGGAACGTCACTTTGTCTGTAAAATGTTACACGGGTGGTATCCAGACCACACGCCAGCCACGCCGCAGCAGTACAATAGGTGTTTTCTCTCAGTTGCCTGCCATCCTTGATCTGGGTAAGCGAATGCATGTCTGCGATGAACAGGTAAGAATCGTTTTGTGGATCGTTTGCCAGTTCAATCGCCGGTTTGATTGCTCCGAGAATGTTTCCCAAATGAGGGATCCCTGTACTTTGAACTCCTGTAAGTATGCGTGCCATAATGGTATAAATCCCTGCTAAATTAGTTATTTTTCGTGCCAAAGATTTCCTTAATTTTGGTCGTGAAGTTGTTTAAAGGAATCCTTTCTCTGCTCTGGAAACTCTACGTAGGGACAGTTTTTGTGATTTTCGCGCTCTTACTTTACCCTTTCTTCTATGTGCTTTTACTCAAAAAATCCTGGAAGAAGTACAGCTTCAAACTCTTCGTTTTCTGGAGCTGGTGCATGCGTATTTGTTGCTTTTATCCCGGAAAAAAACAAGCCAACTCATCCCGCCCCAAAGGACCTTACATCATCGTATCCAATCATTCTTCGTACCTCGATATTTTTTTCATGCACTCGTTGTTGCCTGACCATCCGTTCCTTTTCCTTGGCAAAGGCGAGATACTGGGATATCCGATTTTGAGGACGTATTTCAAAAACCTGAATATTCCCGTACACCGCAAAGACCGTGTTAAGTCTGCCAGATCATTCAACATGGCCAAAAAAGCGATCGAAGATGGCTGGTCCATAGTTATTTTTCCTGAAGCTACCATCCCCGAGGTGGATCAGCCGAAGATGTTGCCCTTTAAGTCAGGAGCTTTTAAGCTGGCCAAGGAAATGAATGTTCCGATTGTTCCGCTGACTTTCTTGAATAATTACAAGCTGTTTTCAGATCCGGGAGAACTGCTTGGACGCGCCAGACCGGGAATCTTTCGTGTGAGCATCCATCCGTATATTGACGTGGACACGATACAGCGCCTTTCTGAGGAAGAGCTGGTAAAGATGTGCTTTGACATTATCAATCGTCCTCTTCTGGAGGAATATCCGCACCTTGATTTGGTGTAAAATAACCGCGGAAAATTCTATTTTTGCATCATGAAGATCACACCCGAATTGGTTGACCACATAGCGCACCTCGCACGGCTTGAGTTTGAAGGGGAGGATAAAGCATCGATCCGGAAAGACCTCGAGAACATCATCAATTTCATGGATACGCTCAGTGAATTGGATACGGATCACGTTGAACCCCTGATCTTCATGTCAGATGAGGTGAATCGACTGCGTGAGGATGTTTCAGAGCACAGCATTACGCAATCAGAAGCGCTGAAAAATGCCCCTAAAAAGGATTCGGATTATTTCCGGATTCCTAAGGTATTAGACAAATAAATTCTCCATGAACCGCACAGGGCACGATCCCTTCGCCGCACTTCGGATAAAAGAATTCAACTTTTACCTCGCCAACCGGTTCTTTCTGACCATGGGCATCCAGATGCAGAGTGTCATTGTCGGCTGGCAGATCTACACATTGACAAAAGATGTATTGGCGCTCGGAATGATCGGACTGGCCGAAGCGATACCCTTCATCATCATTTCCTTTTTTTCAGGACACGTAGCAGACTCCTTCAACCGTAAGCGGATCATTTTACTGTTTACATTTTGTTATATTGTGGTTACTTCTGCGCTTTTATATTTTAGCCTCGAAACCAGCAGTATTCTCAACATTTACGGCACAATACCGATCTATGCCGTGGTCATTCTGATTGGAGTCATCCGTGGGTTTTTATCGGCAGCGTACCCTTCGTTCATGGCGCAAATTGTTCCCCGAACACATTACACCAACGCTGCCACCTGGAACAGTACTGTATGGCACAGTGCATCTATTCTTGGTCCGTCTGTGGCGGGTCTGGTCATTGCGGCGAGTTACACTGCTGCATATGCAGTTGATATCAGCTTTATCCTTCTTTCTTTTGTGGCATTTCTTTTTATTGCTTCGCGCCCTATTCCGGAACGGGAGCAACACGAAACCCTCTTTGAGAGCCTGACTTCAGGTGTGCGTTTTGTCTTCAAAAATCAGGTGGTACTCGGTGCCCTCTCGCTGGATCTGTTTGCAGTGTTGTTCGGAGGCGCGGTGGCCTTACTTCCTGCTTTTGCGGACAAGGTGCTGCATGCAGGTGCGGTAGAACTCGGTTTTTTGCGTGCAGCCCCGGCTGTTGGTGCAGTCATCATGGCATTCATTATTGCCTATCGACCTCCGCAAAAAAATGCAGGGCGCAATCTTTTTCTTGCTGTAGGAGCTTTCGGAGTTGCCACTGTACTGTTTGGGTTGTCAAAAGATTTTTATACCGCTTTTATTTGCCTGTTCCTGACTGGCGCATTTGACAATGTGAGTGTGGTGATTCGTCATACGGTACTGCAACTGGCAACACCTGACAACATGCGCGGACGGGTTTCGGCAGTAAATGGCATCTTTATCGGTTCCTCCAATGAGATTGGGGCCTTTGAATCGGGTGCTACAGCAAGGGCATTCGGATTGAAGCCATCGATCATTTTAGGAGGCATTCTAACCGTGGGAGTCGTGCTGATCACGGCAAGACTGGCACCCAAACTTCGACGACTGAATTTAGATCAACTTTAGGAGTGTCTAGAAACTCCAGTCGTGCTGATCCAACTCAGAGACACAGGCTGCAAGCAGTTCAATGCTTCCTTTAATATCCTCTTTGTGCGCCATTTCGATCACCTGATGCAAGTGCCTTGTTGGGATAGATACAGCTCCCGCGATCGAGCCGCCTTCGGTCATGCGCTGAATTCCGGCAGTATCTGTTCCACCTGCAGTGAGGATCTCCGGTTGCCATTTGATCTTATGTTTGTCGGCGGTTTTCTTCATGAATTCGACCATACGGTAATCACAGATGGTCGAAGCGTCCATGATCTTGATGGCGGTTCCTTCTCCCAGCTTGGTGATCATTTCATGGGCAGAAGCACCCGGCAGATCAAATGCGATGGTGGTATCCAGTCCAAAACCAAAATCAGGATTCACCCGAAGTGCGGAAACATTTGCCCCTCGGATTCCGACTTCTTCCTGTACGGTAAACACGCCATACACATCGTAAGGTAATTTTTTTCCTTTCAACTGACGCAATGTTTCGATTAGAATGAACACGGCCAGACGGTTATCAAGCGATTTTCCATTCACACATTTGCCCATTTCAATGAATTCCCGCTCCCGCGTGACCGGATCTCCGATGCGAACTAATTTTTTCACCTCTTTGGCTTCCAGTCCGGTGTCGATGAAGAAGTCAGAGATCTTTGCAGGCCTATCGCGTTCTGCAGGCGACATCACATGAATGGGTTTGGAGGCCATTACGCCGATCACATCTTTTTTACCATGTACAAGTACACGTTGCGCAGTCAGTGTTTTGGGATCAAATCCACCAAGCGTATGAAAACGGATAAATCCTTTATCGTCAATGTGCGTTACTATGAACCCGATTTCGTCCATGTGTGCTCCTACCATTACGCGTTTGCGCTCTGCTTCCGGTTTCGTCCCGCGACGGATCGCATACACGTTGCCCATGTTGTCCAGTTCCAGTTCGTCACAGAGTCCCTTTAATTCTTTGATGACCAGTTCACGGATTTGTTTTTCAAATCCCGGAGCGCCCGGCACAGTACAAATGGTTTTCAGAAGTTTGGTGTTGATTGGCATAAAAAAATCGTTTGGATAAAAGTAGGAATTATTTCCTTTTTCGGGGAGAGGCTGGTCTCGATACATCCCGACTGTGTCGGGACACTCGACCAGCCTAAAAAGGTGCTCCAACTTGTCGGAACACTCGACCAGCCCAGGAGTCGAGATCTTCCTCCCCCTCAATCCCCCTCTCAAGGGGGAAGCATATTTCCCTCCTCGGGGAGGGATTAAGGGAGGGGATAGGTTTATACCCCCGAACGAATGCAATGAGTATTGGGAGGGATAAAGGCGCCGCACTGAGTATATTGAAGTGGAGGTTGGTTTGGAAAAGCGATACCTTTTATAGAGTTCTTCCTCCCCCTCAATCCCCCTCTCCAGGGGGAAGTCTTGTTTCCCTCCTTGGGGAGGGATGAAGGGTGGGGTTCGTCTTGACCCTAAATCCTGAATCGAAAGTTTCTCCTCCCCCTCAATCCCCCTCTCCAGGGGGAAGTCCGTTTCCCTCCTCGGGGAGGGATTAAGGGAGGGGATAGGTTTATACCCCCGATCGAATGCAATAAGCATAGGGAGGGATGAAGGCGCCGCACTGAGTTTATCGAAGTGGAGGGGTTCGTCTTGACCCTAAATCCTGAATCGAAAGTTTCTTCCTCCCCCTCAATCCCCCTCTCCAGGGGGAAGTCCGTTTCCCTCCTCGGGGAGGGATGAAGGGAGGGGTAGGTATACCAGTCTTTTCTCTACTTCTTCCGCAACAAGGAATTGATCTCTTTGAGGTACTCGATCTCTTTTTTCAGCTGCATGATGGCCGCCTGACTCAAGGCCAGTTCATGTTCGGTTTCCCGGAGTTTCGACAAGACATGTGTGGTACTGCTGTATTTAGCTGCCAGTTCGCGCAATTGCTCATCGGCATGTGTCCCATTGGAAAAGGTATAGGAAAGCGGTTCGAAGAAATTGAAGTCAAGCACTTCAGAAATGGTTCCAAGCAATGCAGTGTCGATGGATTTTCGTTCGAAAATGTCATACACATTCTGACTGGTCTTATTAATGCGCCGGGCAAACTCGCTCTTCTTCATTCCAATCTCTTCCAGCCGCTTTCTGATCAATTGCCCGATGTGCATTTCCATAGATGCAAGTATCAAGCATAATTGAATGTAAAGAGTAGATTTAAATTCTGTATAATTAGTTGAAAATGTAAATAAAATTAGATACTTTTGTTTCGCTGATGGTTTAAGCAACTGATAATTAACTCGAAATAAGCTAAAGAAGATTTAGCCAGTTTTAGAAGAAAGAATTAATAAACAAGTTTATTTTGATGAGAATAGTACTTTCTTTAACGTTTGGTTTTTTAGGAACGATATCTTTTGCACAGTCAGAGATTCAGAACAATATACTTGCGACATCCGGTACTAGTCTAACGAATGGAACCATTGTTATTGACTTTACTACAGGGGAATCATTTACTTCAACCTTTTCTCTGGGAACAAATTACATTATTACCCAAGGTTTTCAGCAGCCATTCAGCAGTCCATCTGGCGCATCATTGAATCAATTTTTAAATGAGGATTTCGCAGTGTATCCAAATCCATTTCAATCAGAACTAGTAATTAGGATCCCTGAGAATGAAGTAATGGAAATGCTCATTTATGATAATGCCGGAAGGATAGTTTATAAATCAACAGTATCCAAAGTTCAGTCAATAATCAATCTTTCTCAACTTGAGAATGCTCATTACCAATTGGTCTTGAGGAATGGAGAGAAAATACTCGGAATCATGTCATTAATTAAATCTTGCTAATTCATTATTATGAAACGAATCTTATTAAGTCTCGCTTTATCTGTAAGTTTTCTGTCTATTGCTCAAGTGCCACAAGGAATCAATTACCAGGCGGTGATTCGTAATATGAGTGGAACTTCAGTCAACAACTCGCCAGTTGGACTTCGCTTGCGTATTATTCAAGGATCCGTAACAGGGCCGCCCGTTTACGCAGAAAGTTTTTCAGAAACTACGAGTAATATTGGATTGGTTAATATAGTGGTAGGTCAGGGAAGCGTGATCGCAGGATCTTTTAGTGCCATTGATTGGGGTAATGGCCCCTATTTCTTAGAGGTTGCCGCGGATGCTTCCGGTGGAACAAATTATACTATTATGGGAACACAGCAAATGATGAGTGTCCCGTATGCGCTTTATGCAGAAAATTCAGGAACACCCGGCCCGCAAGGGGCAACCGGACCACAGGGTCCCGCGGGTGCAAACGGAGCAGATGGTCAAAACGGATCGAGTGCTTATGAGATCTGGCTTTCACAAGGAAATACAGGAACAGAAATTGACTTTCTCGCTTCATTGGAAGGAGCTGAAGGTACACCTGGTCCTCAAGGTGAACAAGGACCAATTGGTTTGACTGGTCCTCAGGGTCCACAAGGAGAACCGGGACCGATTGGTTTAACAGGACCTCAAGGTCCGCAAGGTGAACAGGGTCCGATTGGTTTAATAGGACCTCAGGGTCCGCAAGGTGAACAAGGTCAAATTGGTTTGACTGGTCCTCAGGGTCCACAAGGAGAACCGGGACAGATTGGTTTAACAGGACCTCAAGGTCCCCAAGGTGAACAGGGTCCGATTGGATTGACAGGTCCTCAAGGAGAGCAAGGACCAATTGGATTGACAGGTCCTCAGGGTCCTCAGGGAGATCAAGGTCCAATTGGTTTAACTGGTCCTCAGGGTCCACAAGGTGAACAGGGACCAATTGGTTTAACTGGGCCTCAGGGTACTCAAGGCGAACAGGGACCAATTGGTTTAACTGGGCCTCAGGGCACTCAAGGCGAACAGGGTCCAACTGGTTTGACTGGTCCTCAAGGACCACAAGGAGTTGCTGGAACAAATGGCCTAAACGTACTCATCAAAACAACCCCTGAACCAGCAGGTAGTAATTGTACCAACGGAGGAACGAAAATCGAAACAGGTTTAGATGCCGATGGAAATGGAACGCTGGATGCTGGCGAGGTGAATGCGAGTCAGACGCAGTATGTGTGTAATGGGGCTTCTTCAACCACTAATGGATCTTCACCTAATACTTTAATATACACAACAATAGGGTTTTAATGTTTAAAAGTTAATTATGAAAAAGTTCGTTATGTTTTGTTTTGTGTTGAATTCCTACATAGGTTTTACACAAGGTAATCTTCAGTTTAATCAAGTTAAGCTTGTTAGTACCGTTGAAACAGTGCCTACCGGAAAGGTTTGGAAAGTAGAATCCGTAACATTTAGTTCAGGTTTGCCCTATATAGGGTCATCATCTGCTGGTGCAGGCTCTTGGTTGATTAAGATCAATTCTACCGACCAAGTAGTCAAAAGTTATAGTTTTCAGTCCAATGGTGGATTTGCCGTTTTCGATGCAATATTTCCTATTTGGTTGCCGTCAGGAACAACTCTTTCGGCACACACCGGCGTTAATCATGTTAGTGTGATTGAGTTTAATGTCGTTCCTTAAGGTTATTTATTGCCATAACTTGGAATAATTATGATCATCACTCCTCCGGGGCAGGATAGGGGATTAAAATTTCAAAGCAGAATCCGGTTCGATTTTTCAAACCAAATTCGGATTCTGTGATCTTGCATCTCTCAGGATATGAAATACTTATAGAGGTCAATGTGGCTAAGGCTTCATTTTGGAAGAGCACCTTTGGAGAGATAATTAGCCAAGTGATCAGGATTTGGTTACAATTGAATAATATTCATAATTGGTCGGTAAACCGTATGAGATCCGCTCTGTTGTGGTTGAAGAGCGAAAATTTAATCTAAAAAATTATGAGCATAAACTTCGAGTTTGAACAATCTCTGAAAGATCCGGTCGTAAAATTCACCATCATCCTCGGTTCTGGTTTCCACCGCAATGCAATTGGAGGTGATTCCATTCTTAGTTCTTGGGAGAAATTACTTTGCAAACTAAGTCCAGGAGGCAACTTAACAGGGCAATATCATCTCGATTTTGAGAAGATAATACAGTCCAAAAAAATCGCTTGTGAGGATTCCCATGTGACAGAGGAGCGCTTAATTGCGTGTGTTCAGAAATTGATCAAGGAAGAACAAGAAAGAGTTTTAAAAGAATGTGAACAACAGAGTTACCCAATCGGAATCTTTAACCCGGATAAGGTCTCGGATGTCATTTCGTTAAATTTTGATGAGGTGCCAGAATTGCTTTTATCCATGAAAAAAAGGGTAAAAGAAGGAAACTACTGCAATGATTCCAGTTTTGCCAAAGCGAAAAACCCTGATAAAAAGGTTTCTAAAACGTCATATACATACCTTTCAACCAGACACAAAAAAATCCAATTTGACTCTGGTGAATCAATTCGTTTTTGGCATCCACATGGGGAGATTGAAGAGAACAAAAGTATTGTGCTTGGTCTACATCGGTATTCCCAAATGGTAAACTGTGCACGACGTGTTAGAAATCATCACATTCAAGAAAAAAGGAAAGATACTTACGACAATACTTGGTATTATCGACTTCTCGAAAATCCGGTTCTCATACTTGGTGCAGCTATGTCTCCTACTGAATGGGACATGTGGTTTGCACTAACTTCACGTGAACGAGCCAATGGAGAAAAACAACATATCTTCCAAATGCGCGAATGTGAATGCAAAAAGGACGTTCATCATGAATGGTTTCAACCGCTGTTTACTGGGATGAGCTTTAAAGAACAATGGCAAGAATTAGAAAAACTTTTTAAAACCCAATAATCATGAAAAAACAACGACTATCACTGATCACCGGAGCATTTCTTTGTGCCTTGCTCATTGCTCCTTGTTCAACAAACGCCCAAGTTCCTACCTATGTTCCTGCCAACGGATTGGTGGCCTGGTGGCCGTTCAACGGAAATGCCAATGATGAATCGGGGAATGGGAATAATGGCACCGTGAATGGAGCGACATTGACTATGGATAGATTTGGAATGGCAAATAGTGCATACTATTTTAATGTTGCAAACTGGACTTGGGGAGCCAATGGTGACTATATCTATGTACCTTACAACTCAATGTTTAATTTCAGCGAGTTTACAATTTCTTCATGGGTTTATCGAACTTCCGATGGCGCTACGATTAGTCCACAGGCATTATCAATCATTCGACGTTTTGAGTATGGATACAGCGATCCGAATGGCGAAGCATGGACATTAGATCTTGCACATGGAACAAGCGCCAACGGCTCATTGGTGTATGGTGGAGTTATCGAACAATCAACACTTGATCCTGCGCCAAGTTCGATTTGTAGTTCAACTGAGGCGATTCCAGTCAATCAATGGCATCAGGTAATCATGACGTATTCCCAAAGTACAATAAAAATATATATTGATGGTCAATTGAATAGTACGACCACTGATCCAAGCATTGTAATTAATACAACCGGTAATTCAGGTATTTCTATTGGATTATCAGATCAAGCCAATGGTCATTGGGGACCTTTTGACGGGAATATTGACGACATCGTTATTTGGAACCGCGCACTCACAGATCAGGAGATCAGTGCACTTTATCAAGGATGTTCGGGCAATATAACTTCCCAACCATCCAATCAATCGGTCAATGCCTCTGCCGGCACGATACAGTTTACGGTGAGTGCCTCGGCAACATCTCCTTCTTATCAATGGCAAACCAATCTGGGGTTAGGTTTCCAGAACTTATCTGATGCCGGTCAGTATTCAGGAACAGCAACAAATTCACTTACTGTAAATAACCTTACAATCTCGAACAATAACCAGCAGTTCAGGTGTATCATTAACGATGGTGCTTGCGTGGATACTACAGATGTAGCGACACTCACAATCATCGATGACCTTGGTTTTGAGCATCTTGAGATGAATGGAACGAAAAAACTCCTCAAAATCACCGATCTGAACGGAAAGGAAACGCCGTTCCGAAAGAATGCAGTTTTATTGTTCATTTACGAAGACGGAACAGTAGAAAGGGTATTCGAGGCAGAGTAAAGAGAATCACGCCATCCTCCCCAACTCGACAAGGGGGAAGTTTGTTTCCCTCCTCGGGGAGGGATTAAGGGAGGGGATAGGTTTATACCCCCGATCGAATGCAATGAGCATAGGGAGGGATGAAGGCGCCGCACTGAGTTTATCGAAGTGGAGGGGTTGGTTTGGAAAAGCGATACCTTTTATAGAGATCTTCCTCCCCCTCAATCCCCCTCTCAAGGGGGAAGTTTGTTTCCGTCCCTCGTCGATCGAGTGTCCCGACAAGGTCGGGATGTATCGAGAGCGGGACACCCGATCGGCGGTATTAGCGTACAGTTTCGCTTGATGTGTCTTCCGGGGATAAAACGATGTTTTGAATGCTATTCAACGGCCTATGAAATAGAACCGCAACATAACAAATACAGTGCGGAGAATGAGAGCGGCCGTTCGACAGGGCTCACGGCTCAAAGTGCGGATCGGGAGTGGCAATCACAGATCTTGAATTCCGAAGCGTTTAATGCTTATGAATTTTAGCAAGCCACCGAATGATGGTAGGCAAATTCCGGACTGATATCGTATTCACAGGAAGAAACAGAACCAT
>JBEGVI010000195.1:0-4746 GCA_041178485.1 Bacteroidota bacterium | reverse complement strand
CATCAGACTGGATGTGCTGAGAAAAAATATCTCTGTGGTGCTTCAGGATGTATTTCTTTTTTCGGATACGATTCACAACAATATTACCCTTGGGGATGCTTCCATTACCCGCGAACAAGTTGTTAAGGCGGCAAAGGCTGTAGGGGCGCACGAATTCATCGAACAATTGCCGGACGGATATGACTATGTGGTTGGTGAACGAGGCGGGGTGCTCTCAACCGGACAGCGTCAACTAATAGCATTCATTCGTGCAAGCGTGTATGATCCTCAGATCCTTATTCTGGATGAGGCTACCTCAAGCATTGACAGCGAATCTGAAGAATTGATCATTAAAGCGACAGAACGGCTCACAGAGGGTAGAACCTCAATTGTAATCGCACACAGGTTATCGACCATTCAAAATGCAGATAGGATTTTTGTGCTGGACAAAGGAAGGATTGTAGAAAGCGGAAGACACAACGACCTGATTTCATTGGGTGGGTATTATGCCAATTTGTACAATAAGCAGTTCAACGATGAAAACGATAAGTCATGACGGGATTGAAAATTGGCGGTGTTCCCGAACATTTTAATCTCACCTGGAGGTTGGCTATTGAAGAAGGTCGGTTCAGAGAGATAGGACTGGAACTTCATTGGAGCGATATGACAGGTGGTACTGGCCAGATGATCAAAGGACTGGATGTCGGTTCTTTGGATATTGCAGTGTTGCTTACCGAGGGAATCACCAAGTCGATACTGGAAGGCCTGGATGCTAAAATCTTGCACGTGTATGTGACCTCGCCGTTGCGTTGGGGAATTCATGTGCCATACCATTCTGACATACAGAGCGTAGAACAGCTTGAGGGGAAAACTTTTGCCATCAGCAGGGAAGGCTCCGGTTCGCACTTAATGGTTTACGTGAAGGCGCAACAGGAAGGCTGGAATACGGAAGAACTCAAATTCAATGTTGTAGGAGATATTTACGGGGGATTGTGGGCACTGGAAAATGGGCAGGCGGAAGGATTTTTGTGGGAAAAATATACCACATTTCCTTTTACAGAGCAGAAGAAATGCAAGTACATTGATGAGGTTGTTACCCCATGGCCGTGTTTTGTAATTGCCGTGCGCAATACAGTGCTTGAGAAACATGGTGATTTGCTCGAAAAAATGTGTCAAATTGTTCAGCTTAAAGCAAAGGAGATGAAGAACAATGAAGATTCAGTAGAAGTAATCTCCTGGCGGTACAATTTGCGCTCGGGACAGGTTGCAAATTGGCTGATTGAAACAGATTGGAACTACGATGGGATTGAATATCCGCTGGCTTTTGAACGCACTGTACGCACCTTGAACAGGTTGGGTTTAATTACAAATGCAGCCTCAGATAACTGGCAACAAAAATTATTTTACCAACGAAATGTTAAAACGCTATGACCAAAAAGAAAACTGGTGTATTGCTTATTCAACTTGGAACGCCGGATAGTCCTTCTGTTTCGGATGTAAGGAGTTATTTGACTCAATTTCTCAATGATCCACGTGTGATTGATGTTCCGTGGCTTTTGAGAAAAATACTTGTCAATGGGATTATTGTTCCGTTTCGTGCACCCAAATCAGCGAAGATTTACCGCGAACTGTGGGAGCACGGAAATGGCAAGTCTCCCTTGCTTACGCATACGGAGAGGGTTACGCAATTGGTGCAAGAACGCTTTGATCAGCAAGAGGTTGTTGTAGAAATGGCAATGCGCTATAAAAATCCTTCGTTGGATGTAGTTCTGGAACGAATGCGGCTGGCGAATTACGATCAGTTGATAATAGTTCCTCTTTTTCCCCAATATGCAAGTGCTTCTTCAGGTTCCGCGATTGATCGGGCGATGGAGATCATTCGCAAGTGGTGGGTCATTCCGGAGATCAAAATCGTGAGCCAGTTCTGGAATGAAGAAGGATACATCGACAGCGTTGTTGAGCGAGCAAAGGAATTTGACTGGAAAGAGTATGATCACGTGCTTTTCTCTTACCATGGACTTCCGGAAAGACAGGTGGACAAGGTGTATGAAGGTACTGACCTCTGCGGAGATCAGCCATGCGAAACTGAAGTCAATGACAAGAATAAATTTTGCTACAAGGCTACGAGTTTTGCAACCACACGATTGATTGCCGAAAAATTAGGGATTCCGGAAGAACAATATACCGTTTGTTTTCAATCCCGACTTGATAAGAAATGGCTGATGCCTTTTTCAGATAAAGTGGTAGAAGAATGGGGCAAGAAAGGGGCTAAAAAACTGCTTGTTTTTAGTCCTGCGTTCGTAGCCGACTGCCTTGAAACGATCATAGAGATCGGGACTGAATATCAAGAGATCTTTGAAGAACACGGGGGTGAAAAAGTCCAATTGGTACCGAGTTCTAATGACCATCCCCGATTTATCGACTGTTTAGTCAGTCTTATTGAAAATAGACTTTAGAAACAATGTTAAATTAAGTCTTTTGTCTTTGGTCTTGGAGTCTAAAGTCTAAAGTCGTAATTTTGCACTCTATATTAACCGGAAATACATTAAAATGAGCAATACATTGGAAAAAGTAGCTTACAAAGTAAAAGACATCAGCCTTGCTGAGTGGGGTAGAAAAGAGATCAAATTGGCGGAGGCTGAAATGCCTGGTTTGATGTCCCTGAGAGAGGAGTATGGAGCGTCTAAGCCCCTTGCCGGAGCGCGCATTGCAGGATGCCTCCACATGACAATTCAAACCGCTGTTTTGATTGAAACATTGGTCGAACTTGGAGCAGAGGTAACCTGGTCTTCATGCAACATTTTCTCAACGCAGGACCATGCTGCTGCTGCGATTGCTGCTGCAGGTATTCCGGTGTTCGCATGGAAAGGAATGAACGAAGAAGAATTTGACTGGTGTATTGAACAGACATTGTTCACATTCAAGGACGGTAAGCCCTTGAACATGATCTTAGACGATGGTGGAGACCTTACGAATATGGTGTTTGACCGTTATCCTGAGTTGACGAAAGACATCAAAGGACTTTCTGAAGAGACAACCACGGGAGTTCACCGTCTGTACGAGCGTAAGAAGAACGGAACATTGGTGATGCCTGCGATCAACGTAAACGATTCGGTTACGAAATCTAAATTTGATAACAAATACGGGTGTAAAGAATCCCTGGTTGATTCGATTCGTCGTGCAACGGACGTTATGATGGCGGGTAAAGTTGCAGTTGTTTGCGGATACGGTGACGTTGGTAAGGGTTCTGCAGCTTCGTTGCGTGGCGCCGGAGCGCGTGTGATTGTTACAGAGATCGATCCGATCTGTGCATTACAGGCTGCAATGGACGGATTTGAGGTAAAACGTCTTGATTCGGTTGTGCATCTTGGAGATATTATTGTTACCACGACAGGAAACAAGAACATCGTTGTAGGACGTCATTTTGAAAAAATGAAAGACAAAGCGATCGTGTGTAACATTGGACACTTCGACAACGAGATCGACATGGCTTGGTTGAACACCAATCACGGATCAACGAAGTACACAGTAAAACCACAAGTAGATATTTACAATGTAAAAGGAAACGAGATCATCATCCTTGCAGAAGGACGTTTGGTGAACTTGGGTTGTGCTACAGGTCACCCTTCATTTGTAATGTCGAATTCCTTCACGAACCAAACACTGGCTCAATTGGAATTGTGGCAAAACAGTGCAAATTATGAAAACGATGTGTACATGTTGCCTAAGCATCTGGATGAGAAGGTAGCACGTCTGCACCTTGCGAAGATCGGTGTGGAATTGGAAACGCTCTCTCAGGATCAGGCAGATTATATCGGTGTGAAAGTTGAAGGTCCTTTCAAAGCAGAGCATTACAGATATTAATCTTCATAAAAGAGAATTAAGAGAAAGGCGATCGTTTGATCGCCTTTTTTTGTTTTAATCGCTCCGAAGTTGTAATGCTCCGGTTTTCAACAAGATTTATAATTAATCGTCATTGTTCCTCATCCTTTTCATATCCCTCGTAATAATAGGATTGCTCTATGCCCTTAAAGATTACTTCTCTGTCGTTTGTTTGATCCGTGAGATGTGCGTGCAACAAAGTTCTTAATTCCAGATCGTTTATTGGGCTTCGTTCCATGGCCTGTAGGTACAGAGTTTTGTCTACAAACTGCCAGTTGACAACGCGCTGCAATCTCTTTTTTAGAATAAGATCGAGCCAGATGCGCATTGTTCTTCCATTCCCTTCCATGAAAGGGTGAGCAATATTCATTTCAACGTATTTTGAAATAATCTGCTCAAAAGTATCCTCAGGCATTTGTTCTATTTTCACTAAGATTTCGTTCAAGTATAAAGCATTGGCAAAACGAAATCCACCTTTTGAAATATTGACTGTTCTGATCGCTCCTGCAAAATCATACAAGTCCTTAAAAATATAGGCATGAATTTCTTTGAGGCCGTTAGTGGTACCAACCTCAATGCGGTCAATGTCTCCTGACTCAATTAATTTAAATGCTTTTTCTAAACTTTTCCCGTCTAGGCTTTTCATGCTTTTGGACACAAGGGGGTTCATCAAAGATAGCGAATTTGAAGCAGTTTTAGTTTCAAAATTTGAACGATTCGAGTGGGTTGGGGGAGTAATTTTCTCGTCACTCTCACTCTCACTCTTTGTCCTCTAACTAATCCTCACGCCGACCTCGATACGACATTCGTTTCACTTCTGTCACTCGGTCGGCGAGGAATAATGGACTAACTATCTTGTGTTAACCTATTTTAGGACAAGACGGG
>JBEGVI010000194.1:0-2886 GCA_041178485.1 Bacteroidota bacterium | reverse complement strand
GGATCAACTCGTGGCTTGTACGTGACTTGCGAACACCCTTTGGAGGTGTAAAAGCATCCGGAGTGGGACGTGAGGGTGGCTGGGAGGCCTTGCGCTTCTTTACAGAACCCAAAAATGTCTTCGTAAAATATTAATTATCTCTGAATGACGAACTCTTTGGTGCTTTTTCCAGTAGACGTCCGTACTTCAATCAAATAATATCCTGCAGATAAAAAAGAGACATTCAAATTTTCTATAATGTCAGCAGTGCTCCTTTTTTGCAAATGAACTTTACCCGAGGCATCATAAACAGTAATTTCTTCCAGCACCGCTCCCGGGTCAATGGACACTGTCAGGTTTTCCGAGGCCGGGTTTGGGTAAATCTTAATGTTTGCAGTATTTAAATCAAGTATACTGTTCAATGAGATACAGAAGGTAGACTGATGTTGCACTCCAAAGTCAGCATCTGCCTCTGCCAGTTCGGCTAAAACCACCCCATTCCAGGCAATCTGATAATTTCCATTTCCTCCATTTGCTTGAGAACAACCCGTGAGCCCGTCGCCGTAATCATCGTTTAGTGTGAACACATAACACCCCTCGTTCAGGCAAAATGTTTCCAGCAGCGTATCCCCTGCCGGGGTATTCTGGTAACCTGCACCGCTGAAAAGGATAGTT
This sequence comes from Bacteroidota bacterium, assembly GCA_041178485.1. Lineage (GTDB taxonomy): Bacteria > Bacteroidota > Bacteroidia > Flavobacteriales_D > Crocinitomicaceae > M0103. The sequence continues at coordinate 2,232 of JBEGVI010000194.1, read as the reverse complement.
CCTGTTATCTCATCCGCCAATGACCAGGAAGTTTCGCTCCCCCAGCAATCAAGATTGAAATTAAGTTCGACAGACTCTCCATTGATAATTGCTGTAAAGGAGGAAACTGTTGCATTGTTCAAATTGTTTTCGTCCGTTCCTGAGTTTGGAGCCGTAACACTGGCAGAAAAAGAATGGGGCCCTGCGCTAACTGTGAAGCCCGGCAAGGTTACCGTTGTTGTTTGGTATTGTGCCAGAGCACCAGACCAGTTGTAGGTTTGGTTTTCAACTCCATCGACACCGTATTGAATTATCGCGGAAGTAAGTACGTCTGAACCGGAATTAAAAATGGTTACCTGAGGTGCAATAGAACCTGAACAGAGAGTGCCCGAGACACCCTGAGGAGAACTAAGGCCAGCATCCAGAACTGCCGAACTGGCACCGGTTGGGTCGTATCCGTCTACGAATTGTGCGCCTGAAGAATTGGGATCAAGCCAAAATTTCAGTTGATTGGTACTGTTGCTTCCGGCCGGATTCCAGGAGTAGGAAAATTTCCCGTATTCATCGGAAAGGACAGGTGCGCCGCAGGCCGAAGCGCCGCCATGCAATTGTCCTACAATGCGATGGTTTTGATCGAAAATGGGCGACCCTGAAGAACCCGGTTCAGTAACACCGGTGTCCCAGCCTGTAATTCCCCAATGGCTGTTTGCCGGTGAACCGCCAAAGGAAGTAGAGATAAGAGGTTGGTACTCAAAGGAAATCTTTTTTATGTCTCCGGAAGGATGATGAATGCCCACTGCACTGGCCGGGGTGGCTCCTGAATTGTCCCACCCCGCAAAATAAGGGGAATATCCCACAGGCACCGTGTTGCCTACCAGACCACCCGTAATTTCTACCAGGCAAAAATCTGAGGCAGAGGCCCGTGCTCTTAACACGGCGCCCGAAAGAGACTGAAAAGAAGGAGAAGATGCGGGATTGTTACAGTCCGGTGACTGCCAGTTGAAACGAAATATCCAACTTGTGGGATCGCTGTAGCAGTGGTCTGCTGTCAGTACATATGGCTTACCATCGTTCAGCACATTGTTCACAAGAGCGCCCGTACAAAACCCATTGCTTCCTGAAACCAGCATCACCACTGAATTTCGTTCATTAACCCAGGAAGAACCGATTGGACAATTCACGTTGTTGTTGCAATTTCCGGAACTTCCGAAAGCCTTTAAATGAAATTCTCCTGCAGTTCGGTAGCCATGTGTAACTGTTGATAACGTAAGTCCATATGGCTTGTCTGTATTCTGCGGCGCCACGTAATACTCTACCACCGACGCTGATCCCGGAATCAGCTCAGTTCCAAGTTTTCCCTGGTATAAATGTTCGCTCGTGAATTTACCCAAGATGAAATCCTTTTTTGGAGCATAAACGAAAAGTTCATTTCCATCCGGAAGTAAGACATCCGAAAAAGTAAGGTTCACGGTTAAAGCCTCTTCACACACTACACGAAGCATCCACAAACGACCTCCGTCCGGCAAATCGAACCAGACCCCAGAATTCAACATGTTTAAATTACATTCGTTATTGTATCCAAAACGCCAGGGAGCAGTACCTGAATGATCTGTAACGTCATCTTCAGCCCTTAGCTGCTCAACGTCCGGCTTGGGGAATACGTGGGTTGGTAAGTCTTTGAGGAAAATATACTTATGACTGTTTAAACTGCCTCCATTTCCTTGTTGTGCGGATGCATTGAACAACATGCCAAATAAAAAAAAGAGGAGGATTTTGATTGATTTCATATCATCACGGTTTTATGAGTAAGACGCAGAAGTTCTGCGAATGTTGGGTTAGTGAACCATGAAATTAAGCAATCCCTGTAAAACTCACAGAGCCAAGAATAAAAAATTCCGGATTCAGTCGGTGCTGCTAAGCAAATGCACGTATCTTTGAGAAGGCTTCAGTTTTGGAAAAACAACTCATAATAGGCATTTGTGGCGGCAGTGGTTCGGGAAAAACGACCTTGTTGAATCGCCTGTGTAAAGAATTGGCCTCACATCAACCGGCGGTTTTTTCCATGGACAATTATTATTTGCCAATTGAAATGCAGGTGAAAGATAAAAATGGAGTCGTTAATTTCGATTTGCCCACTGCACTTGACAGGGACAAGCTATTTGCAGATCTTGATAAATTAACTGAGGGGGAATCAATAGAGGTGCGGGAATATCACTTTAATGCACCACCCGATAGATTGACCATGCTGACCAT
>JBEGVI010000193.1:0-3615 GCA_041178485.1 Bacteroidota bacterium | reverse complement strand
AGGTTATTTCTAAAGGACCCTTAATGAGTGGATTGATTAGTTCAGTTATTAAGTATTCTAGTTTATCAGCCGTTGATTTAAACCATTTTGAAGCGTCGCTATCTTTATCGTAATCCTTTCCAAAATAATTCCTTAACTTATGCAACTCGGCAATTTCAAAATAACTGAGTGGTGGTGTTGATTCTTTAATTTTTTTTGCCATAATTATTTATTATTGTTCTCCCTTGCTTCCCTTTTCTCCGCTAAGGTCAAATGTTTGTCATTGTCTCTGATTGACCTCCTCCCTGTTCTTAGGACATGTTAGAAATAGAGTTTCCGAGTGTATTTGAGTGCAAGATAATAAATTCCTGAGGAGATAAATCATCCAAAGAACTATGTGGTCTGAAAAAGTTGTAATCGTCCTTCCATAAGTTTATTTTTTCTTTGGTGTCATCCAAAGAAAGGAACCAATTGACCGACAAACATTCATCACGAAATTTCCCATTAAAACTTTCAACGTATGGATTATCTGTAGGTTTTCCAGGTCTGGGAAGTCTAAGGTAACACCATTTTCATATGCCCACCAATCAACTTCTTTGGAGATAAACACACTTCCATTATCACATTGGATACGCTCTGGAATAAGTCCGTCTATGAGTCTTAATCGTTCGAGTTGATCAACAACATCACCTCCCTTCATAGACTTTCCCAAAGCGAGGCTATGGCATTTTTTACTATAATTATCCACTAAACTTAAGATCCTAAATCTGGATCAGTTCAACAGGGCATCCTGGACAAAATCCATGCTCAACACCTTGTTTAAACTATTGTTTTCAACTCTGTCAAGCCGATGTGCACCGGCTTTGTTTCTTCGTGGACGCTTTGTCCTTAGGTTTAATCCTTCTTCTTTGTAAATACGATAGGTACGCTTATGATTATCCGTGAAACCCTCTCCTCTCAAAAGGATAATAATGCGCCAGAAGCCATATCTGATCCTTGTCTTGGATATCTCGACTATCCTCATTCTAAGAAGCTCATCATTTTTTGCAGAGACCCGATAATCAAACATCGAACTGGACGATAACATACACCTAAAAGCCCTTCTCACGAATATCTGATACTGTTCGATCAACCAAAAGGAGATATCCCTTCTCTGAGAAGGGCTTAAAGCTTTTTTTGACATCTTGGAGCATCTGTTTATCCAAACTAAGCTCGGCGACAAGTTTTTTGATTTGGTTGTTCTCATCTTCCAATTGCTTCAATTTACGCAGTTCTGTAAGTCCTAACCCACATATTTCTTCTTCCAATTAAAAAATTTGGCTTGTGCAATACCCATTTATTTTGTTGTGTGCTTTGTTGCTCATTTTTAAAGTTTATTAAAAAATCTACTGACCTCTCGTTTTCTGAAGAAGTCGTCGTATTTCTTGCTTCCTAAGTTAATAACAATTAGGTTTTCTTTACATGGCGTCATTGCAGTATAAACCATTTCATCATTGGCAAACTCCTCCCAGATCGGTATTCGAAGGAGGCACTTCCCCCCCATCATCTCGTTCAATGGAGCTTTCGGTGCGGTTGTGGTGATCAACGATTCAATATGCATTCGATTAGACAAAGAGCACATCTAGGTGCTCTTTTTAAGTTCAAAAATCAGCTTGTCAAACTAGAACTTGACGCTCGTGTCTTTCTCATTTTTAGATGAAATTTTCTTGTTGAACTGTTTTAAATACAAATAGCACACTATGCCAGTGGCAATTAACGTACTAACAAGAAGTAACATTTTTTTCTCATCGCTGATGATTACATTTTCATTTTTTTCATTTCACAAAATTTTAGTTCAATGAAAAGATAGGTGATTAGTTACTCTATCTAATTGATTTATTTTGATTTAAAATCAATCGAATAAAATCCTTTTGAATACTTTGTATGATGTTCGAAGGCACAGCCAATTCTGGAGTCTTTTCATTCCAAAAAGAAATGGTGTTAATGGTCAAACTCAATATGCTCGCCTGCTTTGACCCAGTTGATTTGCTCGTGTTGATCTGACGTAACATACCGTTTACGGGCAAAGCTTTCCACCAGCCCTTTTCCAATCTTTTGTTCATCGTGCGTATTCAGGAGATGTTTGGCTTTACAACGCTTTTTCAGTTCCTGTGCTGCATCGTATCCTAAGTTTACGGTTCCCCCGAGCCAGAATGGCAACGTATAGGTGGTGGTCGTGGTGATCACAACATCAACTTCCGGCAAGGACAGATTCCTGCAACCATGAGGCGCATAGAGCAGCGAGTGTTTCTTGCTACGCAAATAATACGATGCGTGTGTAGCGTCCAACAAGCCCTTTGGCGCAATGCGAGTAATCGGAATGGGGGCGTCTGAAAGTTCATGGAGAAACTGGAAGTGTTTCCATTTTCGAATTTTGCGGAGAATTGATGCTGTCGCATATACCGGAATTGCGGGATCACACGTTAGAAGTGTTTCTTTATTGCAGTGATCTGAAAACGGATTGGAAATGAAAATCCCATCGGGTTTGGGCAGTTCCGAGATCAGTGGTTGTGGATCTGTGTGGTATTGCGTGCTGAACCACGGAGCCAAATCAATTTGAGACGGAGAAAACCACGGGTCGACCAATAAGGCACACCCATCGATCTCCCACAACCATGACGAATCGTTGTTCAGCTTAGTTAAGCGCATTTGGAAGAAATAATTTATAAATGAAAATTGGAATAAATCTACAAAGTTGAATACGAATTAGGAACACCTCATTATTTTTAATTAGTTTCACTTAACGAAATTTCAACCCATGTTTAAACTACATTCTACCCTATTTTGTATTACGCTTGTGTGTGTCTCCTCAAACGTATTGGCACAATCGAAGAAAGAATTGAAAGCCCAGCTGACGGAGTTAAACCAAAAATATACGAAAGACAAGACTGCTTGTGACAGCACAGAAAAAGTTCTGGAAAAGGAGCTCAATGAATACAAGAAACAAGTTGCAACCTTATCAGACAGCCTTGCATCAAAAACTAAACAGCTGGAGCAAAAAAAAGCAGAACTTGAAAATTTCCAGAACTCCACTTCAAGAATGGGAGGGCGTGTTCGCATGAAGGAACCCGACTTGAGTAAAATCCAGTCGGCCGAACATGTAACGATCTGTTTGAAATTGCTGGTGGACGAGAATGGAACCGTTGTAGAAGCGATAAACGATGTGAAAAGAACTACATCCAAAGACGCCGCACTGATAGATCAGGTAATAAAACTGGTTAAAAAAGACTTGAGATACTCCCGTGACCCGGGAGCGAGTCTACTGCAGTCCAACTTCACCATAAAGATCGGGCCCAAGAATTGACCCCTATCGAAAAGATCATGTTTTTTTAAACGCTGACTTGTCAGTTAGTAAACTATTCTTACTTTTGCCCCGGAGAGATGGCAGAGTGGTCGATTGCGGCGGTCTTGAAAACCGTTGAACCGAGAGGTTCCGGGGGTTCGAATCCCTCTCTCTCCGCCAAAGAAAATGATTTGGGGCTGTCTCAAAAGGGGCAGCCTTTCTTTTTTTCATTTTGTTTAATGTCGGATTGGCTATATGATGTGTAATACAATCCCGGTTTATCTAGACATTTGTTTTGGAGTTCGACCCAAAGA
>JBEGVI010000192.1:0-7799 GCA_041178485.1 Bacteroidota bacterium | reverse complement strand
TTTGTAATGCAATATTAACGTGATTTGATGTTTTTCAGTTCGTTGACTGCTGTTAAAGATTGTTAAGCAAAGCACGGCTTTTTATTCGGGAATAACTTATTTTTGTTTGCACGAAATGGAGGTCTCATTTTCAAAATATCAGGGTGCCGGCAACGATTTTATTATGCTCAATAATCTCGATGGTGGATATAATGAACTCGACGAGGAATGGGTGCGTTTTCTCTGTGACAGGAAATTTGGTATTGGTGCTGATGGACTGATACGTTTGAACAGCCATTCACATCTCCCTTTTGAGATGGACTTTTTCAATCCGGATGGCTCAAAAAGTTTTTGTGGAAACGGCGCGCGTTGTACAGTGGCATTTGCTGAACAACTAGGATTCGATGTTTCGAATATTCGGTTCGAAGCAATTGATGGGATGCATTCAGCTTCAAAACATGGGGATTTGATTTCCCTTGAAATGAATGAGGTTAAAGGATTTGAAACAAGCGGAGAAGATTTTATCCTTTATACAGGTTCTCCGCATTACATTCGTTTTGAGAAACCAGGTGAGGAAATTGACTTGGTAGAATTTGGAAGGCACGTCAGGTATTCAGATAAGTATTTTAGTGAAGGAATAAATGTGAATCTTGTTAAGGTCATAGAACCGAATAGACTAAATGTCGGCACGTACGAACGTGGTGTGGAGAATGAAACTCTTTCATGCGGCACAGGTGTTACGGCTTGCGCACTCGCAGCTTCACTTGTTTTGGACTCTCATGGTTTTCAACGATTTTTGATTGACACGAAAGGTGGACAGCTGTCTGTCGAGTTTTTAAGGCATGAATCAGGTTTTTCGAAAATTAAATTAACCGGTCCTGCTGTATTTGTTTTCAAAGGAGTAATAAATGTCTGATTACCGTTTCCGGCATATTGCTAAAGCTGATTTGGATTCTTTAAAACAAGGTGTTTGGATATGGGTTTGGAATGTGGACAAAACGCCACCTCACCTGGGAATGGCATCAAATGGAATGTATTACAGCCTCAAATACAATGGCAAAGACATAGAAATTCCTGTCGAAACACTCTTCAGAGTTATTGGGAAGGAACATATTCCAACAGTATTCATGTCCGTAAATGAACAGTTTTCTCAAGACTACATTTCGAAAGTGTTTAGTCAGCACGATTGTGCTTCCTCCGGAGGTGTAACTTGCCTGAAGCCGATAGCCGAAGTTTTTAATGCGGCAGAATGCAGAACGATCTTTGATTTGCTGACAATGTTTTCTGAACACGACAAAATAAATTCGGTCAGTGGGCTTTATTTGCCTTCATCCTTCCAGGGGATTCCGTTTTATACCTACGAAAGTGTCCAAATGAGATTAAAAGAGCTTGAAAATGTTAAGGTCGGATAACATATTTCTGCGTTCGGTTGAGACGGGCGATGCCACCCGACTGATGCTTTGGGAGAACAATCCCTCGCATTGGAAGGTGACAGATACAGAAGTGCCGTTTTCAATGACTGCTATTATGCAACTTATCGAACAGCAACAAAATTTCAGGTCTACTGGTCAAATGAGGCTGATGATCTGCCTGGCTTCTTCGAATGAGGCTGTTGGAACGGTTGATCTGTATGATGCGGACTTTAAAAATGGAAATGCTTCTGTTGGAATTCTGATCGGAGAAGCCTCTGAGAGAGGCAAAGGGTATGCAAGGGAAAGTCTACTGCTTTTAATTGAATACGCCAGAGATCTTTTGGCTTTGCATAACTTGAGCTGTTCTATACAGGAGGATAACGAGGAGAGCGTTCGGCTGTTCCGGTCTGTGGGTTTTGAAAAGGTTGGGACACGAAAGGAATGGTTTTTATACAAAGGCCGGCGTATGGATGAATTAATCTTTCAATTATGTCTAAAAAAGTAATTTTTATCGTGGGAATCTGCATCCTTTTAATAGGAGGCATCGTCGCTTTTCCAAAGGTTTCACTTTTTCTTGCGAGTCGCAAAGGTTCGTGCAATAAGGAACCTGAAGAGTTTTACATTCGATCGGCAACAAGTTTAGAACGCTTAGCGGAGGATCTTGCACATAGAGGAATTATTGATGATTCGGACGGCTTCCTCTCGGTAGGTGAATACAAGGGGTTGACTAAAGACAACATTGCTTTGGGGAAATATGTAATCGAACCAGGGACGCCTTACAAAACCATTCTTAATGGATTCAAGTTGAATGATGCAGGAAATGGGAATGCAGAAGTGGAAGTGGAGGTGACCTTTAATAATTGTCGGGATATCAGACAGCTGGGTGGTAAACTATCGAAGATCCTTATTCTGGACAGTGCAAAATTTGTTGAAATACTGGATAACTCTGAAACGCTTGCATTGTTCGGGATGTCGCGCGAGGAAATACCCTCGATGTTTCTTCCAAATACATATAAAATGTATTACGATACCGATCAGAAACAATTTATAGAGCGTATGTCCAATGAATTCAAAAAATTCTGGTCTGATGAACGGATGGCCAAATTGAAAAAGGCAGGACTCAAAAAGCCTTCAGAAGCGGTTACGTTGGCGAGTGTTGTATACTCTGAACAGGGTCGTGTGGCAGAGGAATGGCCTGTGATTGCCGGTTTGTATTTGAACCGCATAAACCGGGGAATTAAATTACAGTCGGATCCAACATTTAAATTTTGCTGGGGAGATAAACTGGACGGTGTTCAGCGTTTATTGAACGTTCACAGAGACATTGATTGTCCTTACAACACATATAAAATCAATGGATTGCCTCCTGGACCGATTTGTATTCCTCCGACAGAGGTAGTGGATGCCGTTTTGAACCGTGATGACAACAATTACATTTTTATGATGGCAAAGCCTGATTATTCAGGAAGACACGATTTTACCGTTCAGTATGCTGACCATGAAAAATTAGCAAAGATCTACCAGAACTGGCTTGCCGCTGAAATGAAAAACCAATAGATCAAGATGGAGAATAAAAGACGTAGGTTTCTTAAATTAGGTTTGACCGGTGCGGCAATCGGATTGATCAAGCCCTTCCAAGCAGGTGAAATGATCACTTCGTCTTTTGAAGGCAAATCAAATGGTCCGGTAGTGCTCTCCACCTGGAATCACGGTCTTGCTGCCAATACTGCGGCATGGGAGGTGCTTTCCAAAGGAGGAACTGCACTTGATGCCGTTGAAAAGGGCGTTCGCGTCACAGAGGCAGATCTGACCAATAGGAGCGTGGGTGTTGGCGGAATGCCCGATAGAGATGGCCACGTTACACTGGATGCATGCATTATGGACCATGAATCACGATGTGGGGCTGTAGGTTTTTTGGAAGGTATTGCGCACCCAATTTCTGTGGCACGTGCGGTAATGGAAAAGACACCGCATGTAATGCTGGTTGGAGATGGAGCAAGGAAATTCGCCCTGGAGCAAGGTTTCGATACAATCAAAACTCCGATTCCTGAGGTCAAGGCAGAATATAAAAAATGGAAATCTGAGAATAAAGAACTTTTCAAAAAGCCTGAGATCAATCATGAAAATCACGATACCATCGGAATGCTGGCCTTGGATCAGTTTGGAAATCTATCGGGTTCGTGTACAACAAGTGGCTGGGCCTACAAAATGCATGGTCGACTGGGGGATTCTCCAATAATTGGTGCCGGTCTCTTCGTTGACAACGAGGTAGGGGCGGCTTGTGCAACAGGACTTGGCGAGGCAATTATTCGGATTGCTGGAAGTCATACAGTGGTTGAACTCATGCGTCAGGGATTTAATCCATCAGAGGCTTGCAAATTGGCAGTGGAGCGCATTATTTCTAAGCACAAAGATCTTTCCGGATTACAGTGCTGCTTTTTGGCTATCGATAAAACTGGAAGGGTAGGGTCATATTCCGTTTACAATGGGTTTAATTATGCACTGAAAACGAATGGATTTGATGGCATGGTCGATGCTCCCTTCAACCGAAACTGGTAATCGAAACGAGTAATGGGAAATATCCGGACGGTAGTATTCATTTTAACAGTAATTGCATATCAAAACGCACAGATTTTTGGTCAAAAGGTGTTGAATTGGAATTTTAAACATCCCAAAACCGGGATTTGGATCGAAGCTGGTACGCATTGCTCGGTGCAAGAAAAACTGATCGAAACCGGTGAGTTGCCGGATCCATTTTATGGAACGAATGAAAAACTTTTTCAATGGATCGAAGAATTTACCTGGGAGTATGTTTCGACATTTTCCATCTCGGACCAAGATCTATTGAATGAGTATATTGAACTTCAATTTCCTGGTATTGATACCTATGGAGAAATATTCCTCAACGATCAGCGCATTGGGTTTGCGGAGAATTCTTTCAGGCCTTATCATTTTCAGATAAAGGATAAATTAAAGCAGGGCGAAAACAAGCTGAAAGTGGTTTTTTATCCGCCTGTTTTGTACCATAAAGAGTCCTTTACTAAAGCGCCCTATAAACTTCCGGCAACGAACGATGTTGGTTCTATTGCTGTGGCTCCGTATACGCGAAAACCACAATATCAGTTTGGGTGGGATTGGGCCTTGAGAATGAATACAATAGGGTTTCTCAAACCGGTGAATGTGAAGTTTTATTCTGTAAATAGGATCAGGTCAATCAATTGCGTTACTGAATCTATAGAACAAAACAATGCACACCTTTACTTTGAGCTTCAACTCGAACATCCGGCGTCGGAGACCATGGTATGGAACAGCAACCTTTTTGGAAAAGTTCAAATTGAAAAAGGTGAACAACGTATCAGGAGAACTGAAACCTTGTCGGATCCTCAGTTATGGTGGCCAAGGGGGCAGGGGGAACAGTTTCTCTACGGGGATGAATGGCAACTGAATACGCTGGGAGGAATCAAAATTGATGAAAAAACAGTTCGCTTTGGAATTCGGACTTCCGAATTGGTAATGCAGTCTGACCAATGGGGAACCAGCTATGTTATTAGACTGAACGGTAGAGATATATTTTGCAAGGGAGCCGATTATATCCCGCAGGATATTTTTCCTGCAAAAGTAAAAGATGAAGATCTTCGGGAAATGGTGAGGCAAATGGCCGCATCAAATTTTAATATGGTCCGTGTGTGGGGAGGGGGATATTACCCGGATGAAGTATTTTTTAATGCGTGCGATTCACTGGGAATAATGGTTTGGCAGGATTTTATGTTTGCCTGTGCCATGTACCCGGGAGATCCCGATTTTCTTGAAAACGTAAAAGGGGAACTGGAGCATCAGATTCCCAGAATAGCATCGCATCCGTCGCTTGTTTTGTTTAATGGAAATAATGAAGTGGACGTGGCATGGAAAAACTGGGGATTTCAAGCGAAATACAATTTGTACGGTGCTTCAGCAAAAGAAATTGAACTTTCATATGACCGACTTTTCAAACAACTCATACCAAGCGTTGTTCAGCGATTTACTACTTCGCCGTATATTCATACTTCTCCATTAAGCAATTGGGGGAAAGACGAATTCTACAATCACGGCACACAGCACTATTGGGGAGTTTGGCATGGTAAAGATCCCATGTCTGACTTGGGTAAGAAGATTGGAAGATTCAATGCTGAATATGGTTTCCAGAGTTTTCCCGAGTATTCTACATTAACGACTTTTTCTGAGAAAAAAGAGTGGTCTCTTGATTCTGAGGTGATGAAGCACCACCAGAAGAGTTACGTTGGTAACGGCATGATACTAAAACATGCTAAATTACTTTACGGCGAACCTACTGATTTTGAAGAGTTTGTTTATTTTTCGATGCTAACTCAAGCAACGGCCATTGGTCAAGCGGTAACCGGTCACCGCCTGGACGCACCTCGTTGCATGGGGACACTCTATTGGCAGTTGAACGATTGCTGGCCGGCACCAACCTGGTCGAGTTTAGATTATTACGGCAATTGGAAAGCCTTGCATTACAGGATTAAAAGGGATTACGAGGATGTGGCAGTTGTTTTGAAATTGACCGATGAGGGTGTGCAGGAGTTTTATGTGGTGTCAGATCAGCCGGATACATTCAATCTTGAGGTGAATTACGTGATATTTAATTTAGACGGGGAAGAATTGCACCGGGGGAAATTTAATAAGCAAATTGGAGGGTTGATGAAAGAAAGGATATGCCACAGTTGTTTGGAAGCTAAGCTGAACAATGAAAACTGGGTCATCGAATTTTCATGGAATGATCCTCAAAATGTATTGCACATGAGAACATTTTCGCATTTGCCGCGTCCTGTCAAAAAAGCTTCTGAAAAGGACGTGAGTTTAACGTTTGAGAAAAACCCGGATGGAACATTGGATGCGGTGATTACTACCAGTAAGTTTTTAAGAGATTTCTGGTTGTATGCGAGTACTCCTGCTGTTGGTTTTGGAGAAAACTTTATTGATATTCTCCCGGGTAAGCATAAAATTCGTGTTGAGCAGCCCGCAAATAGTACTGGCATTCCTGAATTCAATTGTCGATGGAGGTGATAAAACAAATCTAAATGCCGACTAAAAATAATATTCATAGGTCCGGTTTTGAATCCTTAACGGGGTATCTTGAGGCTGTTTGTCATTTCTTGAGAAAATTCTCAAATACATGGCAAGACACGTGTCATGAACTCGCTGAGCAGGCGCTATTAGAACTCGAGTCAGAGGAAATTTTGCATCCTGAGATGGTCGAAATAATGGATCAACTGGCCTACCAGCGCTGGCATAAAGGAAACGCAGAAGAGGCATTGAAGATTCTTGACTTGTCGGATAGTTACAGAGAGAAAAACGGATTTTTACAAAAGCAATCATGGGGCATTATGACGCGTTCCGTCATTCTTTGGAATAAAGGGGAGTATCTAAAGGCAATGGAAGCAATCAGAATTGGATTGTCTAAAATTAAAACAACTGGTGAACCTCAGGGGATATTGAGATGGGTAATGGGTGTAATGTATTACGACATGAAAGAATACGATTTGTCCATTGAAAACTATCGTCGTACCTTAAATGAATGTGAATGGGACGAGTATCTCGAGTTTAACTGTTATGCCTACACGTGTATCGGTTTGGGTTGCGCATTGAAAGGAAAAGGAGAATTTTCGGAAGCATCTTCCTATTTTATTCGAGCATTGAATAAAGCAAGAGAAAATGAGCTTTGGATGGAAGAATCACGGGTATTGTATGAAATCGGGATTTTGGAGAGTGAAATGGGTAAATTCGAAAGTGCCCGAAATTATCTTTCTGAGTCGTTATCGATTAGAGAAAATAACAACAATACGTTTTCATCGATAAGCAATCTATTGGCATTAGGTGAGTTATCGCAAAAGGAAGGGAGGCTTGACGATGCCCTGTTGCATTACAGCAAAGCGCTGTTATCCGCAAAGGATGTGTCATCAGCTCCAAAAATCGAATTGTGCCATAGGAAATTGTCTGACTTGTTTAAGATGAAAGGAGATTTTCAAAATGCTCTGAAGCATTTGGAACTGTCAAACGAAATCAGTATTCAATTGAAGCAAGAACTCGACTCTGATAAATTTAAGGAAGCACGGAAGATCATCCTATGATGGACTAATTTTTCTTTCCCTGACCTTGTCCCTTGCCTTTGTTGCCTTTTTCAGAATTTCCTTTTGAGTTTTCGGAAGCCTTTTTTGAATTCCCTTTTAAGGCATGAAATTGTTCTGATCCTGGTTTTATGCCCATTTCTTTTGCGATCACTCCCCAGCCTTTGTCTTTGTTCTTTTCGTAACTTTTGACCACATCATCGACATTTTTTTTCGTCAGGGCAGCGATTTCAAATGACATAAAAACATCCGCTATAGCCATCCCTTTTTTCATTAATTCATC
>JBEGVI010000191.1:0-10670 GCA_041178485.1 Bacteroidota bacterium | reverse complement strand
TAGAAGCTGCCGAATTACTGCAAAGTGCTTCTGATCGATTTGAAGCGGAAATTATGGATGCGGAAGATCCCCTGTTCATTTTATATACCTCCGGTTCAACCGGCAAACCAAAAGGCATGGTTCATACGTGCGGCGGATATATGGTATACACCGGATATACTTTTAAGAATGTATTTCAACATGAAGAACAAGACATTTTCTGGTGCACCGCAGACATTGGCTGGATCACGGGCCATTCCTACCTACTATACGGCGCATTATTGAATGGAGCAACCACCGTAATGTTCGAAGGCATTCCATCCTATCCTGACTTTGGACGTTTCTGGGAGGTAATCGACAAGCATAAGGTCACACATCTTTATACTGCTCCAACTGCAATACGTTCGCTTGCAAAAGAAAGCATTGAGTGGGTGAATAAACATGATCTTTCCTCTCTGAAGATTTTGGGATCGGTTGGGGAACCTATAAACGAAGAAGCCTGGCACTGGTACGATACGCATATCGGCAAAGGAAAATGTCCCATCGTTGATACGTGGTGGCAAACCGAGACGGGAGGCATCTTGATCTCGCCTGTTCCGGGAGTTACCGTTACCAAACCAACCTATGCAACACTACCACTTCCGGGTGTACAACCTGTATTGATGGACGAAAATGCGCAGCCCATTCCAGGAAACGGTGTTTCTGGTAATTTGTGTATCAGATTTCCATGGCCCTCCATCGCACGCACGATCTGGGGAGATCATCAACGGTATAAGGAAACGTATTTCAGCACCTATCCCGGCTATTATTTTACGGGAGATGGTGCGTTACGGGATGAAACGGGCTATTACCGAATTACAGGTCGCGTGGATGATATTGTGATCGTTTCAGGACATAATTTAGGAACTGCACCTATTGAGGATGCCATCAATGAACATCCGGCAGTTGCAGAATCGGCTCTGGTTGGGTTTCCGCATGACATCAAAGGCAACGCACTTTACGGATTCATCATCTTGAAAGAGTACGAATCACAGATCGACGAAGACCAACTCCGTAAAGAGATCAATCAGCATGTTTCCGACCACATCGGTCCCATCGCTAAATTGGATAAGATCCAGTTTGTTTCAGGACTGCCTAAGACACGTTCAGGGAAGATCATGCGACGTATCTTGCGGAAAATTGCAGAAGGAGAACTTTCAAGTTTCGGAGACATCACCACCTTGCTGAATCCGGAGGTTGTTGAAGAGATTGTGGCAGGAAGACTTTAAGTCAATGGAATTCTTTAACCTTTATTTTTTGTTTAGTCGAAAATGATATCTAAAATAAAATCCATTCTAGCTTTCTTTCTCTTAGTAGTACTTGTGGGTTGCACCCAAAAATCCGAAACGTACAAAGATCAGGCAATGATTGAAAAAGTACTTCCAACCAATTTAAATCCCAAAAACTATGATATTATCGGTTTTGCTTGTGGTGAAGGAGGAGAAGCATCCAATCTCGTTCGAGATTTCACCAAACTACTTACACATAAAAAATACAAACAAATAAGAAGGGATTTGTACAATCCAAGCACTGGCATCATGTATTTAGCAACTATTTCCTGCGATAAATTGGCCAAAAGAGGTCTGGTTAAATTAAATGCTGCTGAAAGTAGACAACTAGCAAAAAACCTCAAAAGTTCAGATTCTATTTCAACATGTTCCGGTTGCACTGTTTCAGGAAACTATGCAGTGAAGCAACTCATTCACGATACTTCAAACAGCATGAGAGAAGAAGCTGAGTGGTGGTTAGACCAGGTATTGGGCTTATAATGTTCTGTTTTTCAATTCCAGATCCTTCAATTTATGAAAAAAGGGATTGGATAGATTTGATTCCAGCAACATCAGGTGATCCATACGGTGGCAATCCGTACCGACAAAATCGATCAAGCCGGAATCAATTAAGCGTTCAGCTTGTTTCTTTACTTCAGGGCCATAATGGCCAGTCAATGAATTGAGGTTCATCTGGATACTCACCCCTTTTTCTTTGTATTCTGCAGCCCTGTCTGTGGAACCCAGGTAATACATGTAACGCTCGAAATGTGCCAGAACAGGCTTATACCCTGCCATCTGCATCTCGAAAAACAAACGCTCTTCAAACATAGGTGCATTGTGGAAAGCAAATTCAACCAGCACATAATTCTTGCCGAACGTCATAAAATTCTTTTCCTTCACTCTGAATTCAAGCGTTTCGTCAAAGTAATATTCTGCAGCCGCCTCTACAGTGATTTTTAGTCCCAATTTCTGAGAAGTTTCCCGAACATTGTCCAATCCTTCGAGTATTCGCTCTGAATTGTTGGGATAGACCTCGCTCATGATGTGAGGAGTAGTGATCACCTTTTCATATCCGAGGCTTTCAAATTTAGCGAGCATGGCAATGGTTTCATCCATTGTTCTGGCCCCGTCATCTATTCCGGGAATTAAATGGCTGTGTATGTCGACCTTAAGATCGGACAAATCAAATGGATCAAGTTTCTTTTTAAAAAGTCTATCGAAAAGTCCCATCTATCTGTTCGCGTACATTTTTGAATAATAGGACGTATATTCTCCGCTGGTAATTTTCTCCACCCATTCCTGGTTCTCAAGGTACCAGTCTACCGTATTTTCCAGCCCTTGCTCGAAAGTGATGGACGGTGTCCAGCAGAGTTCTTTCTCCAATTTGGATGCGTCAATGGCATAACGCAGGTCGTGCCCTTTTCTGTCCGTAACAAAGGTGATCAGCTTTTCTGATTCTCCTGAATCACGGCCAAGTTTCCGGTCCATCAGTCTGCACAGGTAGCGGACAAGATCGATATTGGTCCATTCATTCAATCCCCCCACATTATAGGATTCTCCGATTGTACCTTTGTGAAAAATCAAATCTATTGCCCTTGCGTGATCTTCCACCCAAAGCCAATCCCGGACATTTTTGCCATCTCCATAGACCGGAAGTGGCTTCTTCTGGATAATGTTATGAATCATCAAGGGAATTAATTTTTCAGGAAAATGATGACTTCCATAGTTGTTCGAACAATTCGACATTTTCACAGGCAAACCATACGTATGATGGTACGCTGAAACAAAATGATCTGAGGCTGCTTTTGAGGCTGAATACGGACTTCTAGGATCATAAGGCGTTTCTTCAATAAAAAAACCTTCGTCAGACAAACTTCCATACACCTCATCGGTTGAAACATGATAAAACACATTTCCAACGGAATCTTTCCATGACGTACGTGCCTGCTGAAGCAAGTTGACCGTCCCAACCACATTGGTCATAACGAATTCCATAGGCCCCTCAATGGACCTGTCCACATGCGACTCGGCAGCAAGATGGATTACATCCGTAATCCCAAATTTTAAAAAAACTTCATTCACATCGGATGTTGAAACGATGTCACCTTTGAAAAATGAATAATTCGGTTGTTGATCTATGTCGAGAAGATTTTCAAGATTTCCTGCATAGGTCAGCTTATCAAAGTTGACAATGCGGTAAGAAGGGTATTTTTTGACAAAAAGACGAACCACATGCGAACCAATAAAACCGGCTCCACCTGTAATCAATATACTTTTCTCAAAACTCATTCTTTTGTCTATTTGCTATAGCGACCAATATTCAAGATCCTTAATCCTGCCTTTAAAAATGCCTTTAACATCCACAAAAACACCCTGGCCATTCTTCAGCAAGGCTTTGAAATCCTGTTCGCTCATGGATTTGTACTCTTTGTGATTTACAGCAACGATAATGGCATCGTAATCAGTGGATGGCTCTTTTACTAAACCTACTCCATACTCATGGACCATTTCTTCGGATGACGCATGCGGATCGATCAGATCTACATGAACCTGAAATGATTTCAGTTCAGTAACTACATCGATGACTTTTGAATTTCGAATGTCGCTTACATCTTCTTTGAATGTTGCACCCATTACAAGAACCTTCGCATCCTGGATGTGTTTCCCCTGTGCAATGATCTTTTTTACAGTTTGTTTCCCAATGTAAAAACCCATTGAATCATTCACATATCTGCCACTAGTAATAACCTTTGAATGGTAACCGGCCTGTTGCGCTTTGTGCGTCAGATAATAAGGATCCACTCCAATACAATGACCTCCAACCAAACCAGGACTGAACTTCAAAAAATTCCATTTTGTTCCTGCGGCCTCAAGCACATCGAACGTATTGATCTTTAACTTATTGAAAATGATTGACAGTTCGTTGATCAAGGCAATATTAACATCCCGCTGGGTGTTTTCAATGATCTTTGCAGCCTCTGCAACTTTAATTGACGAAGCCCTGTGCACGCCAGCGTCAACTACAAGTTCATACACTTTTGCTATTTCATCCAAGGACTGATCGCAGCAACCCGAAACGACTTTGATCACATTTTGAAGCGTATGTTCTTTATCCCCCGGATTGATGCGTTCAGGTGAATACCCCACTTTAAAATCTTCTCTGAATTTCAGGCCTGACTCCGCCTCGAGCACAGGGATACAGTCTTCTTCAGTACAGCCCGGATATACCGTGGATTCAAACACCACATAATCTCCTGATTTAAGTACTTTACCAACCGTTGACGAAGCGCCAAGCAGAGGTTTGAGATTCGGTAAGTTGGAATCATCAATCGGAGTCGGAACTGCCACTATGAAAAACTCTACATCTTTCAAGTCAGCAATTTCAGCAGTGAATGTAATATCGCAGCCTTCAAACGCAGCTGTATCAAGTTCATTGCTTGGATCGATGCGTTGTTTCATCAGTTTTATACGGTCTGAATTGATGTCAAATCCGACCACTTTGATCCTTCTGGCAAATTCAAGTGCAATTGGCAGACCTACATATCCCAGGCCAATAACGGCAAGTTTCGCCTCTTTATTTAGTAATCGATTATAAATGGAGTTGCTCATTTCTCACCTTGTAAATTCGTTCAATAATTTCAACCACCTTCAATCCTTCGAGTGCATTTGTGGTAGCTGAAGTTCTTCCTTTCAGTGTATCAATTACGTTGCGGATAACATAATTGTGATTTGCTGCTGAACCTTTGTAGGCCCCGTAGTCATTCCCTGGATTTGTGGGAGCTAACTCGGGCATAATGTAATCCTTGATGTTACAAACCTCCACTTCATTCATATATTGCCCTCCGATTTTCACACTTCCCTTAGATCCAATAATGGTAATTGAACTTTCCAGGTTTTGATTCGCAACCGCTGTTGAATAGTTTATACAGCCCATTCCGCCATTGATAAAGTCAAAGCTTACAAACCCTGAGTCTTCAAAATCGGTCGAATCCTTGTGAGTAAAATCGGCAAATTTGCCTTGAATATTGTCTATATCGCCGAACAGCCAATACATGATATCAATGAAATGGGAAAACTGCGTAAACAATGTTCCGCCGTCTAGGTCACCGGTGCCTTTCCATCCACCTTTTTTATAATACCTGTCGTCACGGTTCCAGTAGCAGTTAAGTTGCACCATAAAAATTTCACCTAACAATCCTTTATCTACCACTTCCTTGATCCATTGCGACGGGGGCGAATAACGATTCTGCATGACACAAAATACTTGCCGGGATACCTGTAAAGCCTTGAAGATCATTTTCTCACAGCTGTCTTTCGTCAAGCCCATTGGCTTTTCACAAACGACATGTTTCTTTGCCTCGAGAGCTGTTAAACTTTGTGCAGCGTGAAAGCCATTCGGCGTACAAATGTTGGCTACATCGAATTCGATTCCAGACGCCAGCAGTTCCTCAATCGTTTTGAAAAAAGGGACAGAAAACTCTGTTGCATCGCACTCTTCCTTGGAACGCACATCCACCATAGCTACAAGTTCCGCCTCATCATCTCTTCGGATCATTTCAGCATGGCGTTTTCCAATGTGTCCTGACCCAATTACGGCGAATCGTACTTTTTCTTCGTTGATCATTTCAGCTAATTCTATTTACCGTTCCTTCGTTTAATTTGTATACCTGGCCGCTTTCCGGACACGTAGCATTTCCATGATGGTCGAATTGCAAACGATGGCCAAATTCACTCATCCACCCTATTTGTCTGGCAGGATTTCCAACCACCAGTGCAAACGCGGGAACTGTTTTGGTTACCACAGCACCGGCACCTATAAACGCATATTCTCCAATGTCATGTCCACAAACGATTGTGGCATTTGCTCCGATACTTGCACCTTTTCCCACTTTCGTCCTGGCATACTGATCTCTCCTGTTCACTGCACTTCGGGGATTTATCACATTCGTGAACACCATGGAGGGACCCAAAAATACATCATCCTCACATTCCACACCAGTGTAGATCGAGACATTGTTTTGTACCTTCACATTATTCCCCAAAATCACTCGTGGAGATACGACGACATTCTGACCTATATTGCACCCGGCACCGATTTTACAATCAGGCATAATGTGCGAGAAATGCCAGATCTTGGTTCCGTCTCCGATGGAACATCCTTCATCAATCACAGTTGTTTCGTGTGCGAAATAGTTCATCGGATAATGTATTTATCGAAATTGTAATGGTCTGTTTGCATGAGTTCTTCTGAAGACAAACTTTTGAAATACTCATATGTAATTTTCAATCCTTCGGATCTATGAATTTTAGGTCCCCAATCCAACAATTCTTTTGCTCTAGAGATGTCAGGTTGTCGCTGCTTCGGGTCGTCAACAGGCAAATCCTTGTAAATTACTTTCTGAGACGTTCCGGTAAGTTTGATAATTTCTTCCGCAAAATCTGAAATACTAATTTCATCAGGATTGCCAATATTTACAGGATAGGCATACGCACTGTGCAACAAGCGGACAATTCCTTCGATCAGATCGTCAACATAACAGAATGAGCGCGTCTGGCTGCCGTCTCCAAAAACTGTTAGGTCTTCTCCGCGCAATGCCTGACCGATAAATGCAGGAAGTACCCGACCGTCGTTCAAACGCATACGCGGACCATACGTGTTAAAAATACGAACGATTCGTGTCTCTAACCCATGAAAATTATGGTAAGCCATCGTAATTGCCTCCTGAAAACGTTTTGCTTCGTCATACACGCCACGTGGGCCGACAGGATTTACATTGCCCCAATAATCTTCATTTTGGGGATGAACATTGGGATCGCCATACACTTCCGAAGTTGAAGCGATCAGTACCCGTGCGCCCTTCGCTTTAGCGAGACCGAGGCAGTTGTGTACGCCCAGCGAACCGACCTTCAGGGTTTGAATTGGTATTTTAAGGTAATCGATCGGACTTGCGGGAGAAGCAAAGTGAAGAATATAATCTAATTTTCCGGGAACATGAATAAACTTTGAAACATCGTGGTTGTAGAATTCAAATTGCTCCAGGTGAAAAAGATGTTCAATGTTTTTTAGACGACCTGTAATCAGGTTATCCATAGCGATTACATGAAAGCCATCACGGATAAATCGGTCGCACAAATGGGAACCTAAAAATCCAGCAGCGCCGGTAATCAATATTCTTTTTCTGTCTGCCATTAATCGTTTATAGTGTTTCTTCCAATCGACGCATAATAAAATCCACGCTCGTTAATTTCGCTCAGGTCAAAAAGATTCCTTCCATCGAAAATCACTTTATCCTTCAAAAATTCTGCAATCTTGTCAAAATCCGGGTTTCTAAAGATACCCCATTCCGTACAAATAACAAGCGCATCGGCTCCACGCAATGCTTCGTATTCATTATCAGCATACGAGATTCTGGATCCTAAAAGACCCTTCACATTAGGCATCGCTTCAGGATCAAATGCAGTAACGGTTGAACCAGCCCTAAGCAACTCCTCTATGATATAAAGCGCAGGGGCTTCCCGAATGTCATCAGTGTCCGGTTTGAAGGCCAGTCCCCAGACAGCGATGTGTTTGCCGGTCAAGTTTCCTCGGAAATAGTTGGATATTTTAGGAATCAGCACTGTTTTCTGCGTTTCGTTCACAGCCATAACAGATTTGAGTATCTCGAACGAAAAACCGACTTCATTCCCGGACTTCACAAGTGCCTGTACGTCTTTTGGAAAGCACGAACCTCCATAGCCGATTCCCGGAAAAAGGAATCTTTTTCCAATCCGATCATCGGAACCGATACCAATTCGCACCTTATCCACGTCTGCGCCTACGAGCTCACAGAAATTGGCAATTTCGTTCATAAAGGTAATCTTGGTGGCAAGAAATGAATTTGCTGCATATTTCGTGAGTTCTGCAGATTTCTCGTCCATAAAGATGATTGGATTTCCTTGGCGTACAAACGGTTTGTACAGTTGTTCCATGATTTTGTTGGCTCGCGAAGAAGATGAGCCGATGACAACTCTGTCAGGCTTCATAAAATCATCCACGGCGAATCCTTCACGCAGGAATTCAGGGTTGGATACTACATCAAAATCCACCTGAGCATTTTTTGCAATTGCCTCACGAACAAGTTCAGCCGTACCAACCGGAACAGTACTTTTATCGACAATCACTTTATATTCTTCAAGCAATTTCCCGAGTTCGTCTGCTACCCCAAGGATGTAGGACAGGTCCGCAGAACCATCTTCTCCTGGAGGTGTTGGTAAGGCCAGAAAAATAATCTCAGCTCCCTGTATTCCTGTTCTCAAATCCGTAGAAAAGGACAATCTACCTGCCTTAATATTTCGTTCGAAAATTACATCGAGGTGAGGCTCATAGATCGGAATCTCACCATTTCTCATATGTTCAACTTTTTTCGCATCAATGTCAATGCAGACGACTTGATTTCCCGTTTCGGAAAAACACGTCCCTGTGACCAGTCCAACATACCCTGTTCCAACGACAGCAATCTTCTTCATGTTAATTTTTTGATGTTAGAAACTCTGCAACAGATGCACAAATGAATTCCAGCTGCTCATTCTGTAGTTCCGTATGAATCGGCAAAGAAAGTACACGCTCTGTGAGCCAATCTGTTATCGGTAAATTTGTTTTTTCGCTGTCAAAAGCACTAAACATTTTCTGTCGGTGCGCCGGAACAGGATAATAGATCATTGAAGGTATTTCGCGTTCTGCGAGAAAGGCACTCAACGCATTGCGGTCAACGCCTTCCAATTGAAGTGTATATTGATGAAATACGTGTCTTGAGTAAGTATTTCTTTCGGGTGTTTTAATTTGATTAAAGGCAGAAAAATAGGTGTCATAATAAGACGCTGCATTCCTTCTTGCTTCAATGTACGCATCTAATTCTCTCAGTTTTATTCTCAGAACAGCAGCTTGAATTGTATCCAGCCGTGAGTTGCAACCCACAACGTCATGGTAATAGCGTTTACTTTGTCCGTGGTTTGCAATCATCCGCATTTTGGATGCAAGTGAATCATCGTTGGTGCATATTGCTCCCCCGTCTCCATAGCATCCCAAATTTTTCGACGGAAAAAAGGACGTACAACCGATGGTTCCGATGGTTCCTGTTTTGGAAATCCTGCCGTCGCTGTGATGGTAGTCGCACCCTATTGCTTGCGCATTGTCTTCCACAACAAAAAGTCCGTATTCATGAGCAATTGCCATAATCGCATCCATGTTGGCCGCCTGGCCGTATAAATGAACCGGAACAATCACCTTGGTTTTGGATGTAATCGCCGCCTTAATAACAGCTGGATCTATGCAAAAAGTATCCTTGTCTACCTCAACAAATACAGGTGTCAAACCTAACAGTGCCATTACCTCTGTAGTTGCAATGTACGTAAAGGAGGGTGTGATCACCTCGTCGCCGGGCTTCAAGTCGAGAGCCATCAGAGCGATTTGAAGTGCATCTGTACCATTTGCACATGGAATTACGTGCCTTACCTTGAGGTACTGCTGTAGTTCTTCCTGAAATGCAGAAACATCCGGACCATTAATGAACTGAGCGTTCGAAATCACATTCTGAATGGCCGAATCTACAGCGGGTTTGATCTTCTCATATTGAGTAATCAGATCAACCATTTGGATCTTTTTCATCAACTTAAAACTGTTTCGATAAAACTGAGCGTAAAGATACGGCAACTCTTTGAATTAGTGTGTACCTGTTTGTAGTTCATCAATTAGGGTATACCGATATAAAATGATCGCAAATTCGTTGCGCTGCACCACTGTTTGAATGCACATTTTCGAAGGCTCTTTGATGAATCACAGAGTAGCTTGACTTAGTTCTGATGATCGTTTGTTCTAGTTCCGCAAACGAACTCACCGAAAAACCGATACCGAGATTCATGAAGCGTTCAGCCTCCGGAAATTTCGTGAATTTCGGACCAAAAATAACCGGGATTCCAAAAACTGATGGCTCAAGGATATTGTGTAATTTGCCCGAAAAGCCGCCTCCTACATACGCCAACTCGGCATAAGAATACGCATCTGAAAGATGTCCGATCGTATCGAGAATCAAGACTTGTACACTTTCGCCCTTGTAATCCGTAAATCTAACAGCTATTTGACCGAGTTTTTTGATCAAAAGATCAATCTTATGTTCGCTGATTACATGAGGCGCTATAATTACTTTTTGATCACAATTCTTCAAAATAAGGGGAATCAGTATGGCTTCATCCTTTTCCCACGTACTTCCAAACACCCATGCTTTTCGTCCATCTAAAAAAGATTCAATAACCGAATTGGGAACTAGATTTCTGCTTTTCTCAAGAACTTTATCATAACGGGTGTCTCCTACGACCGAAATCGATTCTATTCCAATTTTTCGGAGA
>JBEGVI010000190.1:0-39760 GCA_041178485.1 Bacteroidota bacterium | reverse complement strand
AAATACAATCCCGGGACGGCATAATTTGACTTTGGGGAGGAGGGTTTTTCTTCAATGGAAACCACATTCATGGAATCATCAAATTCCACTACCCCATACCGTTCAGGATCGCTCACATGATAGGCGTACACCACCCCTCCATTCGGATCATTGTTTTCTCTTAGAAGACTATCCATTCCTACTCCGTAGAAAATATTGTCGCCAAGAATGAGCGCAACTTTATCATTTCCAATGAACTCCTCTCCAATAACGAAAGCCTGTGCAAGGCCATTTGGAACTTCCTGGACCGCATAAGAAAAATGACATCCAACCTGAGAACCATCGCCGAGTAATTTTTTAAAATCAGGCAGATCGTAAGGTGTAGAAATAATGAGGATATCCTGAATCCCGGCGCTCATTAAAATCGACAGCGGATAATAGATCATCGGTTTGTCATACACGGGCATCAATTGTTTAGATACCGCAAGTGTAAGCGGGTGCAATCGAGTTCCGGAACCGCCGGCTAAGATGATTCCTTTCATGGTTTCGGTTCTTTTTCTTCTGAAGGCGATGGATTGTCCTCCAGCGACAACATGCTCCAGTCTATTTCGCTTTCACTACTGTATGCCTCAAAATAAGGTTCAATAAAGGATTTTGTAACCAGCCTGCGCTCGAGTGATAGAAGCAACGAGGGCAATATGAGCAAATTGGTGACCATAGCCACAAATAACGTGATGCCTATAAGCAGCCCGAGGGCCTGGGTTCCGCCAAACTGGGAGAACATGAAAACCGAAAATCCAGCGCACAAGACAATGGAGGTGTAAAACATGCCTAAACCTGATTCCCGAATGGCAACAATCACACATTGTTTCAAATCCCATTTCATGGTTTTAAGTTCCATTCTGTATTTTACCAAATAGTGTATGGTATCGTCCACGGCAATTCCCAAAGCAATGCTAAAGATCAAAAGTGTAGATGGTTTGAGTGGAATTCCCATAAAACCCATGATTCCGGCGGTAAACAACAAGGGAACAATATTTGGGATCATTGCCACAGCCACCATCCTCCAGGAACGGAACAACAACGCCATCAAAAGCGAAATACAAATAATTGCAAAAACAATACTTGAAAAAAGATTATTTACAAGATACCTTGTGCCCTCGGAGGCTATCACGGATGTTCCGGTAATCTTGACATCGAAATATTCATTGTTTATTGCCGTACGAAGTTTGTCCCTGAAACCCGGTTTTCCGATGTATTTCTTCAATGTTTCGGGATCATTGTTGAACTTAAATTGCAGGTCTTCGTTCCCATCCGCTATAACTTCGGAAACCGCATTGTACAGTACAGGGAATTCGGACAATAAAGAATCCGTATAAAGGTTTATGTTTTTTTCCGATTTCGAGAAAAGGTACTCCATTCTCTTTTTATCAGGGTTCATGATGTCGTCTATCATGCCGTGAACTCTTGCGGTAACCTCTGCCTGCTCATAAGAACCGATGTCTTTCATTTGACAACGCACCCTTAAAGTGGTATTCGCTGTGTCCACAAGTTCCTTCTCGGAAAAGCCTCCATTTGAGTTCGCCAGCTGAAAATTATCCCGGTATTTTTTTAAACGGAGCATGTCTCTTTTGGCAATTAACTCATACCGATCAGGATCGTTTCCGTAGTATACCATGTTAATGAATTTCAGGAAATTCACAATCGAAATGGATTTTGAAAAGAGTGTATCTGATTCGATGTTGTTTTGAATGGTTTCAACCCTTTCCAGCGTCGATTTTTTCCAGAGTCTACCGGGCTGTTTGTAATTGATCATGATTTCGAAGGGAATGGATCCTCCGAAATTGGCTTCTAAAAATTTGAGGTCAGAAACAATCTGGTCGTCTTTTGGCAGATCACCTGTAAGTTGCCCCGCAGTTTCTATAGTGCTCAGACCCCAAATCCCCAATCCAATAATGGCAACAACCGACAGATAGAGTACCCGTCTTTTTTGGAGAACCATGAATTCCAACGACGAAATCAAATTTGAAGCAAGTTTACGGTCAAGGTGTCTAAGTTGACGCTCTCGCGGTACTTTAACTAAAGAATTGAAGATTGGCAGAAGCGTCAAGGAAATAACAAAAACACCCATGACATTTAATCCTGCAGTTAACCCAAATTCAAACAACTTTTCAGAATTGGTAAAACAAAATGTCAAAAACCCAATTGCAGTCGTAAAGTTCGTCATGAAAGAGGCAATACCAATGTTTTGGATTACCCGAATAAGACCTTTAATCTTGTTGCCATGTTCTTTAATCTCCTGATGGTATTTTGTAATCAGGTAGATACAATTAGGCACACCAATCACGATCATGA
Organism: Bacteroidota bacterium; assembly: GCA_041178485.1. Taxonomy (GTDB): domain Bacteria; phylum Bacteroidota; class Bacteroidia; order Flavobacteriales_D; family Crocinitomicaceae; genus M0103. The sequence goes on along the minus strand of JBEGVI010000190.1, from coordinate 37,426 downwards.
GCGGCGGAATCAATGCCGTCAGAATAGACAAACTAAAGCCCATGACGGCCATACTTCCCAGCGCCCATATGACTGCAACGCCAACCACAATGAGACAAATGAAAACAGCCTTGAAAGAACGAAAAAAGAAATAAATCAGCAGTGCGGTTACGAGTAAAGACAGACTAATGAAGATATACATTTCATTTTGTATCCTTTTGGCAATAATCACCCTTAGGTGAGGCAGACCAGCAAAACGGATTTTACCGAAATAAGGTTCGTAACTCTGAGCCAGTTCCTCTATGTCAATTACGACCGCTGATTTCTTTTTATCCATCAAATACCTTTCATCAATGGATACGAGCATAAGGGATACATTGCTCGAGTCATTGTAGAGCAACCCTTTATAAAGAGGGTTTCCACGAATTACGTGTTTTAGACTGTCTATGTAAGCTGCCGAAATATTGTTCTCTTTGGGATCAAAAATCCGATGTATTTCAAATGAACTATTTTGTCTGTTGTTTTCAAGTGAAAATAGATGTGCTTCTGAGAGAGGTTCGCGCTCGACTCCGTCAATCTTTAAGATAGAGTCGCCCAGTTCCTTCCATTTTTTAAATAAACGGACCGAGTAAAGAGAATCAGACTGAATGGCTATCACCAAAGTACCTCCATCCTCACCGAATGCCTTCTTAAAGTCCTTATAAATCCTTGTTGCCTCAGAGTCTTTTGGAAGCATGATACCATACTTGTTCTCGAGTTGCAGGCCTGAAAATGCTTTGAATCCCAGATAGACAGTGATCAAAGTCATTGCACCTAATACAATAAAACGAAACTTAAGAATCGTATTTGCAAGCCATGTCCACATTCTACCGGAGTAATTTTAGTTAATCAAAAGTAAACAAATTAGCCAATTTGACAATTCAGGGATGCAGATCCGTAGCCAGCCACTCGAAGAACTCTCTTTGCCAAAGGACACTGTTCTGTGGACTTTGAACCCAATGTCCCTCGGTCGGAAAGTACAGGAATTTACTCCGGAGCCCCTTCAGTTGAGCCGCCTGAAAAGCCTGCATTCCTTCGCTTTCCGGAACACGGTAATCCAATCCTCCATGAATTACTAATATTGGTGTATCCCAGTTCTGAACATACTTGTGCGGACTGAATTTCTCATAGTTTTCCTTGTTGACATCCAGCCAGTATGGACCTCCGTGATCCCAGTTTGCAAAAAATAATTCTTCAGTAGTGCCGTACCAGCTTTCAAGATTGAACAATCCACAATGTGCAATGAATGTTTTGAACCTTTTTTCATGCATTCCGGCAAGCATATATACAGAATATCCGCCGTAGGATGCTCCTACAGCACCCAGTCGGGTCTCATCAACATATGGTTCCTGTGAAGCATTGTCAATGGCTGAAAGGTAATCTTTCATGGCTTGACCTCCCCAGTCGCCGGAGATGGCGTCATTCCATTCCTGTCCAAAACCAGGCAATCCTCTTCGGTTGGGCGCAACCACTATGTAGCCTTTAGAGGCCATTAATGCCAGGTTCCATCGGTAGGAGAAAAACTGACTTACGGGACTTTGCGGACCGCCGTTGCAATACAGTAAGGCAGGATATTTTTTTGCGGGATCAAAATCCGGAGGATAAACCATCCATACCAGCATTTGTTTACCATCGGTAGTTTGCACCCAGCGCTCCTCTGTTTTAGGCATTTTTAAAGAAGCTAAAAGCGCGTCATTGGAAGAGGTCAATTTGGAAACCTTTCCTTTTTTGAGACTCACCATGTAAAGTTCGGTAGGCTCAACCATCGACTGCCTTCCCGCGAAGACCTGATCTGCAAAAACTGAAACACTCACATAGTCATAAGGACCGGACGTAAGCTGAGTAAAATTGCCTGTACTTAACTCTACGCGAAAGATCTGTTCCGTTCCTTTTGTCGGAGAAATGAAAAATAGACTTTTGCCATCGGGATGCCAGGAAAAACTGCCCACCGTAAGATCCCGATTTGAAGTAAGATTAATGAGTTGTCCGTCTTTCTTCCGAACCTTCAAATCATTTTTATCAGCCTCAAAACCATCTCGCGACATGCTAAACCATGCAAGGTCTCCATTGACCGAGCATGAAGGAAAATTATCGTACCCATTATTTCCTTCTGTCAAGCAAGCCGTTTTCTGAGTGGCAATGTCATATTCATAGAGTTCGCTGTTCGTGCTTAACGCAAATTCCTTCCCTTTTTTCTTTTTCGACGTATAAATTACCTTTTTTGAATCATGTGAAAAACAAAATTGATCCGAACCGCCGTGTGGACCGAGTATTCCATCAAAAGATTCGCCGGGCAAAAGATCGCAGCCATCAATCGACACCATCTCCCCTTCAAATCCTGAAACAACCTTGTGCCAGAAGAGATGTCTTCGCTGGTAATCATCGTAATGGTCCCAGTGGCGATACATGAGGTCTTCCTCCACCCGGGCATTCGATTTGGGAAGGTCAGGATATTTTTCTGTTAAGGTTGACATCACCTTGACAGCTTCAATCGTTACAATAAATTTCCCATCAGGGGAAAGCTTAAACCCTTCCAGTTCAATGTTCTTGAAGTGTGAGCACTGGCGTTTACCCGTACCATCCACCTTAAGCTGCCACACCTGCATGCCTTCATTTTCAGATGACATATACCAAATGGTATTGTTTGGCCCCCACTGAACCTCCAGTTCAGAAAACGAAGTTGTTGTCAACTGCAGGCTTCTTCCCGCTTTTAAATCATAGACAAAAATATCTGTGTTTCCTGTATTCGCTGAGAGATCATACGACCGTTGAGAATACAACACAAATTTTCCATCCGAAGAAACTGATCCTCCGGAAATACGATTGAATTTCCACAATACTTCGGGTGTCAGGTACGACTGAGAATACCCCAAAAAAGAGACAAAGGACACACATGCCCAAAGAACACAAAAACAATAGTTCATAGGAAAAATAAGATTTTATCAGCGCTGTTCCTCCAGACTTTCGTGAAGTCCTTTCGAACGCACTAAGTCAAAAGCGTTTTTAAGCGAAAGATAAAGTAATCCCACGGACAAATTACACAAGAGAATCTCTTCCATTGGGATATTGTAACGCCAGAGCAAAAGCGAGATATTCACAACTGCGAGAAGAACAATCATCAGACGTTGAAAAAATTTAATTCCTTTCATCCACATAAGGTTTGAATAAAAGTACCGCGGAACGAAAGGCGAAAAAAGTCAAGCTTGTAAAACTTGTTCACACCGATTAGTAGAAAACTTCGAGGATTATTGGCTTGTAGCTGCTTCGTATGATGTCGTCCAGTTCGCTGAAATAATTCTCTGAAACCATTGTGCACCCCTCACTCGTGCAGATGGGAAAGGTTTGCTCTTCATCAGGAACACAGTTATACTTATGGAGTACCACAAAGCGTTCGTACGCCTTATCATTGGTCGATTCCAGGCCGTGAAGCTTGTAGGCTCTTCCAAAATTACCGACATACGCTTCTCCGATTTTGTATTTTCCAAGCGATGTACACAGTGATCCCGGAACATTGCTGAATTTGAGACTGTCCTCTACACCTGTTTCAGAGCCAATTCCATGGGCTACCAATCCTTTACTCACAACAGATAAATTTTGCATGTCGATGACGAACAACCTGTTTTTACCGGATTCTTGACGCATGTCGATAAGAATTGCAAGTTGATTAGAATACTCAGTCTCTACCGATAAAAACTCATTTAATTCCCGGGCCTTTTTCATTATCCGTTCATGAATGTGCAGCGTATCGCTTTCAGAATCCGCATTAAAAAGCCCCCCTCCATCGTCTTGAGCACAGGAAAACAGGTTGGCTAAAGAGGAAATCAAGCAGGTAAGAATAAATATTCGACGCATTTTGAAAAATTTGGAGCATAATGCGTCTTGCCCGAAAAGTAACGGACTTTTTAAATAAATCCTTTCGTCTCCAGAATTTTAGACATTTCTTTTTGTAATCCCAGCGCCTCCTCGTTCGCTCTTACAGCAAAATCCTCTTTATCAGAAGCATAAATGATTGCTCTCGAAGAATTGACCAATAAACCACAATCGCTGTTCCAGCCAAAGTTGCACACATCTTCGAGGGAACCGCCCTGGGCACCTACACCGGGAACCAAAAAGAAATGATCGGGAACCACCGCACGGACCGCTGCGATGTCTTCAGCACGTGTCGCTCCAACTACGTACATCAGATTTTCAGGAGTGCCCCATGTGGAAGATTTTTGCAGAACAGATTTAAACAATTCTGATCCATCCTGATCTTTTAACATTTGAAAATCCAGTGCACCTGCATTGGAGGTAAGTGCCAATAGAATAACCCATTTTTCCTTGAACTCAAGGAACGGTGTTACGCTGTCACTTCCCATGTAAGGGGCTACTGTAACAGAGTCACAAGCGAGGTATTCAAAAAATGTTTTGGCATAATACGTCGACGTATTTCCAATGTCTCCGCGTTTTGCATCTGCAATCGTGAAAATATCTCCGGGGATGTATTCCAGTGTTTTCCTGAGTGATTCCCAGCCTTTGGGACCATAACATTCATAAAATGCGATGTTCGGTTTGTAGGCTACTGCAAGATCTTTGGTTGCATCAATGATTGCTTTATTGAACTCGAAAATCGGATCCTCTGAATCAAGCAAATGCTTTGGAATCTTATTCAGATCAGTATCAAGTCCAACGCAAAGAAAGGACCGTTTCATTCGAATTTGTTGGATTAACTCTGCGCGCGTCATTGCATTGCCTCCTGTCCTTTCAATTTTTCTGCATTTTCTGCAAGTTTTAACGAATCGATCATTTCTTTAATGTTTCCATTCATAAAATCCCCTAAGTTGTACATCGACTTGTTGATGCGGTGATCTGTGATTCTTCCTTGAGGATAATTGTATGTACGAATCTTATCAGAGCGGTCACCCGATGCAACAAGTGTTTTCCGCTGTGCTGCGCGCTCATTGTGCACACGATCCAGTTCTGCCTGATACAGGCGTGAACGAAGGACCGAGATCGCCTTTTCAAGATTTTTATGTTGTGAACGGCCATCCTGACACTCCACCACGACTCCCGTAGGAATGTGTGTCAAACGAATGGCTGACTCTGTTTTATTGATGTGCTGTCCACCTGCTCCTGAAGCCCGGAACGTGTCTTTTCGGACGTCATTCATGTCCAGATTAAAATCCACCTCTTCTGCTTCAGGCAGCACTGCAACGGTGATTGCTGAGGTATGTACGCGCCCTTGAGATTCCGTCTCGGGAACACGCTGAACTCTGTGCACGCCCGATTCAAACTTCAACATTCCGTAGATGCCGGCGCCGGTAATTTCCATGGAAATCTCTTTGTATCCCTTTACCGAACCTTCAGAGGAATTCAGAATATCGTACTGCCATCCCATTTCCTTGAAAAACATGGTATACATTCTGAAACAATCTTCCACAAAAATACACGCCTCATCTCCTCCCGTGCCTGCGCGCAATTCCATGATCGCATTCTTATCGTCTTCCGGATCTTTTGGTATTAAAAGAAATTTGATGTCTTCCTCCATTCGGGGCCGCAGATCCTCAAGCGCGAGCAATTCCTCTTTAGCCATTTCACGCATTTCAGGATCTGTTTCAATTTCCAATAATTCGCGGGTACTCTGAATATTTCCGACAAGATTTTTGAATTCTCGGTAGACCTGATCGATTTCCTCCAGCTCCTTGTATTCCCTGTTCAGTTTCACGTAGCGTTCCATATCCGAAATGATATCAGGGTCTACAATCATCTTTCCCACTTCAACAAAGCGGAAATGAATAGCCTCAAGTTTGGTTAACAGGTCACTCATAAAGATCAATATTCGAACGTACCATACGGTGAAACGATCGTTACTTTTTTGTCGTTATGTGTCTCTACCCGACCAACGATCTGTGCCGGAATATCAAATGATTCAGAAATTCGAATAATTTCCTGCGCCAGCTCCTCCGGAACATACAGTTCCATTCGGTGTCCCATATTGAACACTTTGTACATTTCCTTCCAGTCCGTGCCCGATTCCTTTTGGATGAGTTCAAAAAGCGGTGGAGTTGGAAACAGATTGTCTTTGATTACATGAACGTTTTCTACAAAATGCAGCACCTTGGTTTGTGCTCCGCCTGAACAGTGTACCATTCCATGAATGTTAGTGCGGTGGGCATCAAGAATCCTTTTGATTACCGGTGCATACGTTCGTGTTGGTGACAACACGAGTTTTCCTGCATCCAAAGAAGTTCCTTCGATCTTGTCCAATAGATTTTTTGAACCTGAATACACCAATTCAGCGGGAACAGCAGGATCGTAACTTTCAGGGAACTCACTTGCCAGTTCATGTGAAAACACATCGTGTCTTGCAGAGGTCAAGCCATTGCTCCCCATGCCGCCGTTGTACTCCGCTTCATAGGTTGCCTGACCAAAAGAAGCCAATCCTACAATGACATCGCCTGCTTGAATTTTGTCATTCGAAATCACTTCACTCCTTTTCATGCGGCAAACTACTGTGGAATCTACAATGATGGTTCGAACCAAATCTCCCACATCTGCCGTTTCGCCACCCGTAGAATGGATGCCGATTCCCTGCGAACGGAGTGATTCGAGCAACTCTTCAGTTCCGTTGATAATCGCCGAGATCACCTCGCCCGGTACCAGATTTTTATTTCTCCCGATTGTTGAAGAAAGCAGGATTTTATCCGTGGCACCTACGCAAAGCAGATCATCAATATTCATAATGAGCGCATCCTGCGCAATTCCCTTCCAGACAGACAGATCGCCTGTTTTTTTCCAATACATATACGCCAGCGAGGACTTCGTTCCCGCACCGTCTGCATGCATCACAATGCAATAGTCCTCATCACCAGAAAGATGATCCGGAACGATCTTACAAAACGCCTTTGGAAATAATCCTTTGTCCACATTCTTGATTGCATTGTGCACATCTTCTTTCCCTGCGGAAACGCCTCTCAGATTGTAACGGGTGTCTGCCATCCTGCTTGTTTGAGGGACAAAGATAGAACGAAAAGGAAAAAGGGCAATTCTAAATGTGGAACTAAACCGATCAAATACACTACATTCGGTGCATGAATTTGCACTTTTCTCCATTCGAACTGCAACTAGTTCATCCTTTCAAGGTATCAGTGCATAGCCGGACGACTACTCCGGTAGTTCTCTTAAAACTCGAACATGATGGAGTGATAGGATTAGGCGAATCGAGTATGCCGCCTTACTTAGGAGAATCGCAGCAAAGTGTCATGCAGTTTCTGTCAAAGGTCGATCTCAGGCCGTTTGAAAATCCCTTTGAGATAGATGCTGTGCTTTCATACATTGATTCGATCGAAGCCGGGAACAATGCCGCAAAGGCGGGATTCGATATTGCCTTGCATGATTTGGTTGGAAAACTCAAGAAAAAATCCATCGGGGAATTGTATTCAGTGCCTTTTCAGAGCAAAAAAACGTCATTCACGATTGGAATCGATACCCCTGAAAAAATGGTCGAAAAAGCAATTGAAGGGATTGAGATGGGGTTTGAAATTCTAAAAATAAAACTGGGAACAGACTACGATGAAGACATCATGAACCACATACTTGCTGTCTGGAAAGGACCTTTTTCGGTAGACGCCAACCAAGGGTGGAAAAGTAGGGAACAGGCACTTGACATGGCACAAAGTCTTGCAGAAAAAGGAGTGCTTTTCATAGAGCAACCCTTCCATTTTGACAATCTTCGGGACTCAGCCTGGCTCACTGAACGAAGTCCCGTTCCCATCATTGCTGATGAAAGCATCAAACGGCTGGCAGATTTGGAAAAGATCAAAAATTCGTTTAGCGGAATCAATGTAAAACTCATGAAATCCTGCGGCCTTTCGGAAGCTTACAAGATGATCATCGAAGCCAAAAAGATCGGCCTCAACGTGGTCACAGGATGTATGGCCGAATCTTCCTGTGCTGTAGGGGCAATGACGCATTTAAGTTCTCTTGCTGATTGGGTAGATCTGGATGGACCATTTTTAATGAAAAACGATCCATTCGAGGGCTTATATCTCTCTAACGGCACATTGAAATTGAATGGTCATAATGGTATCGGAGTGCAACTTAAAGTCTGAAATGTTGTCCGTTTTTTCTTTTTGAACCGCCAAAAAACTCTCACAATGTGTACTTTTGAACTGTGAGAATACTTCTGCTACTTTTTCTGTTTACTGTCTCTTTTGCAGGAGAAATCAGTGCCCGCGAGCCTCATCCCGAAGACGGAGAACGTAAGTGGCTAATTTCCCCGATTTTTGGTTCATCCTCTTCAAAGACTCAAGAACTTAGCAAAATCTTCAGGGAGATTGTTCTGGGAAATTACCCGAAAGCAGAACAGAACATCCGACTTTTAAGCAAGAAACACAAAACAGACGCTAAACTGCGTTCAATACTCTATGTTTATGAGGCAAATATCAAATACAACCTAAGCTCCTTTCGTGAATCCGTTGCCCTTTGTGACTCGGCACTAAACGCAGTCGAAAAAAGCAAACAAGATTACAGAATTCTGCACAAGGCACAAAGTTTCAAAGCCAAAGCGCTGAGTGCTTTAAGTGAAAACAGAGAAGCTCTGGAAATTCTGAATAAAACGGTTAAAAGTTGCCTTAAAAAAAACGACCGATACAATCTCGGAGGAGCGTATTATTACACCGGGGCGATTTATTCTGACCTGGGGAATTACAAGGCAAGTTCAGTATACCTGATGAAAAGTATCCCGGTGAGAAGAGAAATCCGGGATCAGCTTGGACTTGCAGCCAGTTACGCCTTCATGGGGCTATGTTATGCAGGGTTAGACCGATACGGACAGGCAATTGAGATCATCCACAGAAGCATCCGGATAAGAGAAAAATTAAAGGATAAACGTGGCTTAGCGAATTCTTATCTATCCATGTACAAAGTATATTACGAATTGGGAGAAATTAAAAGGGCGCTCAACTCAGAATATAAAAGTTTAAAGATCTGTACAGAGCTGAAAGATCTTCAGTGCGTCTCGGGCAGGTATACGAACCTTGGCCAGTTGCATCAGAAATTAGGTCAATACGACAAGGCGTTGTACTTCCATAAAAAGGCATTGACGCTCAGTAAAAAATTGAACATAAAATACCGCATAGCATTAGTCTATGAAAATCTCTCAAGGCTGTACATTGTTAAAAACAAACTGACCTCAGCTCAATCAAACCTTGATTCAAGTTTGATACTTCGTAAAGAGATCGGTGACGAAGAGGGTGTAATCTCACTCAATGTCCTTCTGGCTCAGTTGAAGCTTAAAAAGGGTGAATTGATTCGGGGCAGAACTGAAGCATCCTATGCGCTGTCAAAAGCACAAAATCTTGGAATTCGTTCCGTGGAACGCGATGCACACCAAGTACTCAGTGAAATCGAAGCAGCTTCAAAAAATTTCTCAGAGGCATTGTATCACTTCAAGAAATTCACACACCTGAAAGACAGTTTATTCAGTATCGATCAGTCTAAACAACTGGTTAGACAGGAACTCAAATTGAATTACGAAAGGAAAGCGTTACGAGACAAACAGATACAAAACAGGATCAAAGAACAGGCAAGAAAAGAGAGTGCAGAACAAAGAAAAGTGATTGCGCAGATAATTGTTGTACTTATAATTTTAAGCGCACTTCTGCTTTTTGGACTTCTGCAGTACAGATCAAAAATGCAATCTCAGAAAAAGCTGGAATTACTGAATGACGAACTGCGCCATACCAATGTAGAGCTCGGGGAAAGCAAGCAAGTAATTGAGACGCAGCACAAAGAAATTACAGACAGTCTGAATTATGCCCAACAAATTCAACTGGCCATTTTACCTAAATCGGAAGACCTTAAAACTGTTTTTCCTGAATCTTTTGTGCTCTATTTTCCGAAGGAGACCATAGGTGGTGATTTTTATTGGGTTACACAACTTGATAATCTAAAAATCATTGTCGTCGCTGACGGGACCGGACATGGAGTTCCCGGTGGTTTTTTAACCATGCTTGGCGTTTCTATGCTCAATGAACTGGTGATTGAACAAAAGATCACTTCGCCTTCCGAATTGCTCAACCAAATGAGGTCAAAAGTGATTTCTTCACTTAAGCAAACGGTCAATGAAGGAGAACATAAAGACGGATTCGACATGAGCATCTGTGTCTTTAACGGCGAAAACAGGATGCTTACCTATGCCTTGGCCAATCAATCAATTTTACTTCAAAAAGAAAACGAGCTAATCGTCCTCAAAGGCGATCGCTTTCCGGTGGGACTGCACGGCGAAGAACTGCATCCATTCAATGAATTTACTGTGGAATTAGATTCAGGAAATTACATTTACCTTATGACCGATGGATTCAGTGATCAATTCGGAGGAGAACACGGTAAAAAATACAAAAGCAAGAACTTGCAAAACTTCATTTCTTCACTCGGAACATCATCCACTCTGGAGCGTTCGGATGCACTGAAAAAAGAGTTTTACACCTGGAAAGGAACATACGCACAGACCGACGATGTAACCCTGTACGGTTTCAAAATTGATTAAACATTTTTGAAAACACCAACGGTTTGAAAAAATCCTTCGTTTCTTATTTAAATCCTTTTTGGAAGGAAGTTAAAAGTTTATTAAATTCGCAACGCAAACATTAAAGATCGATTATGAAAAAGATTTACTTAAGTTTCCTTGGCCTTTTGGCAATTGGTAGTGTAACTGCCCAAGTGAACAAATCCAATGTATCTCCATTGGTGAAAAAGCAGTCGCCTGTGATCGGAACAGTTAAAACAACTACTCCGAAACCTGCAACCGCAGAAGAAAAAGCAACAATAATTTGGGAAGACGATTTCTCAACTCCTGCAAACTGGACGTTGGCTAACGTTGGATTGAATCCTGCAGGATGGGAATTCTCTACCACGCCTGCAGACATCCCGGTGGGTGCTTTGTCGCCAATGGGTTCTACCACTGCTGCAAACGGGTTTCTTTTTGTGAACTCTGATGCAAACAACAGTGCAGATTTTGATGGTTTTGATATCATTACGACTGCAACAAATGCAACTCCTATTGACCTTACAGGATATCCGTATGTGAAGTTGAAGTATCAGCACAACTTCCGTTGGTGGAAAGACACTCGTGGTGTTCGTGTAAGTGCGGACAACGGTGTAACCTGGACTGATTTTGAAATGTCTAACGAAGCTGGTTATTCATTGCCAGACCAGAACTCAGGCAACCCTGAAGTAACTTCCATCGATATTTCTGCTATCGCAGGTGGTGCATCTCAAGTTTTGGTTCAGTTCTACTACGATGACAATGACTACTGGGGATGGTACTGGGCAGTTGACGATGTATCTATCGAAGTTTTGGAAGACTACGACCTTACTTTTGTGTCTCCTTACTGGGGATCTACAGGAGCTTGGGGTGCTCGTCTAGCTTACTACAGCATACCAACGTCTCAGATCGCACCAATCGATTTCTCTGGTGGGGTTAAAAACAGCGGTGCAATGATCCAAAATGACATCACTGTTACAGCAGCAGTTGGTGCATTCACTACAACTTCTGCACCTGGTTCAATTGCACAAGGTGTTACCGACACATTGGATTGTCCAGCACAGTGGACTCCAGCTTCAACTGTTGGTTCTAGCACTGTAAACATGTCAACAAACTCAGGTCAGACGGATGCATTCCCAGATGACAACTCTTTGGCACCTATCACTGTAAATGTGACGAATTTCAGCTATTCCCGTGACAACGGTGTTGCTGAGAACGGTACATTCAACGGTGGTGAAGGTTTTGAAGCAGGAAACATTTATGACATGTATGCTGCTGCAACTATGTATGGTGTTGATGTCCACATCAACGGTGTAGCTGAGGAAGGAGCTGAAATTTATGCAACTGTTTATACAATTGATGCTGCAACAGGTGATTTTGTTTACGCAAACGGATCTGCTCCTTATGTGTTAACGGCTGCTGACCTTGATGCAGTGGTAACACTTCCATTGTTGACTTCACAGTCTTTGAATGCAGGTGAGCCTTACCTCGTAGTTGTTGGTTCTTTTGGTGACGGTGGTGCAACAAATGACCTTGTTATTGCAACATCTGGTTCCTCAGAAGCAAATACTTCATACTATTTTGATATGACAGACCAAACGTGGTACTACACTACATCTACACCGATGGTTCGCATGAACATGGATCCTTCCTTGTCTGTAAACGAGGTTGCTGGTTCTTCAGTTCTTTCTGTATATCCTAACCCTTCAAATGCTTCTACAACAGTTTCATTTGATGTAAAAGGTGATGCAGAAGTTTCTGTAAATGTTACAGACCTTTCAGGAAAAGTAGTTTACTCATCTAACTTGGGATCTGTTAAAGGAGCTCAAAAAGTAAACATCAACACTGAGTCTTTGAACAGCGGTATCTACATGGTTAATGTTTCCATGAATGACGCAGTTTCTACAACTAAATTGGTTGTTAAGAAATAATCGAAAGATTAAGAAAGAGAAAGGGTCGGTTTTACCGGCCCTTTTTTTTGTGCTACACTTTTGCTTTGTTACCTTTGCCCTGAAAATTTAAACTTATGAAAGCATACGTATTCCCCGGTCAGGGTGCTCAATTTCCCGGAATGGGAAAAGATCTCTTCGAACGTTCCGACCTTGCAAAAGAAATGTTTCGTCGTGCGGATGAACTTCTTGGATTTGAGATTACAAAAGTGATGTTTGAAGGCACGGAGGAAGAGCTGAAACAAACGAAAGTTACACAACCTGCAATTTTTCTGCACTCAACGATTCTGGCTGCATGCCTTGGAGACTCCTTTCAGCCTGATATGGTAGCCGGTCATTCATTAGGGGAACTTTCTGCGTTGGTAGCAAATAAAACACTGTCTTTCGAAGATGGATTGATTTTAGTATCCAAGCGCGCTCTTGCCATGCAAAAAGCCTGCGAAGCGGAACCATCCACCATGGCTGCGATTCTCAATCTCGAAGATGAAGTTATCGAGAAGATCTGTTCTCAAATCGATGGAGTTGTGGTTCCTGCAAATTACAACTGTCCGGGGCAACTCGTTATCTCGGGAGCTTACCCGGCGGTAGAAAAAGCGTGTGAAAAACTTACTGAAGCGGGTGCAAAGCGTGCCCTTATACTTCCTGTGGGTGGAGCATTTCACTCTCCCCTAATGGAACCGGCAAGGGAAGAACTGGCACAGGCGATAGGGGCAACAACGTTTCACACTCCTTCATGTCCGGTGTATCAAAATGTCACGGCCAGTGCAGTGAGCGATCCAAACGCAATCAAAACAAATCTGATTGCACAGTTGACAGCACCTGTAAGGTGGACACAGACCATGAATCAGATGATAGCGGATGGCGCGGCAGAAGTGATTGAGGTTGGGCCAGGAAAAGTATTGCAAGGACTCTTCAAAAAAGTGGATCGTGCTTTCCCATGTTCGAGTGCCGAATTATAAGAAACCTTAAAGCAAGTCAAAAAGGTCTCTTTGGAGGCCTTTTTTTATTTAGTACGTAGATATACGTAGACCTACTACGTAAAACAACTCTTTCGGCCTATTGGTATATCCGTATTTTTCATCGCTTATTATTAAGGACGGAGGTCGCTTGGAAAAATTCGTCGTTTGTTTGCATTAGAAACGTAATTAACACGTCATGAAAACAACAAAAGAAATTTTCGCAGCAGCAATCATCGCAATGAGCACTTTAGTGTCTTTCGCAAATGAAGGATTGAGAGTAGAAATCACCAAATCAGATGTTACTTGTTTTGGACAAGCGAATGGAAAAGCGGAAGTATACATTGCCGGAGGTCAGGCACCTTATGCAATCAACTGGAGCAATGGACAAACCACTACCGCAATTTCTGATCTTAAAAAAGGAATGTACGTAGTTACTATAACGGATGCTGAAGGAAACACAGTGAAAGATTCGGTAAAAATCACAATGCCTGCACCTATTTCAGTGAGCTATAACACACCTAGGGAGACAACTACGGCCAACTTCAATGCAGAGATGAACATTTTGGTTAATGGCGGAACTCCATGGGAAATGGAGACAGCAGCTCCGATGTACATGTTCCGATTGAATGATAAAACATACTACGAGCACCCAGAGAAACTGGAAGACGGAGTGTATAAATTAACAGTAGAAGATGCACGAGGATGCAAGTTGACTACGAATATCAATCTTCAGGTTCAGCTTGAAAATGCAATCGTCGAAAAAGAGAAACCGGCATTCAATGGCAATGGCAACGTTCAAATGACTGTTAAGCCTATTCATTTGGTTATTGAGCAAAACAAAAAGACAATTACACAGAACTACAACTAAACCGATCAACAAAACACAGTTTGTAGCAAGGGAGGCAATAGCCTCCCTTTGTGCTTTAGATATTTTACTTCCTGGATGAACTTTCAACTCGAGACCAAGAGTCGAAACTGAAAGCTATATTTTCCCCTTGAGTTAGTTAAAAAACAGATCCGAATTTCCTGGAATCAGAGGCTGGCTCTTCAAAAGTCAAAAAACAGGGTCTTAAGAAGAACTACGTAGCGACTCCCCATACTTCTTCGCTAAATGACTATCGGTAAACATGTAAATTCACTTTGATTAGAAGGATTTATAGATTTTATTCTTTAAAAACGCCGTTTGTTTGTATCAGAAACGCAAACGAAACGTCATGAAAGCAAAAACATTCTTCGCAACAGTAGCATTCGCAATAAGCACAATCATTGGATTCAGCAATGAGTTATTGAGAGTTGAAATCACCAAGACAGACATAACATGTTTTGGACAGTCCAACGGAAAAGCAGAATTGTTCATTGCCGGAGGATCGGCACCGTATTCAGTTTTGTGGAACACTGGAAAAACAGAAACATCTATAAGCGAACTTAAAAAAGGAATGTATGTTGTCACCGTCACAGATGCCGAAGGAAACAGTGTTAAAGATTCTGTGAAGATCGATATGCCTGCACCAATTGCAATTGGATACAATACGCCCCGTTCAACAAATGCAGCTAATTTCAATTCAGAGTTGAACATTATGGTAAAAGGCGGTAGTCCCTGGGAGATGGACAGCGTTGCACCAATGTACATTTTTCGATTGAATGATAAAACATACTATGAGCACCCTGAAAAACTGGAAGATGGTGTGTACAAATTAACAGTGGAAGATGCACGAGGATGTAAACTAAGTACAAGCATCAATTTGCAAATCCAGGAAAAGAACACCATCGTTGAGAAAGAGAAACCCGCATTCAACGGATTCGGAAATGTAATTATGACAGTAAATCCTATTCACAATATTATTGAGCGTGAGCAGCATACTTTTTCACAACTCTACAACTGATCCGATATCACACACTTTTGGTTGTAGTTGGAAGGGCCTTAGGGCCCTTCCTTTTTTATTTATACTCTGGAAATAATTCCAAAAGTGACGCTTCACTTGCATTGCAAACACCTCTTTCGGTGATCAGTTTAGTGACAAACCGAGCGGGCGTTACATCAAAGCCATAATTACTTGCTACTGTGGTTTCCGGGCAGATAAGTACCGACTCAATTGTTCCCCTTTTGCTCTTACCTGTCATGTAGCGCACTTCATCCTGATTTCGTTCCTCAATCTCAATCTCCTTAAGACCGTCTCGAATTGACATGTCGAGCGTGGTAGAAGGCAAAGCGACATAGAAAGGAATGCCGTTGTCGTGGGCAGCAAGCGCTTTCAGATACGTCCCAATTTTATTCGCCACATCACCGTTTCGGGTTGTGCGGTCTGTTCCTACAATTACCATGTCCACAAGACCATGCTGCATAAGATGTCCCCCGGCATTGTCTACGACCAGCGTATGAGGAATCCCATGCCGTGTAAGTTCATAGGCCGTAAGATTAGATCCTTGATTTCTGGGACGTGTTTCATCCACCCATACATGCACCTTAATTCCTTTTTGTGCAGCCTGATATATAGGAGAAGTAATGGTACCCCATTCGATGCAGCCGAGCATTCCGGCGTTGCAATGAGTCAGAATATTGACCGTCTCCCCTTTTTTACGTGTTGAGATTTGCTCTATTAAAGGTAAGCCATGTACGCCGATCAAGCGGCAAGTTTCCACATCCTCCTCAACTATTGCATTTGCCGTATTCCAGGCTGTCTCCAGAAATGATCCATTGCTGGAATCGAGTGCCTTTTGCATTTTATCCAAAGCCCAGAACAAATTCACGGCCGTTGGGCGAGATGCACGCAACTCTGAAAAGGCTTGGTCAAGGAAAGATCCGTCAAGCTGTTCTTCAATCATTTCACGCACTGCCAGATAAATACCAAATGCTGCAGTGGCGCCAATTAAGGGTGCCCCGCGAACCGTCATATCCTTGATAGCCTCTTCGGCATCGTCATAGGTTTCAAGTTTTACCGTAACAAATTCATGTGGAAGTTTTCTCTGATCGATCACCTCTACATATTTGTCCTCCGTAGTCCAGATTGTGCGAAAAGAATTTGTTTTCATTGCCCGGTTAGTTAAGTGATATTTCAGAAAAATCTCTGACAGTAGTTCTCCAAACAGCCTCAGTATCCGGTCGAACCAATTGAACTGTTTGCATACCAGCCTTGTCGGCAGCCTCCAATTCCTGAATTATATCCGAAAGAAACAGCACGTTTTTAGCTTCTACCTGAAGTTTATCACAAATACTCCGATAGGTCTTTTCCTCTCGTTTATTCCCTGTTTCGGTATCGAAATAGGCTTGCAGATAGCGAGTGAGGTCCCCGGAAGTACTGTTCCCGAAAATGAGTTTCTGAGCCATGACTGAGCCGGATGAGAATACCGCAATTTTCACGTCCTGCTTCGCCCATTGTTCAAAAGCCGGCAAAACATCTTCGTACACATGGCCTTTGAGTTCTCCTTGCTCATACCCTCTTTTCCAGAGGATTCCCTGAATGGTTTTTAGCGGGGTTAGCTTTTTATCCTCCAAACTCCATTGTCGGAGAACAGTGAGCAACTCATCAGAGCTCACAATGGGTTTTCCGTACATTTCCTCAGCGAGGTTCTTTGTATTTTCAAGTGCATGACGCACCTCCGGCTGATCCAACATGTCCTTTAAATCATCCAAATGTTCTCTGAAATATGGAAACAGCACTTCGTACACAAAATTCACAGAAGTGGTAGTCCCCTCAATATCGGTGAGAATTACCGAGACATTTCTGAATTCCATGCTCTTAAACCGGCATTTTAAAGTTCGAAAACCGTTGTTCCACCTCGGAGCCGGTATAGTGAGGTACCCATCCACTCATGTCGATAAAGATCCGGATGGCTTTTACGAAAGGATCTGTTTCGCCTGCATCAAACCAATGCTTTGTTCCGGCAGGAACAGAGATCAGATCACCGCGTTGACACAGAAGGTTAAAAACGGGCTCATTTTCAAGGTTGAACCAAAACAAACCCTGACCGTCCACGAAAAATCGAATTTCATCTTCAGAGTGGGTGTGCTCTGCAAGGAACTTGGCCCGAATAGCTTCATAGTTTTCAGTGAGTTTATTGATACTGATCACATCCGCAGTAAGGTAGCCTCCGTTTTGCATAAAGGGCTGCAGGTCCTTGGAATACGCCTCAAGAATGTCATTTTGAGATGCCGAGTCATCAAATGTGACATCACATGTCCATTGATCGAAGAAGATCCCACGTTGCTCAAAAAATGAACGGATCCTTTCTGAATCTCTCAGTTCGATGCCTGACTCAGGAATTGAAAGAATTGCCATATTCTACTTGTAATAGGTAACGCCGTCGATTTTCATGTACCAGAAACCAGCAGCCTGGACCGGGTACGTGTCAATTTTAAATTTTTTAAATCCCAGTTTCAAATATCCGTCATTTACCTTTGCCTGCCCTGAATACTCGGTACAGCTCAACAATCCTGAACATTCAGAGTACGTTCCGCTGTTATCTGAACCAATGTTTATTGTATAATTCACATTGTTTGAAGATGAGGACCAAACTCCCACCATGTCTTGATACGATTTGGTCACCTTTTTTCCACAAGCTGCGAGGATAGGGATTAAGACAAAAAATATACACTTTTTCATACGATCATTTTAAGTATTCACATTGACAAAGATATTCCAAAGTCTCTAAATGCCGTTTTGCCTCAAAGAGATCTTTGCCCCAGGCGTACGTTCCATGTCCGACGATCAAAAAACACTGATTTTTCAATTCTTCACTTCGTTCTCTCAACCACTGGGAAAATTCAATCATGTCCTGTGAATTCGGGAAAACCGGAATTTCGATGTGTTCGGTATGACTCGAACATTCTGCAAAGCCTTTCTGTAATTCATACCCTGAAAATTCAACGCTGCTATGACACCTGAAAGACAAGAGTACCGGGTATACTGAATGGCTGTGTAAAATCACTTTCGTCTCCGGAAACAAGGTGTAAATTACACAATGAATTAGTGTTTCAGCCGAGGGCTGAACTTGTTTAAATTCACCTGTAGGAAGTCCGTCAAAATTTACAGTAATAAAATCATTCTCTAAAAATTCACTTTTGTCAACACCTGATCTTGAGACCCAAATATTTTGATCTAAATCCTTGAAAGAGTAATTTGTAGATGTTGCAGGTGACCATCCTTTCAAATTATAGGATCGGATGGTTTCTGCCATTTTCCGCTTTTGTTCGTCCAAATTCATATTACAAATGTAATTTGATCAATCGTATCTTATATTCATAAAAAAACGCGTCCATCAGAACGCGTTTTTTGCAAGTATTATATTTCATTATTGACTTAGCACTTCTTTAACCAAGGCAGCAATCACTTTTCCATCTGCTTTCCCTGCAAGTTTGCCTGTCAGCACCCCCATCACTTTACCCATGTCCTGAGGTCCGGTTGCACCAACCTGTGCTACGACGGTCTCAACTTCTGCTTTAATTTCAGCTTCAGAGAGCATTTTTGGGAGGTATTCTTCAATCACCTTTGCCTGAAAAAGTTCTTCGTCGGCAAGATCTTTTCGGCCTTGCTGAATGTACAGCTCATACGTCTCCATTCTCTGTTTGTGCAATTTCAAACAGATCTTCATTGCAGTTTCTTCAGAAACCTCACCACTAGCGCCGGAGGTTGCCTCCAATAAAAGTTTGGATTTTATGTCACGTAAAGCAGCAAGTCTCTCTTTTTCTTTGGCAAGCATAGCAGATTTGATGTCTGCGTTGATGCGATCAGTAAAGCTCATTAGTCGACGTTATCGTGAAGGAAATTGTTATTTCTCAAAGATGTACCGTTCTCATCTTCTGTCAATCCGAAACGACTTACACGCTCTTCTGAGCTTTTCGGAGAATTATCCAATTGAATGTTTCTTCTGACATACGCAGGTTCATTTTCAAATTCCGTTATCCCTTCTGCTTTCTTGAGAATTGACGTGTAATCCTGAATTTTCGACATTCGTTCCTGCATTCTTCGCTGCTGTTCTTCAGGAGAAAGAATAGTTTTGGCAGTTACATTGTCCAGATTGACATTGTCTTCCGTTTCATCGTCCAATACATGACGAACGATCTTATCTTTTTCAGTATCGTTTGTTACCGGCAGTTCTGTTTGGCTTTCAGAGGTACTTGTCGATGAAATGTCCCAGCTAAATTGAATAGTTTCCGTTTCGGTTTCATTCACTGTGTTTTCCGTTTTCAGAAACGGTTCTTCCTCCGATAATGTGCTTTGGCTTTCCGGTGTATTGAAAACGGTTGCAGAACTTACAACTTCAGGCGTACTGATTGATTCGGAGTGTTCGGAAATCTCCGTATCATTTTTCAAAAATGGTTCAGCGTTCAATGTTTCAGTCACACTTGGTGGAGTGTATGAATTCACCTGAGTTGGGGAATCCAGGGGACGAACTATTTCATTTTTTAATTCTTCTTCCAGGGAGCGCACCGTTTTCATCGGTGCTTTCTCAAAACCCGTGATTGGGGTTGAGTTAAATCCCGTAGCAATCAGGGTTATTCCAATCTTGTCTCCCAACGTTGCATCATAGCCATGGCCCCAGATCACATCAGCAGTTGCACCAGCTTCTTCTTGAATGTAATCAGTGATTTCAGAGATTTCATCCATCAAAACCTCCTTGTCGCCATAGGTAATATTCAAAAGCACATATTGAGCTCCATGAATATCGTTATCGTTCAGCAAAGGAGAGGACAATGCATTCTGTACAGCTGTAATAGCTCTGTCTTCACCTTCAGCAGTAGCACTTCCCATGATGGCATGTCCACTGTCTTTCATTGCGGTTTTAACATCGTTAAAATCCACATTAATGGAACCTGTTACCGAGATCACTTCTGCGATGCCTTTGGCAGCAGTTGTCAATACATCATCCGCCTGCGCAAATGCATTTCCTATCGTTAGATTACCTGAAATTTCTCGAAGTCTTTCGTTGTTGATTACCAACAGTGTATCTACGTTCTGACGGATCTTCTCCAATCCCTCTTCCGCTTGCTGGCGACGTTTTCTTCCTTCGAATCCAAACGGAACGGTCACGATACCCACTGTAAGAATTCCCATTTCTCTGGCAGTTTGAGCTATCACAGGTGCGGCTCCCGTACCTGTTCCACCGCCCATACCGGCAGTTACAAAAACCATTTTTGTGTTTTTGCTCAAAACCTCTCTGATCTCCTCGATATTTTCTATCGCTGCATTCATGCCTGTTTCAGGTACAGCTCCAGCTCCCAACCCTTCTGTGAGAGACACTCCAAGCTGGATCTTATATGGAACAGGTGAAATATCCAATGCCTGACGGTCTGTATTGCATACAATAAAATCGACACCGATGATGCCCTGATTATACATGTGGTTCACGGCATTGCTTCCTCCGCCTCCGACACCGATCACTTTAATGATCGAGCTTGTTTCTCTTGGTAAATCAAACTCCATATTCCCTCAAATTATGCTTTTACAAATTTAATCATCTTCGCTAAACCAACTAGCGCCTCTTTTTATAATCGAGTCAAAAAATGACCCTCTGTTTTTTACTGAATGGGTTTTCACGCTTCCTGCACTTGCAGCCTCGGTAGTTTGTTGATTTTTTTCAAGCGCTTCAAATCCCTTCATCACAAGACCAATTCCTGTGGCATACATTGGACTCGTGAGATTCTCGATCTTGTTCGTATTTGCGAGATGTTCCGTTGGGTAACCTACCCGTGTATCCATTCCTGTAATGTATTCGAACAATTGGGTAATGTGCTTAAGTTGTGAACCTCCACCGGTAACGACAATGCCGCCGATAAGTTTTTTCGAATACCCGGAATTGGCAATTTCATAATGTACCAGTTCGATGATCTCCTCCATTCGTGCCTGAATGATACTGGCAAGGTTTCTCAGGGTAATTTCCTTTGGATCCCTTCCTCTCAAGCCCGGAATGCATACTACTTCATTTTCCTGGCTTTCAGATGCCAGAGCGGATCCGTACTTCACCTTCAATTTCTCTGCCTGCTTCCGCATGATTGTGCAGCCCTCCTTAATGTCTTCTGTAATCACATTTCCACCGAATGGAATAACTGCAGTATGTCTGATAATTCCCTCGTGAAAAATGGCAATGTCCGTTGTTCCGCCGCCAATGTCCACAAGGACTACTCCTGCCTCTTTTTCTTCATCGGAAAGCACTGCGTCCGCAGATGCAATTGGCTCAAGAATGATTTCCTTCACCTCAAGACCTGATTTCTCGACGCACTTTGTGATATTCATCGAAGCTCCGATCTGTCCTGTGATAATGTGAAAATTGGCCTCAAGTCGCCTTCCAAGCATTCCGATTGGATCTTTGATTCCTTGTTCATTGTCAACAATATATTCCTGAGGCAGAACAGTGATGATGGCCTCACCAGGCTGCATGACCAATTTATACATGTCTTCAACGAGCGCATCAATGTCCTTTTGCGCAATTTCGATGTCAATGTGCTGACGGGTATGTATTCCGCGGTGTTGCAAACTTTTAATGTGTTGCCCTGCAATCCCAACGTTCACCACGCGAACGGTCAACTCACCCTCCACGCGCTCCTGAGCCTCAGCCACTGCTAATTTGATGGATTGCACCGTCTTTTCAATATTCGCAACCATGCCTCTTGTGACACCTAACGATTCGCTTTTTCCCATGGATAGAATCTCAATTTTTCCATGTTCGTTTTTTCTTCCGACGAAACATGCAATCTTTGTAGTTCCTATATCCAGTCCAACAATAATTTTCGACATATCCTTTAATTATTCTCTGTGTTATCTATTTTCAGTTTGGCCACTACCTGTTTTCCATATTTGAGATTGATCTCCGAATACTTCTCCCAACCTTCGTAAGGAATTGCTTCCTTGTAAAATATCTGAAGCTTTTCAAATTTCTCTCTTACCTCCTGCTCTGTTCGAGCGGTACCGAAAACAATTTGCTGCTCCCCCACAATAGGCATCATTACGAAATCGCCGTTTTCTTTTAAGTAGATCTGGCTGATCAATGACTTCATGTAGGGATGCTTGCAAACATAATTTGAAATGCGGTAAATGTCATCGAGCTTTCGAATAGTTTTCAAGGAATCATTGTTGATAATATAATCAACTGGAAATGAAGAAGGTCTATCCTTAATTTCACCGTTCACTACCAGCATGCGGGCGGTATGAATAGGTGAAACCTGCATCACCACTCCGTCCTCGTCCAGGTAGAAGCTTTCTCTGTATTTATTAAACACCCTGGCTATGGGTTTTCGCACCTCAATATCAATTTTCCATGCCTGACCAATTTCGCTATACACCCTAACGGATTTTACTTCTGTCATTCCACCGATGAATTTCTCAATCGATGCAACATTCAGTTCCTTTTTCAATTGACCATTGTATAAAAATCCAGCCCTTTTCAATCTTCTGTATACCTCTTTCTCATTTAGAAAAGCATTGCCATCAGTAATATGAACGATTGTTTCGGGTATTGGAAGAGGTTTGTCTGATTGTTCCATTTGAGCAAGGATCAGAATACCCGTTACTCCGGAACAAAAGAGTATCCATAATGTTATTTTCAACCACTGCTTCATTGCAACTGTTCTGCTAAAGGTTCAACAATTCTGTCAATATCGCCCGCTCCGATGGTTAGGATCACACCTGAGTGACGATCCCGCAGATACTCCAGCACTCCCTTGTGATCGCGCAAGCTTTTCTTGTGTACAGTTAATGAATCCAGAAGAACATCACTTGTAATGCCCTCGATAGGACGTTCGCGTGCCGGATAGATGGGCATCAGTACGACTTCATCAAGTTTGGAGAGCTCTTCGGAAAAACCCTGCAAAAAATCCCTTGTTCGGGAAAATAAATGAGGCTGGAAAACCCCGGTAACATGCCTTTCGGGGTAAAGCAATCGCACAGAACTAATGAGTGCCCGTATTTCCGTCGGATGATGCGCATAATCATCAATGTACACCAAGTCCTGTGAGCGAACATGGTATTCAAAGCGACGTTTTACGCCACGAAAGGTCTGAAGTCCAGTTAAAATCTCTCCTTTGGAAAGGCCAAGAAATTCTGCCATAGCGATGCATGCCAGTGCGTTCTCCGCATTGTGAATGCCGGGAATCCCGAGTTCTACCTTTTGCATCAGTCCTTCAGGGCAACGAACGTTAAAGAAAAATCGTCCGTCTTCAGAATGCAGTTCGGATCCGCAATAATCTGCTGTCTGCGAATCAATCGCATACGTCACCGTTTTTGAATTCGATGCAACGTCAAGGCCTTCCCGCTTTACCAGGATACCTTCTGACGAAACCAACTCCGCATATTTCTGAAAACCAATCAAAAATTCCGAACTGTCTCCGTAAATGTCCAAATGATCTGAATCCGTTGACGTAATAATAGACGCAAAAGGTTTCAATTGCAGAAAAGACCGATCAAACTCATCTGCTTCAATAACAGTGTAGGGAGAAGCTGGGTTGACCAGAAGATTCGAATCAAAATTCGTGGCTATGCCGCCAAGAAATGCGTTGCAACCCAATTTTGACTGATTCAGAATATGTGCCAGCATCGAACTCGTGGTAGTCTTTCCATGAGTTCCGGCAACTCCAATTCCAGTACTTTCCCTGGTTATCAAACCCAGTATTTCGGATCGTTTAAACAAGGGTAGACCAGACGCACGAATAAAGGTCAATTCGCCATGATCTGAGGGTATCGCCGGGGTGTAAATAAAGACACATGAAGAAAGGTCTTGAATTTCAGAAATAAATCCAGATCCAAAATCTTCAAAATGAATTTTTATGCCTTCTTCAATTAAATCTTTGGTTAAAGAAGACGGTGTTTTATCATAACCTGTTACATTCCAGTTTTTTGACTTAAAGTAACGCGCTAAGGCAGACATTCCAATTCCACCAATTCCAATAAAATATGCTTGGTTAAAGGAACTTAATTGTATGTGATCTAATCTACTCACCTTTGAACAATCTTTTCCAATTCATTTACAATGTCTGAAGTAGCATCCGGCTTACCCAATTGTCGAATCTCAGCACTTAACGCATTCCTCTTTTCTTCGTTTTTGATGAGTTCAAAAACTAGGGAGATCAATCCCTCTTCACTGTCCGCATCCTTCACCAGCAAGGCTGCATTTCGTTGCACCAGAGCAAGGGCATTCTTTGTTTGATGGTCCTCAGCAACATTGGGTGAAGGGACAAGGATAACAGGCTTGCCGATCAGGCATACTTCAGATACCGAAATCGCACCTGCCCTGGAAATGATAACATCTGCTGCAGCATACGCAAGGTCCATTCGATCAATAAATTGTACCAATCGGATATTTTCAGGAAGGCGATCGTTCCATTCAAGCATAAGTTGATCGTAATAAAGTTTTCCACTTTGCCACAAAAACTGCACTGCTTTATTGCCCGCAATGGCCTCGATATTCGCAATCACACTTCTGTTGAGTGTGCGGGCCCCCAGACTCCCACCGATGATAAGTACCGTTTGTTTTTGAGTGTCGAGCTTATAGTACTCTTGTGCCTCCTCTCTCTTGCCATCGATCCTGACCATTTCATTCCTAACTGGATTTCCTGTCAATCTTATCTTGGATGCCGGAAAAAATCTCTCCATTCCTTCATAGGCAGTGCAGAGAACCGTGACGCTTTTGGAAAGTAATATATTCGTCTTTCCGGGAAACGAATTTTGTTCCTGCACCAATGTCGGAATTTTGAGCCATGTTGCCACTTTGAGCGTAGGTCCTGATGCATATCCACCTACCCCAACTACAGCTTGCGGATTAAATTCCTTTAAAATTCGACGGGCTTTGTTCAGACTTTTCAAAATCTTGAATGGCAAGAGCAGATTTGATAGTGTAAATTTCCTCTGAAAACCGGCGATGGGCAACCCAATAATAGCGTATCCAGCTGCGGGTACTTTTTCCATTTCCATTTTTCCTTCAGCACCAATGAAGAGGATTTTAACATCAGGATTTCTTCGTCTGATCTCATCAGCAATAGCAACAGCAGGGAAGATATGACCTCCCGTTCCGCCGCCTGATATGATTACCCTTTCAAGTTTCATTTGACTTTATACATTCGAAAATGCTGTTTCCTTATCGGAAGAATTGTTGTTTGCAATGCTCTGAACTATGCCCAGAGAAACGCACGTCATTACAAGTGCGGATCCTCCCATAGCCAAAAGCGGCATATTTTGACCGGTCACCGGAAAGACACCCGTACAAACCAGCATGTTTACAGAAGCCTGAGTAAGCAGAAGAATGCCTATACCGATACACGCGAACGTTTCGAAAAGTTTTTCAGAAGCCAATCCGATCCTAATTACACGATAGAGCAAAATCAGATACAACAAAACCAAAATGACAGCAGATACCAGTCCGAACTCTTCTACAAAACTTGAGTAATAGAAATCTGCATAGGCCTCGGGGATGTATTCCTTCAATTCACCGTCACCCACTCCTTGGCCAAAAATCTTTCCGTTGTGAATGGCATATTTCGCATTCAGTGCCTGAGCATTCGAACGCACATCTGTATCATTGTCCAATTTATTTAGAATCCTGTTCTCCCAGGTTTCAAAGCGGGGGAATATATTCAGTTCAGGAACCGCCTTGTGCAGTCCTACGGCCATTATGGCAACGAAAACAATTCCTACACACGTCAGAAACAGTTTTGATATCGGTACCTTGCCAATAAAAAGCAGCGTCATCGAAATGGCAAACAATAAAAACGCCGTAGAGAAATTGTCCTTCAAGATCAACCCGCAAACGATCAAAATGGGTATGATCAATGGTTTAAATCCTTCTTTCCAGTCGTTAAGTACTTCCTGCTTCTTAGAAAGTATGCGCGACAAATAAACAAGAAGAGCCAGTTTCGCAAAATCGGATGACTGGAAGGTCAAACCGATGAATGGAATTTTAATCCACCTGCCTGCATCATTCACCTTTGTTCCGAAGAACATGGTGAAAAACAACAATGCCACTCCAACATAATAAGCAAACTTGGATAGCTGCGAGATATACTTAGGATCTTTTTTGTGGATCCAGAACATTACAAAAAACCCAATCACCACATATAACAAATGTTTGAACAGGTATTTGAAAGGAGTTCCTCCCTCAATCTTTACAAGAATGGGAACAAAACTATACACACTCACCAAAGAGAAACCCAGCATCAACAACGTAATGATCCAGATTACTCCATCCCCTTTCAAATATTTAAGGTATTCTTTCATTCGTTTCTTTTCAACTCCACAAATGCTTCAAACTCACGCAAAGAACTCAGCGCATTTTCTCCGGAGGCCGTAAACAACAACATCCGCTTATTGGATTTCAATTGTTCAACAAAACAAAGTGCATCGGGCAGGTCCGATGTGCCCACAACCGTGTTCAAAGCACCAATCCAAAGACTATTCAACTGAAAAACATTCGAATCATACACAACGAGTGCTTCCAGATTACCCAGTACCGTAGCATCTTCTTCGAGCGCTGTATTCAACTCTTCAATCCCTCCAATCCAGATAACCTTGAAAGGGAAAGATCCAATCGTATTTATCAACGAACCTGACTCAGGGCGCAGCCAGGCAAACACATCCATCCCCCACAATTTCCCAAGTGGCCGGATCGGTGAACCATGGCTTTCCAAAGCCTCGTTCCTCGACTGAATAAGTCTGTCAGAACCTGAATCTACTTTTCTTTCCTGCATCGTTACAGATTATAGTGCCCGGACTGCAGACTTAAATTGATTCCCCCGGTCCTCGTAGTTCTCAAAAAGATCAAAGCTCGCACACGCAGGGGATAAAAGAACCGTTTCATCGCTTTTTGCAAGACGGTAGCCATAAGCAACTGCCTCCATCGCAGAACGCGCTTCAACAATGGTCGGAATTACCCCTGAAAAAGTATCGATCAGCTTTTTGTTGTCTACGCCCAGACAAATGATCGCCTTGACTTTGTCCCTTACCAAATCCATCAGTTCAGAATAGTCATTTCCCTTATCAACGCCGCCCACGATCCAAACCGTAGGTTTATCCATGCTTTCCAGAGCGAACCAGGTAGAGTTCACATTGGTGGCTTTGGAGTCATTGATAAATTCAATGCCGTGAACCTTGGCTACAAATTCCAGGCGGTGTTCTACATTGACAAAGTCTTCCAGACTTTCTCTGACAACTTCTTTTCTGATTTCCAGAATCCTTGACGCTATCCCAGACGCCAGGGAGTTTTGGGTGTTGTGCTTACCCTTTAGTGCTAAATCGTGAATTGACATAGTGAATTGATCGTTTATATTTATTGTTATTTGTTGCGCATCTGCATAGCCCCCGGTTTCTATTTTTTCCTTGAGTGAAAAAGGGGCTGTACGGGCCTTTACATCCCGCTTTGTAAGTTCTTTTCGGATCACCTCATCGTCGTAGTTGTAGATGAACCAATCCTCAGAAGTTTGATTTTGAAGTATTCGAAATTTCGAATTGATATAGTTTTGCATGTTGTATTCATACCTGTCGAGGTGATCAGGTGTGATATTGGTCAGAACTGCAATATTGGCTCTGAAATCACTCATGTCGTCCAACTGAAATGAACTCAGTTCAAGTACGTACCATTCATGCATCTCATTGGCCACCTGACGGGCAAAGCTGCTGCCCACATTCCCTGCCATTCCAACACTGATTCCGGCTTTTTTCAGGATATGATGTGTAAGGAGCGTAGTGGTTGTTTTGCCATTGCTTCCGGTAATGCATATAGTTCTGGCTGAAGAATAATACCCTCCGAACTCAATTTCAGACACCACCTTGATCCCTTTTGTTTGTACAGCTTTCATCACCGGAACAGAATCCGGAATTCCAGGAGATTTAATGACCAGATCGGATGCTAAAATTCTTTCAAGGGTATGGCCGCCTTCCTCAAAATCCACATTGAGCTCCTGCAGTTCCCGTGTGTATTCCTCCTTTATCTTCCCAAAATCAGAAACAAAGACCTTCCAGCCCATCTTTTTTGCAAGAACAGCCGCACCGACTCCACTTTCGCCGGCTCCTAAAATGGCAATATGTGTTCCTTCAGGCTTCAATTATCTCAACTTCAACGTAACAATAGTGATGACTGCAAGCAACACACCGACAATCCAGAAACGTGACACGATCTTTGCCTCATGCAGACCCTTTTTCTGATAATGGTGATGCAAGGGGGCCATTAAAAAGATCCTCTTTCCTTCTCCAGTTCTTCGCTTGGTAAATTTGAAATACCCCACCTGTAAAATCACTGAAAGGTTTTCAATTAAGAAAATTCCGCACAGTACAGGGATCAGGAGCTCCTTTCGAATGGAAATCGCAAATACAGCAATGATTCCTCCCAGTGCCAAACTGCCGGTATCTCCCATGAAAACCTGCGCAGGAAAAGAATTGTACCACATAAAGCCAACACAGGCCCCCACAAAGGCAGCAATAAAGATTACCAGTTCTTCCGCGAGTGGTATATACATTACATTCAAATAATCCGCGAACCGGGCATTCGAACTGACATACGCCAAGATGGCCAGGGCAAGACCTATAATCGCAGACGTTCCCGTGGCCAGGCCATCCAGACCGTCCGTCATGTTAGCGCCATTCGAAACAGCAATGACAATGAAAATTACAATTGGTATAAAAAGCAACCAACCATACGATTTATTGGAGTCGCCGATCAGCCAGTTGTAATTGAATTCATTTCCCTTTATGAAAGGAATTGTGGTCGTCATGTCATCGGTCTTGATCCATTTGTATTGCACATCGCTGTCGTTGACGTGCTCTCGAGTAACAAACTCCTCTTCGGCCTGCAGTTTATAATCTGCAGGAACTCTTTTATGCACCGTAACATCATCTGAAAAATAGAGGATGCACCCCACGATCAATCCAACGCCTATTTGTCCAACCACTTTTGATTTGCCGGCCAAGCCTTCCTTATTTTTTTTGAAAACTTTGATGTAATCGTCTAAAAAGCCAATTACACCAAGCCATACAGTGGCAAGCAACATCGTAATTACATAGATGTTATGCAACTTGGCGAACAGCAATGTAGGAATAAGGATAGCGCTCAAAATGATGATGCCACCCATGGTCGGCGTACCTGATTTCTCCAGCTGTCCAGCCAATCCAAGGTCTCTGACCGTCTCACCTATTTGTTGTTTTCTCAAAAGGTTAATGATCCTTTTGCCGAAGAATATTGACACGATCAACGAAGTGATAAGTGCCATGGATGCCCTGAAGGAAATGTACTGAAACAATCCTGCTCCGGGCAAGTTCAATTTATGTAAGTAGTCGAATAAATAGTACAGCATTATTTATCTAGTTTTTGAAAAAATTCTTCAGTTACTTTCAGGTCATCAAAGTCGTGTTTGACTCCATTGATCTCCTGATATTTTTCATGGCCTTTGCCGGCAATCAGCAGAATATCTCCTTTCTCTGCCATCGAAATAGCCGTTTTGATCGCCTGAGCTCTGTCGACTATCGTCAATACTTTTTTGAAATGCTGACCGGGTACGCCTTGTTCCATTTCACGGAGGATTTCATTTGGGTCCTCACTTCTTGGATTATCCGATGTCAGAATAACTTTGTCACTCATTTCACAGGCGATGGATGCCATTTCGGGCCTCTTTGCCTTGTCACGGTCTCCCCCACACCCTACAACCGTGTATACCAGTTCGTTTCTCGTCCGGATGGAACCGATGGTTTTCAATACATTTTCAAGTGCATCAGGCGTGTGCGCATAATCAACGATGGCAGTAATGCCACCTTTACTTTTCAGATACTGAAAACGACCTTCCACAGATTCAAGATTACTCAACACAGTGAGTACCTCTGTCTGGTCCTCACCAAGCAACTGACTCACAGCAAAAACAGCCAAAAGGTTGTAGGCATTAAAATCCCCAATTAATCGCGACCAAAGTTCAACTCCATTCAACGTCAAAACCAATCCTGAAAATTGATTTTCCAGAACTTTAGCTTTGAAATCCGCCGGTGTGCGCAAGGCATACGTGAATTTTCGTGCAGCCGTGTTTTGCAGCATTACCGCACCATTTTTATCATCCAGATTGGTAAGTGCGAAAGCGTCTTTCGGAAGGTGATCGAAATAACTCTTTTTTACGCGGATATATTCGGCGAAGGTTTTATGATAATCCAGGTGATCGTGTGTGATATTGGTAAAAACAGCACCCGTGAAATGCAGACCGCCGATTCTTTTCTGGTGAACAGCATGCGAACTGACTTCCATGAAGCAATGTGTGCACCCTTGTTCAACCATTTCAGAAAGAAGTTCATTTAAACGGACTGGATCAGGCGTCGTATGTGTAGATGGGATTTCAACTTTTCCTATTCTGTTTACAACCGTAGAAATCAATCCGCAGTGGTACCCTAAACCGGTAAAGAGATTAAACAGAAGTGTCGTAGTTGTGGTTTTTCCGTTGGTGCCTGTAACCCCAACCAATTTTAACTTTTCCGACGGATTCCCATAAAATTGAGACGCCATATGAGAGAGCGCCACGGCTGAATCATGTACCACTATCAAGGTGACCTCATCAGAAACTGTAATTGTCTCCTCTGAAACAATTGTCTTACATCCCGAAGCAATTACCTGCTCAATAAAAGAATGTCCGTCATTGCTCACTCCGCGAATCGCAAAGAAAATTGAATTCTGTGTGACTTTTCGAGAGTCAAACACAAGTGCATCAATTGAACGGTCCGTATTTCCGAACAAAGATTTAACCTCGATTTTCGATATCAGATCAATCAACTTCATTGATGTTCCAACATTAATTCAATAACTCCCCCGCGGTAGAGCACACCTCCGGCCGCAATAGACTGCTTAACGACCTTGCCATACCCATGAACCTGAGCATTCATTCCTTTTGATTCAATGAGGTAGACAGCATCCTTTACGTTCATGCCAACAAGATTTGGAACCGAAGTAGGATAAATGGTTTTTGCCCTGATCTGAAGTTTTTTGTTTCCTTTTACTCCTCTCAACCATTCAGCGTCTGTTAGCATCTGGTGATCGACCTTCAGAAACTTGAAAACTTTAAGTAAATCGTACCTGTTCGCACTCATGACCTCCGGAATGTTGTGAGCGATTTTCTTGCCTTCATTGACAGCCTTGTGATAGGTCAGTGCCGAAGCATAAACCTTATTTGCTATCGCAGTGAATACCGTACCGGATACCGTTGCACCGTAAATATCTTTGGTTGGCGCCGTTATCACCACAATACAAGAATAAATGGGCTTGTCCGCCGGAAAATATCCAACGAAAGATGCCTGATAGGTTTTCTGACCTTTCGCACCATATTTTCCTTCTTCATTGAGAATTTGTGCGGTTCCCGTTTTACCGGCAATTTTAAACTGCGAAGAGGTAATGTTTTTTCCAGTTCCATCAATCATTACTCCTTCAAGACAGGATCTCAGGATTTGAAGTGTATTGTCCGAACAAATTCTTTTTTTCAGTGCTACAGGTTGAAATTTTTTCACCAGTTGAACACCGCGACGAACCTCATGAACAAACTGAGGTTTCATCAAATCTCCACCGTTGGCTACGGCATTGTAGAAAGCCAACGTTTGAAGTGGTGTTTGCAGAACTTCGTAGCCTATGGACATCCAGGGTAAGGAATTGACATTCCATTGTTTTGTGCCCGGTCTATGAATCGTTGGAGCAGGTTCGCCCTCAAGATCTATCCCAAGGGGCTCCGTAAGGCCAAAAGATTCGAGGCGCTGGATAAATGCTTCCGGTTCCCTACCATAGGCCCTGTTAATGACTTTGGCTATCACATTGGAAGATTTCTCAAATGCCTTTTTAATCGTAATTCTGCCGTAGCCTCCTTCATGAGCATCCTTTAGGTCTTGACGAACAAAACGGTACGTTCCGAAGGCATCGACCGTGTCTGTAATTGAAATCTTGTCGTCTTCCAAAGCGGCCATGATAGAAGCCAGTTTGAACGTTGAACCGGGAACTTCCTTTCTTCCAATGGCAAAATTGAAATCCTGTTCTCCGTAAGAACCATCTTCACGACGAGCTAAATTTGAAATTGCCCGAACGAATCCCGTCTTGACATCCATCACCACCACGCATCCGTTTCGGGCTTTCTGTTCGCGTAATTGTCGCTCGAGCTCGCTGCTTGCAACTTCCTGTATATCCTTATCGATAGAGGTAATGAGATCCGCTCCTTCGACTGCTTCGCGGGTGATTTGTCCGGTCTTCTTCCAACCAGTTGGAATAAGTTGTTCAATTTCTTCTCCCGGTTCTCCGCGCAAATAGGTATCGAATGCCTGCTCCAACCCCTTCACTCCCTGAAGGATACCAACTTTATCAACGACCGAGCAAGAACCCAGTGTTCGTCTTAGCAGTTCGCCATTGGGACGCTTGCGCTCTACAATTTCAAGGTTGTCAATCAAACCGCCCTTTAACCTTCCCAAAGAAAATATCGGAAGCTTACGGAGTCGCCTTCTTACCTCACTGCTTACTTTTTTCCGAATAGGCAGATATCTGCTTTTTCTCTCGCGTGAAGTACGGATCAATTGTTCATAGTCATGTGCAGGTCGGTCTTTGAACAAACTGGACAACCCTTCAGCCAATTCACTTACTTCAGCATCAAAGGTCTTCTGATCCACAACCATTGGATCCATGTAAATATCATAGGATGAAACAGACGTTACAAGTGGGGTATGGTGCACGTCAAGTATCTCCCCTCTCCTCGGAATTCTTATTACCGGACGCAAGGTTTTATTCTCAGACTTTGCAGAGAAAAATTGGGATGTCTCACCAAACTGAATAGACACCGTCTCGACGATGACAAGTATCATCAACGCCATAAACCCGAAATACACGAGATATACCCTCCAAACGATATCTTTACCAGCCTTCAATTCTCCTCAACTATTTTAATTTTGATGACCTTAATAGAGTCTTCAGATTCAACCAAACCTTTCGGTGCCAATCTCTGGACCAACCTGTATCGGCGGGTACTTGTCTCCATGTTTGCCTTAATCTCCACAAAATCAGCCGTCATCTCATCCAACCGTTTCTGTGCTGTATCAATATCCTTGGAAAGTTGTTTACCATAATATCCCTTACCTACCACCAGAAGCAAAAGCAACATGATAAAAAAGATGAAATTCAGATTGTTTATCACAAATTCCTTTGTGAGAAAATCACCATTAAGGATCTGAGCAAAGGCACTTGTTCTCACTACGCCGGAGTTAGATTTTGTGCGCTTTTTCTCCTCATTCTGGAGCCCTTCAATGGTATCTTTATCTAAAAATTCGTTATCGTTCATTTCGTTCAGCGATTCTTAATTTTGCACTTCGGGCACGTGAATTCATTTTTATTTCGTCGTCAGTAGGAACGATCGGATGTCGGTTTATTTCCGAGTAGGGTTTTAAGACATTCCCGTAAAAATCCTTTGTTATTTCCCCGGAAAAACTGCCACGTTTCAGATAATTCTTGACCAATCTGTCTTCCAGCGAGTGGTATGACATTACCACCAATCTCCCACCGGGTTTAAGGATCTCTGCAGATTGTTCGAGCAATCGTTCGAGCACTTGCATTTCCTGATTCACTTCAATTCGGATTGCCTGAAAAACCTGTGCATAAAATTTATGCTCTTTAAATTTTGGCGCGCACGGAGAAATGAGTTCGATCAATTCTCCTGTTGTTTGAATTTTCTTGTTCTCTCTTTTACCGGCGATCAACGAGGCAAGCCTTCTTGCATTTTTTAGTTCCCCATAAACTTTAAAAATATGGGTCAATTCTTCTTCGGGATATTCATTCACCACAGAATAGGCACTAAGTTCTCCGGATTGATTCATCCGCATGTCAAGTTTGGCATTGGCACGGATTGAAAAACCGCGTTCTTCGGCATCGAATTGATGAGATGAAACCCCCAGGTCAGCCAGGACGCCATCTACTTGTTTGATCCC
This sequence comes from Bacteroidota bacterium, assembly GCA_041178485.1. GTDB lineage: Bacteria > Bacteroidota > Bacteroidia > Flavobacteriales_D > Crocinitomicaceae > M0103. The sequence continues at coordinate 3,084 of JBEGVI010000190.1, read as the reverse complement.
ATTCAGACGAAGGTGATTCGAGAGAAAGGAGAAATTCGACGCGATGAATTTGAAATTTGGTGCTTCCCAACTGTTCTTTTCTGCGTCCGGATCCTGATCAAAAGCGAACAAGACTCCTTTTTCAGAGAGCCTACTGAAGATGGCTTTAGAATGTCCGCCCCCACCGAAAGTGACATCCACATAAATGCCTTCGGGACGAATGTTCAACCCTTCGAGGCATTCTTGAAGCATTACAGGAATATGGTACGCCGTGTTATTCTCCATCACCAAGGTCACCCATTACTTCATCCGCCAGATCAGCGAAATCCGCCATGTTGCCCTCGATCATTGCGAAGTATTTGGCTTTGTCCCAGATCTCGATCCTGTCATTGTATGCTATCAACATGACATCCTGAACGAGACCTACACGAACCATATGTGACGAAGGGATCAGAATGCGGCCCGCATTATCCAGGGAAAGCTGTTTGGCACCCTGATGAAACAAGCGATAAAACATCCTGTTCTTCGGTTTGAACAAGTTCATTTTAGAGAGCCTTTCACTTATTTTCTCCCACTCGGTGAGTGGGTAAAGCGTAAGACAATCCTCAAATCCTTTGTTCAACATAAAGTCGCGCTGAGCGGCAGGAGACAACTGCTTGCGCAGTCCTGAGGGAAAAAGAAAACGTCCTTTTCCATCCAGTTTTACTTCAAATTCTCCGACCAAGCCTGACATGACGAATAAATAATGGGTAAAATTAGTGGATTAGCCCCACTTTTTACCACCTTGATTTATATTGTTGATAAAATGTAACGTAAAATAGGTAAAATTGTTACATTACAATAGATTAACTTTTACTTAAAATTCTGTTTTTCAATATTTTAAAATATGTGGTAAAAAGTGGTAACAATTTAATTATGTGGATAAATGTCCGTGGTTATCAACATCGTTTCTTAGGTTATGAACATGGGGGAATCCAATGTTGAAAACACTACTTTTGCCTTGTGAGTGATAAATTGATCAACTGGTCTTTACTTCTTCTCTTGTCAATCATCTGGGGAAGTTCATTTATTCTGATGAAACAGGGAATGTTTACAGAAACAGGGATGGCCGTCTTCTCGAGTACCCAGGTAGGCTCAATGCGTATGTTTATTGCCGGAACCTTGCTGCTTCCATTCGGTATTGTGCCCTTGCTCCGGTTAAAATCACTTCGCGACTTCCTTTCACTGAGCATGGTAGGACTTTGTGGGAATTTTATCCCGGCCTTTTTATTCACGTACGCTGAAACGGGCATCCCCTCCGGGCTGGCAGGCGTATTGAATAGTTGCACCCCTCTTTTCATCGTCTTTCTGGGAATCTTTTTCTTCAAAAGCTCCTATTCCTGGCTTCAGTTTACCGGAATAATCATAGGCAGTGCGGGCCTTTTCATTTTGCTGAGCGGATCGATATCCAGTCACACAACTACTCATTGGACCCATCCCGGAGCTGTGGTTTTAGCTACCCTACTGTATGCTGTCAGTTTGAGCACCATAAAATACCGCCTTCAGCACCTCAATTCCATCCAGATTACATCCATGGCTTTCTCCATTCTCTGGATACCATCCCTGATTGCGCTTCTCGTATCTGACCCTTTTCAGACAATTGGCACGCCTCACGGGCTCATTTCATTGAGAAGCATCGGCTTACTCTCTGTTTTTGGAACCGTAGCAGCAGTGTTTCTATTCAACATTGTAATTCGAAGGTCTTCTGCAATATTCGCCAGCAGCGTTACTTACTTCATTCCAATGGTAGCAATGCTTTTAGGAAGTTTGTCAGGAGAAAAAATTGGGGTCCATCAGCTCCTTGGAATGGCCGTTGTTGTATCCGGGGTGGTACTCATTAACGCGTTTCAGAGGAAAGAAACAGAATCCAAAGAATAAAATTCTGTTTCAAGACGCACGAATTGGAATTTTTCCTATATTTGCCGTCCTATTTTCAAAGAAATTAATTAAAAACAGCTATTATGTACGCAATTGTAGAGATAGCAGGGCAGCAGTTCAAAGTGCAAAAAGACCAAAAGATCTTTGTACACCGTTTGGCAGCCGAGACCGGTTCAAAAGTTGAATTTGACCGAGTACTTTTGGTTGACAATGATGGCAAGGTGAATGTTGGCGCCCCGGCTATAGCAGGAGCTAAGGTTACTGCAGAAGTGAATGATCACGTCAAAGGAGACAAGGTTATCGTTTTCAGAAAGAAAAGAAGAAAAGGATACGAGAAAAAGAACGGTCACCGTCAGAGTTTTACGGCGATCACAATTAAAGACATTAAAGTTAAATAACACTGTCAGTTCGCTGATATAAAATAAACACCATGGCACACAAGAAAGGAGTCGGTAGTTCTAAAAACGGTCGCGAGTCGCAAAGTAAAAGACTAGGCGTAAAGATCTTCGGAGGTCAGGCGGCAATTGCAGGAAACATTCTCGTACGTCAACGTGGTACACAACACCATCCCGGAGAAAATGTAGGTATTGGGAAAGACCATACACTTTATGCATTGGCGGACGGAATCGTTGAGTTCAAAAAGAAGAAAGACAACCGTTCGTTTGTTTCTATAGTTCCGTTAGCTACAGAAGCATAAGAATATAAAAGATCTGTCTAGGGCGTGCTTCGGTTCGCCCTTTTTTGTTTCGTTAATTCCCACCTAAAGGATTTTCAAACTGATTTAAAATTAATTTAGTCCTCTGTAAATAAATAAACATGCTCGAGATCACCCGAATTCGTACCGATAAAAATGCCATTCTAGAAGGCCTCAAGAAAAGGAACATTGATGCCAATGCAACACTTGACCTCATTCTTGAGAAAGACGAACAGTGGCGAGCTACAAAAACAGAGCTCGAAGCAATCGCAGCAGAACAGAACCAGCTTGCCAGACAGATCGGTGAACTTTTCAAACAGGGAAAACAGGAGGAGGCTAATTCTGCAAAATCCAAAACAGTAGAATTGAAGGCTAAAGAGTCAGAACTGAAGCTTGTGGTTGATCAACTTGACAATGAAATCTTGCAACTGCTCTACACCTTACCGAACGTCCCCAATGAACTTGTTAAATCGGGCAAGGATGAAAAGGACAAT